>JBBQBV010000038.1:0-26207 GCA_038318085.1 Solirubrobacterales bacterium
GCCGCGATCAGCGCCGCCGTGGTGGACACGTTGAAGGTCTGGCGGCCGCCGCCGGTCCCGGCCGTGTCGGTCAGGTTCTCACTCGCGGCGCGGACGGGCGTCGCGAACGCGCGCATGGTCCGCGCCAGCCCGGTGAGCTCGTCGACCGTCTCCCCCTTGGTGCGCAGGGCGATCAGGACGGCCGCGGTCTGCACCTCGGTGGCGTCGCCTCCCATGATCTCGGCGAGGGTCGCCGCGGCCTGGTCGGCGCTGAGGTCGTGCCCGGACGCCAGCGCGTCGATGGCCTCTGTGAGGACGGGGTTCGGCACGGCGTCGAGCGGGAGCTTAGTCATCCCGCCGTAGCTAGTCTCGCGTTACGTGCAGATCGCCAGCATCCTCGATCGGATCGACAACGGATCGATCGCCCTCCCCGAGTTCCAGCGGGGCTACGTCTGGGGTCGTCCCCAGGTCCGCAACCTCGTCGCTTCGCTGTACCGCCGATTCCCGGTAGGGAGCCTCCTGCTGTGGCAAACGGCGACCGAGGGTGCCCCGGCGCGGGGAAGCGCCCAGCTGCAGCCGGGCTTCGTTTCGCTGCTGCTCGATGGTCAGCAGCGCATCACGTCGCTTTACGGCCTCATTCGGGGAGAGGCACCACCGTTCTTCGATGGGCAAGCCAACGCGTTCACCGACCTGCGCTTCCACGTCGATGAGGAGCGGTTCGGCTTCTATGTACCGGTAACGATGCGCAACGACCCGCTGTGGATCGACGTCAGCGGAGCCATGCGCGATCTCGACTGGGCGTTTGAGCAACTTCCCACGGACGACCTCGACGCCTTTCGTCGCCGCACCCGTCGACTGACACGCCTGCACGGGATCCGCGACGTCCACCTGCATGCGGAGGAGATCACGGGGCCGGACAAGACCGTCGACGTTGTCGTGGAGCTCTTCAACCAGGTCAACTCTGGTGGCACGAAGCTGTCCAAGGGCGACCTCGCGCTCGCGAAGCTGTGCGCTTCCTGGCCTGAGGCTCGCACCGAGCTCAAGGGCCGGTTGAGCGGCTGGTCGAACGCCGGTTATCATTTCAGCCTCGACTGGCTGCTGCGCAACATCAACGCCGTTGTCACTGGCCGGGCGGAGTTCTCCGAATTCGAGAAGGTCTCGACAGTCCAGTTCCAAGAGGGACTGATCCGGACGGAGCGGGCCGTCAACACGGTGCTCAACCTGACATCGACTCGGCTCGGCCTCGACCACGACCGCGTGCTGGGTGCGGTGGGGGCTATCCCTCTGATGAGCCGCTTCGTCGCCGACCGGGACTTCCGGCTCACCGATCAGCGAACTGCGGACCGGCTGCTGTTCTGGTACGTGCATGCGCTGCTCTGGGGGCGCTACGCAGGATCCACGGAGACGGCCCTCAACGTCGACCTGCAGCAGATCCGACACGACAGACCCGACGACGAGGCGCTTGCGGCGCTGGTCGGCGAGTTGCGCCGCCAGCGCGGCGACCTGCGCGTGACGGCTCAGGATTTCTCGGGCTGGAGCCGCGGGGCACGCTTCTATCCGCTCCTGTACATGCTGACACGCGTGCAGGGAGCACGGGACCTGGGCAGCGGCCTCGAGCTGCGAAATCACCTCCTTGGGCAGCACGCCTCGCTCGAGGTGCATCACGTCTTCCCGAAGGCCCTTCTGTACCGGCACGACTTCGCTCGCTCCGAGGTCAATGCGATCGCCAACTTCACGTTCCTGACCCTGGACACGAACCGCGCGCTCGCGGACGCCGAGCCCTCCTCGTACCTGACAGACTGCGAGAGTCGGCACCCCGGAGCGTTGGCTTCCCATTGGATTCCGGGCAACCCTGAGCTGTGGGAGCCAGCCCGCTATCTCGATTTCCTTGCGGAGCGCCGATCGCTTCTGGCAGGCGCAGCGAACCAGCTTCTCGAGGACCTCTGGGGTGGGCGCATCGAAGAGGGGGCCGCGGAGAACCCGCTCGAGCACGGTGCGGTACAGGTACCCGCGGTCGAGGACGACGAGGCCCGTGAGATCGCGTACGCGAACGCCTGGGCACAGGAGCAGGGCTTCGTGCGAGGTGTCGAATCACTGGCGCTTCTGGCGATGGACGGCCTTCACGAGGAAGCCGTCCTCGATCTCGCCTGGCCCGAAGGCCTGCGTTACGGCCAGGAGCGGATCGCGCTGCTGATCGACGAGCCGGCTGAGGTTCAGGCCGCCGCGAGCCGGCACGGGTATCGGTTCTTCACATCGGTTGTTGCGCTGCAGGCGCACGCCGAAAGCGAGGAGGGGGCGGCATGATGCCCTCCCCGTATCTCGAGGAGCTGCGGCTGACTGCCTTTAAGTCGTTCCGGGACGCCGCTCTTCCCCTGCGAGACCTGACGCTCGTCATCGGCCGCAACGGCAGCGGCAAGTCAAACGCCATCGACGGCTTGCAAGTGCTGTCGAAGCTCGCGCAGGGCGAGGACATTCAAGACGCGATCGACGGCCACCGACGGGAAGGCCAGGAGGTTCGCGGCGGCGCTCGCGGATGCGCGCCCTTCGGCGACGATCAGTTCGCCCTTGGCTGCCGCGTCAGGTCCGGCGAGGAGGCCTTCGAGCTCGACGTCACGATCCGCGTCGACCCAGAGGTGCAGATCGTCGCCGAGCGACTCTGGTGCCGTGACAATGGCCGGGAGCGCGACCTCCTCGCCACCGATACCCCAGAGGCGGACAAGCTCGACGTGCTGACGCGCTATGACAACGGCAAGCAGGGCAAGAACCCGGCCCTGCCCTTCCGATCGACTCGGCTGCTCATCACTCAAGTGCCGACGAAGGTGCCGAGTGGCACCGATGCCCTGGACCGTGTGCATCGCGCCGCGACGAGCGTCGTGGCCGCACTGGAAGCCGTATTCGTGCTTGATCCAGTGCCGCAGCTCATGCGCCAATACGTCCCGGCTCGCGATGTCGTCCTGCGCCGCCAGGCCGACAACCTCTCCGCCGCGGTCGGGGCGCTCGAGCGAGATCCGGAGACGTGGGAGCGGCTGCGCGAGCTCGTGCGCGCGCTGCCCCAGCAACCGGTAGACGGGATATCGCTGCAGCCATCCACGCTCGGCGACGTGATCATCGCGCTGGAGGAGCGTCTGGGCAAACGGGTGGTGCCCGTTTCGGCGCGGGTGATGAGCGACGGCATGCTGCGCTTCCTTGCCTTCGCCACGGCGCTGCTCGAGCCTCCGCCGCTCAGCCGGCACGATGACGATGAGCCCGCGGGGCACCGGATGCTGGTGATCGAGGAGATCGAGAACGGCCTGCATCCGTCTCAGGCAGCGCGGGCCGTCGGCCTCATCCGCGAGGAGTCCAACCGCCGCCGGGTCCGCACACTGGTCACGACCCACAGCCCAGCCATCCTCTCGGCGCTCGAAGCTTCTGATCATGAGGGTGTGGTGGTCTGCGACCGCGACCGGGAGAACGGCGTGAGCCGACTCGCCCGCCTGGTAGACCTGCAGGCCTATCCGCGCGCCATGGCCTCCGGGAGCCTTGGCGACGCCGTGACGAAGCGCCGTCTCGACGAGGTCATCGACGCAGACGACGCACTCGCCGCGCTGGACTCCGTGCTCGGAGACGGTCCTTGAGGCAGGTGCGCTTCGTCGACACGTCGGTGCTCTGCGACCTCCTCTCGGTTCCGGGCAAGTGCCAGGACACAGAAACGGTGAGGTTGGAGCTTCGCCAGCTGGTCGCCGACGGCGTCCAGCTCGTCCTCCCGATCGCAACCATTATCGAGACCGGCAATCACATCGCCCAGGTCGGCGATGGGCACGGCCGACGTCAGAGCGCCGAGCGGTTCGTCAAGCTGCTGCGCGCGACTACGGACGGTGTCCTGCCCTGGGTGTTGCACGCCGTGGAGTGGGACGAGTCCATGCTCCAGTTGCTCTGCGACGGCACGCCATCGACGGGGACGTTCGTCGATCTCGCCGGCGCCGGAGTGCTCGGTGCGGGGGACCTTACGATCCTGGCCGAGCGAGAGATGTTCGCCAACCGGACTTCCGGCATCGCCGTCGGTGTCTGGACACACGACCAGCGGCTCGCGGCCTACGCCGGATGAGCGAGTGGCCGCCTTCCTACCCGCGCGTGCCGCACCTGTCTCCCGCCCCAGCTGCGACAAGCGACGATCGCCTGCTTGCACCAAAGGTGCGCGACGAGCTGCTGCGTCACCCCATCCGCGTCGAGGAGAAGCTCGACGGCGCGAACGTCATGCTCTGGATGGCTCGCGACGGCACGCTCTCGGCCGCGACACGCGGCGGCGTGGGTGCTATGGACCGCGCAGGCCAGCTTGGTCCGCTGCGCGCCTGGGCTGCCGAGCGGACCGACGCACTGCGAGACGCGCTCGTGGACAACCGTGTGCTCTATGGGGAATGGCTATGGCTCACTCATGCCATCCGCTATCACGCGCTTCCCGATTGGTTCTTCGGCTTTGACGTCCTAGACGCCGACGGGTCGTGGATGGTTCCGACAGATCGAGACGAACTGCTGCGCAGCGCTGGCGTCGCGGCCCCGCCGCTGCTGTTTTCGGGCACGCTTGGCAGCCATGAGGCGCTGGACGATCTGCTTGGACCCTCGTGCTTCGGCGCGCCGGCCGCCGAGGGGGTGGTCGTCCGCGCGAGCCCGAACGTGTCCATCCTGCCTCGCGTGGCCAAGCTCGTCGCGCCAGCGTTCCGTCGCGTTTCCGACGACCAGTGGCGCCGGAAGCACGAGCGCAACGCACTCGCCGTCGTATCCTGAGGCAGGTCTCAGGGAGCGAGCTCCAGGAAGTTGCGCAGCAGCGCCTTGCCGTCCGGGGTCAGGACGGACTCGGGATGAAACTGGACGCCGTAGGCAGGCAGCTCGCGGTGGCGCATCGCCATCAACACGCCGCCGCCGCGCGCCGTCTCGACGAGCTCGTCCGGAAGGTCGTCGACGACGAGCGAGTGGTAGCGCCCGACGGTCAGCGGGTCGGGCAGCCCGGCGAACAGGCCCTCGCCGTCGTGCTCGATCTCCGTCGTCTTGCCGTGGACCGGCAGGTGGCGGATCACCGTGCCCCCGAACGCCTCGGCGAGGGACTGGTGGCCGAGGCAGACCCCGAGCGTCGGCACCCCGGCCTCGGGGAAGCGCCGCATCACCTCGACCGAGATGCCCGCCTCGCGCGGCGTGCACGGCCCGGGCGAGACCACGACGCGGTCGGCGCCCCGCTCGAGCAGCTCGTCGACCGAGGCGGCGTCGTTGCGCACCGTCTCGAGGTCGCACCCCATCTCCCCCAGGTATTGGACGAGGTTGTAGGTGAACGAGTCGTAGTTGTCGACCATCAGCACCTGCACGGTCAGCTCCAGTCGGGCTGTCGCACCGCGAGCTCGAACGCCCGCACCACGCCGCGGGCCTTCGCGCGCGACTCCTCGTACTCGTAGTCGGGCTTGGCGTCGGCGACCGTCCCGCCGCCCGCCTGGATGTGCGCCGTGCCGTCCTTGCACACGACGGTCCGGATGCAGATGCAGGTGTCGAGGTCGCCCGTGTAGGACAGATAGCCGACGGCGCCGCCGTAGACGCCGCGCTTGATCGGCTCGAGCTCCTCGATGATCTCCATCGCCCGGACCTTGGGCGCGCCGGACAGCGTCCCGGCCGGCAGCAGCGAGCGCAGGGCGTCGATCGGCCCCACTTCGGGGCGCAGCCTGCCCGCCACGTTGGAGACGATGTGCATCACGTGCGAGTAGTGCTCGACGGCCATGAAGCTCTCGACCGCGACGGTGCCGTACTCGCACACCCGCCCGAGGTCGTTGCGGCCGAGGTCCACGAGCATGACGTGCTCGGAGCGCTCCTTCTCGTCGGCGAGCAGCTCGGCGGCGATGCGCGTGTCCTCCGCGGCGGTCGCGCCGCGCTGGCGTGTGCCGGCGATCGGCCGCGTGGTGACGCGGTCCCCGACGACCGTCACGAGCGGCTCGGGCGAGGCGCCGACGATCTGGAAGTCCTCGAAGTCGAGAAAGTACATGTACGGCGACGGGTTGACGGCGCGCAGGCCGCGGTAGATCGAGAACGGCTCGACCTCGACCTCGGCGCTCCAACGCTGTGACGGCACGACCTGGAAGGCGTCGCCCGCATGGACGTACTCGACGATCCGCGCGACCATCGCCTCGAAGGCCTCGCGGGCCATGTTGGAGCGAAACTGCGGCTCCGCGCGCGCTCCGGGCGCCCGGGCCAGTTGCGGCAGCGGGCCCTTGAGGCGCTCGCGGGCCTCCGCGATGGCGGCGACCGCGCGCTCGTAGCCCGCGTCGACGTCCTCGGCGTCGACGTTGGCGAGGATCGTGCTCGTGTGCTTGAGGTGGTCGAACGCCACGATCACGTCGGAGAGCATCAGCGCCATGTCGGGCAGGCCGACGGGGTCCGGGTTCGGGCCGGGCAGGTGCTCGACCGCGCGCACGCAGTCGTAGCCGAAGACGCCCACCGCGCCGCCCGCGAAGGGCGGCAGATCGGGCCGGATGGCCTGCTTGTGCGCGGCGACCGCCTCCGCCGCCAGCGTGTACGGATCCCCGCCGTCGGCCAGCGACCAGCGCAGCACCGAGCTCGGCTTGTAGCCGATGAACGACCAGCGGCCGACCTTCTGGCCCTGCTCGGCGGACTCCAGCAGGAAGGCGGGGCCGGCACCGCGCAGCTTCAGGAAGGCCGAGACCGGCGTCTCGGTGTCCTCGATCAGCGTCTGCGTGATCGGGATCAGCCGGTGGCCGTCGCCGTTGCCCGCGAGGATGCGGACCTCCTCGAGCGTCGGCGCGATCACGCCGGTGAGGGCGGCGAGCTCGTCAGCGACGGCGGCCAAGGAGCACCTCCTGGGCGTCGGCCAGGGCAAGGTCGCGCGAGGCCAGAAGCACCTCGAGGTGATACAGGACGTCGGCCGCCTCGCTGGCGACGCGCTCGTCGGTCTCCTCGCGCGCCGCCCGGGCGACCTCCTCGGCCTCCTCCATCACCTTCTCACCGGGATCGAGCCCGCCCACCCCCGCGAGCAGCCTGGCCGTGTAGGACCCGCCGGTGTCCCCGCCCGCCCGGCGCTCGGCGATCGTGCGCTCGAGGCCCGGCAGCGCCTCGTGCGGCGCGGGCGGCTCGAGCTCGCCGTGGTGAAAGCAGGTCCGCGCGCCGGTATGGCAGGCCGGCCCGGCGGGCTCCACGAGGGCGAGGACGGCGTCGGCGTCGCAGTCGTAGCGCAGGGCGCGGACCTTCTGGACGTGACCCGAGGTGGCGCCCTTGTGCCAAAGCTCTTCGCGGCTGCGGCTCCACAGGTGCAGCTCGCCCGTGTCCCGCGTGGCGGCGAGCGCCTCGGCGTTGACGTAGGCGAGCGTGAGCACCTCGCCCGTCCGCCAGTCCTGGATCACGCACGGCGCCAGGCCGCGCTCGTCGAAACGGATGGAGTCCGCCATGTGCCGACGAGGGTACCTGCGCCGACCTACCATCCGGCGTATGCGAGCCGCCGTGTTGCACGGGTACGGGCAGACGCCCGCCGTCGAGGACTTCGAGGACCCCGCCGCGGGCGACGGCCGAGCCGTCGTCGCGGTGTCCGCCGCGGGCTTGAACCCGATCGACCTGCGCGTCGCCTCGGGCACCCTGGCCGCCCGGCGGCCGCCGCTGCCGAGCGTCGTCGGCTCGGAGGGCGTCGGCGCGCTCGAGGGCGGCCGCCGGGTCTACTTCAGCTCCACCGTCGCGCCCTTCGGCTCGATGGCTGCGCGGACGCTGATCGCCGCCGGTGACGCGATCGACGTCCCGGACGGCATCGAGGACGCGCACGCCGTCGCGTACGGGATCGCCGGCACCGCGGCCTGGCTCGCGCTCGAGCGGCGCGGGGCGCTCGCCGCCGGCGAGACGGTCGTGGTCCTCGGGGCGAGCGGCCCGGTCGGGCTGATCGGCGTGCAGGCCGCCAAGCTGCTCGGCGCCGGGCGCGTCGTCGCGGCCGCCCGCAGCGAGGCCGGGCTGCGCCGGGCAGCGGAGCGCGGCGCGGACGCGACCGTCCGGCTCGAAGGGTCCGTCGCCGAGGTCACCGCCGCGCTGCGCGAGGCCGCCGGCGGCGACGTCGACCTGGTGCTCGATCCCCTGTGGGGCGCGCCGGCCGCCGCCGCGCTGGGAGCGCTCGGGATGCACGGCCGCCTGGTCAACCTCGGCGAGAGCGCCGGCGCCGAGGCGGCCCTCGCCTCCCACGACGTCCGCTTCAAGGAGCTCTCGATCCTGGGCTACACGAACCTCGCCTCCAGCGCGCAGCAGCGGGGGGACGCACTGCGGCGCATGTGGAGCCACGCGGCGGCGGGCGAGCTGCGCGTGGACTACGAGACCTTCCCGCTCGACGCCGCGGCAGATGCGTGGAGGCTGCAGGCCGACGCCCCGGGGCGCAAGCTCGTCGTCGTCCCGTGACGCTGCTTGACCGCGACCTGATCTACGTCACCGGAAAGGGCGGGGTCGGCAAGACCACCGTCGCGATGGCGCTCGCCATCGCCGCCGCCGGGCAGGGCAGGCGCGCCATCGTCTGCGAGGTCGCCGAGCAGCGCCGCCTGGCGGGGCTCTTCGCCGGCTCCGAGCACGACCGCGAGGTCGAGCTCGCCGAGAACCTCTACGCCGTGACGCTCGACCCGCAGGACGCGCTGGCCGAGTGGCTGGGCAAGCAGGTCGGCGGGGCGGCGCTGCGGGTCCTCTCGCGCTCGCAGGCCTTTCAGTACTTCGTCGCCGCCGCGCCCGGCGTCAAGGAGCTGATCACGATCGCGAAGGTCTGGGAGCTCGCGCAGCCCACCCGCTGGACCGGGGCGAGCGCCACCTACGACCTCGTCGTCGTCGACGCGCCGGCGTCCGGGCACGGTGTCGCGATGCTGCGCACGCCGGACACGTTCGGCGACATCGCGCGCGTCGGGGCGATCCAGCGCCAGGCTTACAAGGTGCGCGACATGCTGCGCGACGAGCGGCGGACGGGCTACGTCGCCGTCGCCACGGCGGAGGAGATGCCGGTCAACGAGACGCTCGAGCTGCAGGATCGCCTCGTGGAGGCGGTCGGGCGCGATCCCGACGCGATCGTCGTCAACGGCCTGTACCCGGAGCGCTTCAAGGCCGCCGAGCGCGCCCGCCTGCAGGGGCCGGCGCTGGCCGGCGTGCCGGCGGTCGCGGCCGCGCTGGCGGCTGACGCCCGCGCCCAGGACCAGCGCGCGCACGTCCGGCGCCTGCGGCGCGGCGCCCGCGCGCCGGTGGTGAGCCTGCCCTATCTCTTCGAGCCGGAGCTGGGGCTCGACGACTACGCGAATTTGGGACTGCGCCTCGCCAAGCGGGTATAGCCGAGCGCATGCGTTTGACCACATGGGCGCTCGCCGCCCTCGCCACGGCGCTCGTCCTCGCGAGCACCGCCTCCGCGGCGCCGGCCTGGGCGCCCGCCGCCACCGCCCCGATCCATCCCGGCGTCAACACCGACACCGCCGGCGGGTCGTGCACGTCGAACTTCATCTACTTCGACAACTCAAACCAGGTCTACATCGGCCAGGCTGCCCACTGCTCGGGCACCGGCGCGGCGACCGCGACCGACGGGTGCACCTCCGGCACGCTGCCCGAGGGCACGCCGGTCACCGTGACGGGCGCCTCGCAGCCCGGGACGATGGTCTACAACTCGTGGGCGCGCATGCAGGCTCGGGGGGAGACGAACCCCGACACCTGCGCCTACAACGACCTCGCGCTCGTGCGGCTGTCCGCCGCCGATGCGGCCAGGGCCAACCCGACCGTCCCGTTCTACGGCGGGCCGACCGGGCTGGCGACGAGCGTCGCCTCCACCGCCAAGGTCCTCTCCTACGGCAACTCGGTCCTGCGCCAGGGCATCGCGCTGCTGAGCCCGAAGGAGGGCATCCAGATCGGCGCCACGTCCAACAGCGGCTTCAACCACACGGTCCTGACGGTGACGCCAGGCATCCCCGGCGACTCGGGCTCGGGCTTCATGGACAAGACCGGCAAGGCGTTCGGCGTGCTCTCCACGCTCGGGCTCGCGCCCCTGCCGGCCACCAACGGGGTCGGCGACCTCGCCTCCGAGCTCGCCTACGCGCGGACGTTCTCGGACTTCTCGGGGCTGCAGCTGGCCGACGGGACCGGGCCCTTCCGCGGGCCGATCCTGCCGCTGCCTTGACGGGGGCCGGCGAGCTGCTCGCGGCCTTCGCGGCCCGCGAGCGCTCGCCGGTGGAGGCGCTGGCAGCCTGCGAGGCGCGGATCGATCCGCACCTCGGGGCCTTCGCCGCGCTGTGCCTGCCGCGAGCGCGGGAGGAGGCACTGGCCGCGGAGGCTGCCTGGGGCCGGGGTGCGCCGTCGGGCCCGCTTTGCGGCGTTCCGCTGGCCGTCAAGGACCTCTTCGACAGCGAGGGCGTGGAGACCGCGTGCGGCTCCGCGCTGCTGGCCGGGCGCGTGCCGGCGCGCGACGCCGAGGCGGTACGGCGGGCGCGAGCGGCCGGCGCCGTGCTGATCGGCAAGACGCGGACGCACGAGTTCGCCTGGGGCATGTCGATGCTGGGCATGGACGGCCGGCCGCTCACGCGCAACCCGCGCGACCCGGAGCGGATGACGGGCGGCTCGAGCGGCGGGTCGGCGGCCGCGGTCGCCGCCGGCATGGCGCCATTGGCGCTGGGCACCGACACCGGCGGCTCGATCCGGCTGCCCGCCGCATGGTGTGCGATCTTCGGCTTCAAGCCGACGCACGGGATCGTGTCGACCGAGGGCGTCTGGCCGCTGGCGCCGTCGCTGGACCACGTCGGCCCGCTGGCGACGACGGCACAGGACTGTGCGCTGCTCTTCGCGGTCCTGGGCGGCGATGCGCCGGTCGAGCTGCAGCGCGCGCCGCGGATCGCCCCGGCCTCGGCGCTCCCCTACGGCGAGGCGGCCGCCGCCGCCTACCAGGCGCTCATGTGCACGGAGGCGCTGGCCACGCACCGCGGCCTCGGTCTCTGGCCGGCCCGTGGCGCCGAGTACACGCCGTCGGTCCGCGTCCGCCTCGAGCTCGCCGAGACCATCACGAAGGAGGAGGTCCGGGCAGCGCGCGCGCACGTCGAGGCCATGCGCGCGCACATGGACGCCGTCTTCGAGGAGTACGACCTCGTCCGCTCCCCCGTCGCGTCCGTGCCGGCCCCGCGCTACGACGAGCACGTCGACGTGCGCGAGGTCGCGGCGCCCTGGGTCGTGATCCAAGACCTCCTCGGCCTCCCCGCGCTCGCCATGCCCGACGGCACCCAGCTCACCGGCCCGCGCGGCGCGGACGCGCTCGTGCTGGCGGCGGCGCGCCTGATCAGCGACCGTACAGGCTGACGAAGCGGTCGGCCCGGCGCTTGACGTCGCCGACGAGCGTGCGCACCTCGGCGAGGCCGGCGCGCAGCTCGGCGTCGCCGACCTCCACCGGCCGCATGGAGTCCTGCAGCTCGATCAGGAAGTGCTCGCACAGGCCGACGGCCTCGACCGCGCGCTCGAGAAAGCCCTTGACGCCCAGCGACGGAAGCCCGGCGGACCCCGGCGCGAACGTCCGCGTCGGCAGGCCGTGGCGGGCGGCGAACTCCGCGTGGGTGCGCTGCGCGCGGCCGAAGGCGACCTGGACGGGCCTGAAGAGCTGCTCCTCGAGCCTGTCCGCGCTGCCCTCGTCGAGCTGCTCGTAGGCCTCGCCCAGCGCCGCGAGGGCGACCCCGAGCTCCTCGATCGCCACCGCCACCGTGTCGAGCAGCTCCTGCCGCGCTTCGCGGGCGCCGTACGCCACTAGTGGTCCCTCACTACGTGATCCCCAGCCGGTCCAGCAGCGCGTCGTCGGCGCGCCAGGAGCGGCGCACGCGGACATGGAGATCGAGGTGGACCCGCTCGCCGACCTCGGCCTCGATCTCCCTGCGGGCGGCGGTGCCGACGTTCTTGATCATCGCGCCCCGGGACCCGATGAGGATGCCCTTCTGGGACTCGGTTTCCGCCCAGACGGCGGCGCGGACGTGCAAGATGCCGTCGCGCGTCTCGATCTCCTCAACCTGGACCTCGACCGCGTGCGGGACCTCCTGGCGGGTGCGGCGCAGGACCTGCTCCCGGACGAGCTCGGCCAAGCGGAAGTCCTCCCGCAGGTCGGAGACCTCGTCCTCTTGAAAATAGAACGGCCCTTCCGGGAGCAGCGCCACGATGCGGTCGGTCAGCGCCTCCAGACCCGTCCCCTTGCGCCCGGAGACGGGGTAGATCTCGGCGTCCAGGGCAAACGCGGCGTCGAGCGTGTTCGCGTCCTGGAGCGCCTCGACCATGCCGGCACGATGCAGCTTGTCGGCCTTGTTGACCACGATCGTGACCGCCGCCTTCGAGCCCGACAGCGCCTGGCCGATGAAGCGGTCACCGGGGCCGCCGACGCCTGCGACCGCGTCGACGACGAACAGGACGCCGTCGCAGTCGGCGATCTCGGCCTCGACGCGCCGCTGCATGCGCGTGGTGAGCACGTCGCGTGGGCGCTGGACGCCGGGCAGGTCGCACAGCACCGCCTGCCACGGGGTTGGTGCGGACATGCTCGTGGCGACGCCGCGGATCGCGCGCCGCGTGGTCTGGGGCTTGTCGCTGACGATCGCCACCTTGCGCCCGACGATCGCGTTGACGAGCGTCGACTTGCCGACGTTGGGGCGCCCCGCCACCGCGATGAACCCCGAGCGGGTCACGCCGAGGCCATCCAGGAGAGGATCTGCGCCTGCACGGCGAGCATCTCCCCCGCGTCGGTCTCGTGGTCCATGCCTACGAGGTGCAGGACCCCGTGGACCACGGCCTCCTCGAGGTCGAGCGTATGCTCCGGGCAGATCACCACGTCGCCGAGCTCGCGCGGCCCGAAGGCGTCGCCGAGCTCGTCGACGGGAAACGACAGCACGTCGGTCGGGCCCGGTCGCCCGCGGAACTCGGCGTTGAGCTCGGCGATGCGCCGGGCGCTGACGAACGTGACGGCGACGTGGCCGGCGCCGATGCCCGCCGAGCCGAGCGCGACGGCCGCGAGCTCGCGGACGCGCGCTTCGGCCAGGTGCTCGCCCAGGACGTCGATCTCAAGCACGCCGTTGCGGCTTGGCGCTGCGCAGGTCGGGCGCGGACTGCTCGGCGTGGTCGGCGTAGGCCTGGACGATCCGCTGGACGAGCTTGTGGCGGACCACGTCGTCGGCGCCGAACTGCACGACCCCGACGCCCTCGACGGGCCGCAGGATCTCCCCGATCTCGACGAGCCCGGAGCGCTGGTCGCGGGGGAGGTCGATCTGCGAGACGTCGCCGTTGACGACCATCCGGGACCCGAAGCCCAGGCGCGTGAGGAACATCTTCATCTGCTCGGGCGAGGTGTTCTGCGCCTCGTCGAGGATGATGAAGGAGTCGTTGAGCGTGCGGCCGCGCATGAAGGCCAGCGGCGCGACCTCGATCACCCCCTTCTCGAGGTGGGCGGTCACGCGCTCGGGGTCGAGCATGTCGTTCATCGCGTCAAAGAGGGGGCGCAGGTACGGGTCGACCTTGGCCATCAGGTCACCGGGCAGGAAGCCGAGCCGCTCGCCGGCCTCGACCGCGGGGCGCGTGAGGATGATGCGGTTGACCTCGCGCCGCGAGAGCGCCGCCACGGCCATCGCGATCGCCAGGAACGTCTTGCCGGTGCCGGCCGGGCCGATGCCGAACGTCACCGTGTGCTCGCGGATCGCGTCGACGTAGCGCTTCTGGTTGACCGACTTGGGCGCGACGCGCAGGCTGCGGTGGCGCCAGACGACGTCCTCGAGGACCTGGCTGGGCGACTCGGCCTGGTCGAGCACGCGCGCCACGGAGTCCAGCGTGCCCGGGTCCACGGTGTGACCGCGGCCGACCAGGTTGGAGAGCTCGCGGACCACCGTGGCGCCGTTGGCGACCGCCTCGGCGTCGCCGTCGAGCGTGACCACGTTGCCGCGCAGAAAGACGTCGCAGTCGAGCTGGCTTTCGAGCTCGCGCAGCATCCGGTCCTGCGAGCCGGCGAGCTCGGCAGCGACCTCGTTGGACACCTCGAGCTGGCGGCGCGCCATCAGGCGGCCAGTGCCTTCTTGACGCGGGCCGAGACGCGCACGCCCTCGGCGCGGCCGTCCGCGGCGCTCATCGCGTGCTTGATCGCCTTTCCCATGTCGCGCAGTGACGCGGCGCCGGTCTGCGCGATGGCGTCGCGGACGAGCGCGTCGAGCTCTGCGTCGGAGAGCTGGGACGGCAGGTAGGTCGCGATCAGCTCGCCCTCCCAGGCCTCCTTGTCGGCCATCTCCGGACGCCCGCCGTCGCGGAAGGCGACCTCGGCGTCGCGGCGCCGCTTGAGCTCGCGGCGCAGCACGGCCTGCTCGTCGTCGCCACCCTCCTTGGCGGCCCTCTGCAGCTCGGCGAGCACGAGGCGCAGCGCGAGCACGCGATCGCGGTCGCCCGCCCTCATGGCGGTCTCCACGTCGATCTTGATCTGCGCAGCCAGCGACACTCCCCACGGAGGATAGAACGCGGCCGGACGACCCCGGACGGCACGAAGCCCCGGGGCGGGGGCTCCCGGGGCTTCGTGGGCTGATGCGCGTGCTTACGCTGCGCGAAGCTCTAGCCGGCCTTCTTCGTGCCGCCACCGCCACCGCCACCGGTGATGGAGTCGACGGCCTTCTGCACGCCTCCGGCGATCTTCGAGTCGATGCCCAGCTTCGTGATGGCGAGGATGATCGCCGCGACGAGGAGGAGGATGCCGAGGTACTCAGCGGCCGTCTGGCCCTCTTCGTCCTTCATGCGCTCGGCGGCGCTGTGGGCCATGCGCTTGACGGCCGTGAACGAGCGGACCTGGAGCTCGACGGACTTGTCGTTGGCGGTGGTGATGAGGTCTGACATGAGGTGAAGCCCCCTGGGTTGGAAGTTCGGCTGACCGGTTGACTGGTGATCATTCTGCGCTCACCAGGGGCCTTCCAAAAGAGGCCGGGGGCTCAACCTGGGCCTGGGCCGGGGGGCCTAAACCTCCTTGGGACCCCCAGTGCAAAAGCGGGTCCCGCTACTGCGGGGAGACGCCGAGCCAGAGCGCGATCGCCTCGGCCCGCGAGCTCACGCCGATCTTCTCGTAAATGCGGGACAGGTGGTTCTTGACCGTCTTGTGCGTGATCACCAGCTCGCCGGCGATGTCGCGGTTCGCGAGGCCGCGGGCGAGCAGGTTGAGCACCTCGCGCTCGCGGGAGGTCAGCGATCCCAAACCGGTCGCGTTCGCGTCGTTCGCCGGTCCCGGCGCGCGCCGCAGGGCGTCGAAGACCGCGGGGGTGACCGAGGGGCTGAGGACCATCTCGCCCGACGCGACGGAGCGGATGCGCTGCTCGAGCTCCTCGGGGTCGAAGCGCCCGTGCACGAGGTAGCCCGACGCGCCGGCGCGGATCGCGCCCGTGACGAGGTGCTCGTCCTCGGAGTAGCTCATCATGAGCACGCGCGAGCGCTCCGCCAGCGGGCCGGCGGCGGCCACGCCGTCCATGATCGGCATGCGCACGTCGAGGCACACGACGTCGGGCTTGAGCTCGGCGGCCACCGCGATCGCCGCGCGCCCGTCACCGGCCTCCCCCACGACCTCGATGCCGTCGGCGTCGGCGAGCAGACTCGCCAGGCCGCGGCGGACGATCGCGTTGTCGTCGACGAGGAGGACCCTGATCACTGCCATTGGAAGCCCGAGACCGTACGGGAGGCCTCGGCGGCAGGCGGCGCCGCGACCGGTGTCTCAGGCCCGGCCGAGGGGACCCAGGCCGAGACGGTGCAGCCCTCTCCGGGGGCCGACTCGACCATCAGCTCGCCGCCGGCGACCCGCGCGCGCTCGCGCATGCCGACCAGGCCGTAGTGCCGGTCGGCCGACAGCAGTCCCAGGTCCTCCGGCATATCGAAGCCGGGGCCGTCGTCGGCGACCGACAGCACGACGCGCCCGCCGAGGCGGCGCACGCGGACCTTGACCGTCGTCGTCTGCGGCGCGTGGCGCGTGACGTTGCGCAGCGCCTCCTTGAGGATCCAGCGCAGCTCGCGCGCGGCCACAGGGGCGAGCTCGTCGAGGTCGGCAGCGGACAGCTTGACGTCGATGCCCGAGTCCGCCTCCCACGCCGCCACCTCGGCGCGCAGCGCCGCGCCGGGCGAGCGGTCGGACTCCTGCTGGGCGCGCAGGCCGGCGATCAGGTCACGGGCCTGCTGGGCCGCGTGCTGGGCGTCCTCGGCCAGGAGGCGGGCATCGGTGGCCGCCGCCTGCGGGTCGCGCTCGATGCGACGCGAGAGCGCGAGCGCGGAGAAGCCGATCCCATGAACGGTCTTGGCCAGCGAGTCGTGCATGTCGCGCGCCAGGCGCCCGCGCTCGCGCTCGGCCGCCGCCGTCTCCTGCTGATGGCCCAGCTCGAGCTCGGCCGCGCTGATGCGGTCCAGCAGGATGCGCCCGACCGCCCCGGAGGCCCCCGCGATCAGATAGAGCCCCGGCAGCCCGACGTGCAGCTGGAAGGAGGGCGGCAGCGTCTCGACGCTCGAGCGAACGTCGACCACCCAGAAGTACACCCCGATCAGCATCGGCGAGAACAGGAGCGCTCCGGGCGGACCGTAGAGCAGGCCGGCGAGCGCGGCCGTGCCCAGCGTGTAGGTGAAGAACGGGCTCTCGACGCCGGTGAGGACGAGGATCAGCGCGCTGAGGACGATCTCGCCGCCCAGCCACAGCGGGTGGCGGACGAGCGTCGGCCCGATGCGGTCCCAGGTGCGCAGCGGGACGAGCGAGGCCGCCGCGGCGATCAGCAGCGCGACGAACAGCACCGCGGCGTGCTTGAGGCCCGGGTCGTACAGCACGGTGAGCAGCAGGGCGGTCGCGCGCAGGGCGATGACGAGCTTGACCGCCTGCTCGATCCAGCCGGCCGCCTCGCCGCCGCCCCCCTCGCGGAGCTTCTTCCAGTCCATCTCAGCCCGCTGTCTACCCGAGCAGCCCGCTGTCCAGCACGCCGGACCCGAGCAGCAGGGAGATGAGCAGCAGGATCATCGAGCCTGGGACGATCAGCGTCGTTGTGATCAGGCTCACGCGCGGGGCGGCACGCTGCGCGCGGCGGCGGGCCGCCTGATGGGCGAGGCGGCGCATGTCGATGGCGATGTCGTTGAGCGCGTCGGCGAGCGGCACGCCGAGCTCCTCCGCCTGCATCTGGGCGCCGACGAAGCTCTTCAGCGGCTCGGACTTGTTGCGGTCGCGCAGCCCCTCGAAGGCCTCGCGGCGCTGCTTGCCGAGGCCCATCTGGCGCAGGGCCGTGATCATCTCCTCGCCCACCGGGCCACCGAGCGAGTGCGCGACGCGCTCGAGCGCGAGCCGGTAGCCGAGGCCGGCGCGCACCGTGACCGCGAGGATGTCGAGGAAGTCCGGCAGGTCGCGGTCGATGCGCTCCTGGCGCAGGCGCCCGGTGCGCGAGAGCGTGACCTCCGGCAGACCCCAGCCCATCACGGCGCCGACGACCGTGAAGAACCAGCCCGAGCCGAGCAGGGCGAAGAAGCCGCCGCCCACCACGCCGAGGACGACGTAGGCCGCCTGCCGGCCGACGTAGCCCTGCACGGTCAGCTGCCCGGGGCGCCCGGCGTAGTCCAGGCGGCGATCGATCGACTCGCGGCGCCCGACGCTCAGCGCGGCGGTCAGGCGCGGGCCGAACCACAGAGCGAGGCGCTCGATCAGGCCGGCGAGGCCCTTCGGCCGGGCCGCGTCCGCGGCACCCTCGTCGTGCAGCGGGACAAAGCCCTCGGCGCGCATGCCTCCGATGGCGATCAGCGCGATCGCGAAGCACGCCGCGCCGAGCAGCCCGTAGACGCCGGGGTTCAGGCCCGAGGGGCTCACATGTCCACCCGCGTCGTCTGGCGGATCAAGACGAAGGCGATCCCCCACAGGATCCCGGCCACGGCGAGCGCGATCAGGCCGATGACGGAGTTGAACATCTGGCGCAGGACACCCGGCGAGAGGACGTTGAGCAAAAAGATCGTGCCGAAGCCGATGCCCGCGACCAGGTAGGCGGTGTACACGGTGCCGGCGAGCAGCGTGCGGACCTCGCGGCGCAGGTCCTTGCGCGCGTCGAGCGTCTCGGAGAGCTCCTGCAGCGCCCGCACCGTGTCTCCACCGGCGCGCTGCTGGATCGTGAGCGTGGTCACCAGCACGGCGGACTCGCGCGACGGCAGCCGCTTCTGCAGGCCCTCCAGCGCGTCGTCGAGGCCGCGCCCGAGGCGCAGCTCCTGGACGACGGCCCGCATCTCGGTGCCGGCGGGATCAGCGAGCTCCCGGGCCGTCAGCTGCACGGCGCCAATCATCGAGAGGCCCGCCGCCGAGGCGTTCGACAGCGTGCGGGCGAGCTCGGGAAGCTGCTGGATGAAGGCCTCGCTGCGCTGTCCGCGCAGGCGCTCGCCCCACGACCGGGCCCCCGCGAGCGTCCCCGCGACGCCGATGATGCCGGCGGCGGCGGGCGGGACGACCAGCATCCCCAGCAGCGCCACGACCACGGCGACGGCGACCACGATTCCGACGAAGTCCGCCGTCGCCAGCGGAGCGCCGCACGCGCGCAGCCACTCGTGCAGCCGCCGGCCCGGCCGCCCGCGCCGCAGCCGCAGGTCGATGAACTCCAGCACGCGCCGCAGGCTCGGCTCGCCGAGGTCCTCGCCGCCGCGGACCACCAGCTCGGCGCGGCGGGCGGAGCCCGTCACGAGCACCAGGATCCCCACGAAGGCCACGAGCAGCGCCCCGGCGAGGATCGCGAGCGCCTTCTGGTCCTCTCTCACACCGCGGCCCGTTCCTGCGCCACGTCGTCTGCCCTGGACGCGAACGCGGCCGGCAGGGCCTCGCCCCGCAACATGAAGTGCCGCGTCATCCACGGCGGCGGCTCGAAGTGGCGCATCGTGCCCGTGACGCGGCGCTCGGGGCCGATCGGGTCCACCTCGAACTGGGCGATCGTGGCCAGGCGGAACGGCTCGCGGCGCGCGGACGCGACGGCGGCGACCTCCGAGATGCGGCGGCCGCCGTCGGCGAAGCGATCGATCTGCACGATCACGTGGATGGCGGAGTTGATCTGGTCCGACAGCGCCTCGTAGGGGATCTGCAGCTCGCTCATCGTCGCCAGCGTGGCGATGCGGTGCAGGGCGTCGTCACACGAGTTGGCGTGCACGGTGACCAGTGAGCCCTCGTGGCCGGTGTTGAGCGCCTGAAGCATGTCGAGCGTCTCGGGGCCGCGGACCTCGCCGACGATGATGCGGTCGGGCCGCATGCGCAGCGAGTTGCGCACGAGGTCGCGGATGGTGACCTGGCCCTTGCCCTCGACGTTGGCGGGTCGCGCCTCGAGCGTCACGACGTGCGGCTGCTGCAGGCGCAGCTCGGCGGAGTCCTCGACCGTGATGACGCGCTCGCCGTGGGGCACCGCCGCCGAGAGCGCGTTGAGCAGCGTCGTCTTGCCCGCGCCGGTGCCGCCGGAGATCACGATGTTCAGCCGCGCCTTCACGCACGCCGTCATCAGGTCGCCGAGCGCGCGGTCGAAGGAGCCGAGGCCGATCAACTCGGCGATCGTGAACAGCCGCGGGAAGCGGCGGATGGTCATCGTCGGGCCGCGCAGCGCCAGCGGCGGGATGATCACGTTGACGCGCTCGCCGGTGGGCAGGCGCGCGTCGACCATCGGGGAGGCCTCGTCCACGCGGCGGTTGATCTGGGAGACGATGCGGTCGATCGTCTGATACAGCTGGGCCTCGTCGGAGAACCGCACGTCGGCGCGCTGGATGCGGCCGTCGCGCTCGACGTAGACCTCGTCGGTGCCGTTGACCATGATCTCCGTGACGGACTCGTCGGCGAGCAGCGGCTCGAGCACGCCGAGCCCGATCGCCTCGTCGATCACGCGCCGGATCAGGCGGGTGCGCTCCGCGTTTGAGAGCACCGGCCCCTCGCGCGAGACCATGCGCCCGACGACGCGCTCAAGCCGCGCGCGACGCTGCGCCTCGGAGAGCTCTGCGATCTCTGAGAGGTTGATCTCCTCCAGCAGGCGGCGGCGGTAGTACGTGACGCCGTCGCCGTCGGTCTGTGCCGCGCTCCCGTTGGAGGTGATGCGGTCCTTGAGGCCCATCAGGAAGGAAGCTCCGCCTGGCGCGTGATGGTGAACTGGCCGACGGAGAAGCCGGGGAAGATGATCGGGACGCGCACGTGCACCGTGACCTGGTCGTTGCGCACGTCCACCTGGCTGCCGTCGCGCAACGCCGAGGTCAGGGCGTCCGTCGCGGCGCGCTCGGGGTCGCCGCCGCGACCGACGATGCGGCTGCCGGTGCGCGCGGCGTTGGAGGCCTCGGTCATCGACCACGCCACGAGCATGACCTGCCAGATGGCGAGGGCCGCCAGCACCAGGTAGATCAGCATCCCCGCCAGCTCCGTCGCGGCCTGGCCGGACTCGTCGCGATGCAGGCGCCGGATCAACTTCCCGTCTCCGGGTCGGGCGTCGCGCCCGGCTTGGGCGGCAGCTGCTGGTCGGGCACGGGCTGGTCCTCGACGGAGGTGGCCGCGCTCGAGGACACGGAGATCGGCGAGTCAAAGCCGGGCATCACGAGCGGGATGTCGAGCTTGACCATCACCGTCACCGAGTCCGGACGGGTCACGGCGGCACCGCCGCGCCACGCGCTCGGGAGGTCCTCGCGCGCGGTCTGGGCATAGGGCGGGTCGTCCTTCGGCGTGTCGTCGGGCTTGGTGGCGAGCTCGCGGGCGCCCTCGCGGGCGGCGTGGCCGGCCAGGATGTAGGTGAAGCCGGCCAGCCCGATCTGCCACATCGCCAAAAAGATCAAGATGACGATCGGCATCACCCCCAGCGCCTCGACGGTGGACTGGCCGCGCTCGCCGGTGAGCCGGGCGAGCAGGCCGCCGCGCGAGCCGTTGAGCTCGTCCTCTTCGATCGGCATGACGTCGAGCTCGGCCGCGAGCTGGTCGTAGGCGGTGATGATCTTCTGGTCGGTCAGCCGGTCCGGCTGCCCCGTGTTCACGACGGGCTCGAAGGCGGAGAAGTCGGCCGGGATCGTCGTCTGCGCCACCACCCCGCCGACGACGCGGCGCGCCACGTCGGGCTGGACCTCGAGGCGTCGCGAGGTCCGGTTGAGCAGCACCATGGCGTCCTCGCCCTCGCGCGCCTGCACGCTGGAGAGCAGCGCCTTGAGCCGGCGCACGCCGCGCAGCGCGAGGATGTCCGGCGTCGTGACGATGATCAGCGTGGTGGCGGCCTCGACGGCGGCGACGCCCGCGTCGGACAGGCTCGACCCGACGTCGACCACGGTCAGCGCGTGGCGCGAGCGGACGGCGTCGAGGACGTTGCGCGCCGCCTCGGCGGTGACGTCCTCGCCGCGCCAGCCCTCCTCGGGCGACAGCAGCAGGCGCACGCCGGCGCGGTGGCTGTAGAGCGTCTCCTGCAGGTGGCGCACCGTGATCTCCGCCGCCACGTCAACGAGGTCGGCGACCGAGCGCCGCGGCGGCGTGTCGAGCATCGCGCGCAGGTCGCCCGTCTGCAGGTCGAAGTCCACCAGGCAGACCGGGCGGCCGGGGCCGGCGCGGGTCGCGGCGAGCGCGAGCTGCACGGCGACGGTCGTGGTCCCGACGCCGCCCTTTGACCCGGCGACGACGATCAGCTGGCCGCCGAGGCCGGAGGCCGCGCTCTCCTCGCCGGACACGCGCTCGCGCACGGTCTGCGACCACTGGGCCGCCGCGCGCACGCCGGCCTCGAGCTGCTCGAGCGTGAGCGGCAGCTGCACGACGTCGCGCAGTCCCGCCTGCATCGCCGCCCGCAGGAGCTCCGAGGAGTCCTCGTTGGCGATCAGCACCAGGCCGACCTCCGGGAAGTTGCCGGCGATCTCGCGGGCGAGGGTGAGGACGGGCGTGGTCCCGAGCGCGTCGTGCAGGACGACGACGTCGACGTCGTGGCGGCGCAGCGCGCGGGCGACCTCGTCGGGCTCGTCCACGGACGCGACGACCTCGAGGTCGTCGCCCTCGGAGGCCAGGACCGCCGCGCTCGCGGCGACGTCGGCGTCGGCGATCGCGAGCAGCAGGCGCCTCACTTGGTCGCCCTGCGCTGGAAGCGCTCTTCGCTGGGTTTGAGTGGGGTGACGTCGCCCGGGCGGCGCAGCGCCAGGCGCACGTCGGCGGCGTTGGTCTGCGCGTAGCTGACCCTGAGCGAGTCCTTCGGCGACAGCGCGAAGGTGACCGGGACGACCTGCTGGGGGTCCTGGCCCTGGTCGGCGCCCCCGGCACCTTTGGTGCGGACCGTCCCGACCTCGATGATCTTGGCCGCCGGCACCACCACGTCCGCGCTGGGCTTGGCGCCGCTGTCGGTGCCGCCGTTTGCGTCGGCATCGTAGGTCGCGATGATGTCCACGACCGAGCCGGGATTGATCTTGCCGGCGACGCCCGAGCTGGCGTCGACGAGGATCGCCGACTCGCGCTGGCCGGTCTCGAGCGACGGCGGAGGCGTGAGCATGCCCTGCTGGAGGATCGAGCCGCGGGTCAGCGTCGAGGCCGCGACCCCGTCGATCAGCTGCGCGCGGTCGCGCAGCGCCGTCGGCGGGGCGTAGCGCTCGGGGATCGACACGAAGCGGACCATGTCGTCGGTGATCGACCGATACGGCGTGGCGTCGCGGGTGAGCGCCAGGACCTGGACCTTGGGGTCGACCTCCTTGCGCACGTCGGCGACGTAGGACGTGATCAGGACGAAGACCACGACCAGGCCGACCACGGAGAGGACGAGCAGCAGGACGGCGCGACGCTGGCGAGGGTTCACGGCGAGCACCTTATGCCCGGATCTGCGCTTTGGGAACGGCCCGGGTCCGGTCCCAGGACCAAGATGGGGCCTAGGTCCCATGCACAGACGCCCGTCCGTGCCTATGTTGCCCGTACGATGGCGCGCCGCGGCGAGACTGGACAGATCACACCCCTGCTGGTGATGCTGCTGCTGGCGACGCTCACCACTGGATTTACCGCTTTCCAGGCCGGGCACGCCGCGGTCTTGCGGTCCTCCGCCCAGACCGCCGCGGACGCCGCCGCCCTGGCCGGAGCCAAGAACCTCAGAAACCAGCTCATGCAAAAGCGCCTGGTCATCGACGTGGCATCAATCCGTGCGGACGCCGCCGACTACGCGCACCGTAACGGCGCGCACCTCACCGGCTTGGAGGTCGACGGCACCGACATCAAGGCGTGGGCCTCGAGCGACGAGCAGCTCGGCGAGGAGGCCGGCCGCAGGCTCCGCGACCCGGCCGTGGCCCTGCGCGAGGGTGAAGCCCGGGCCCGCAGCCGCGTGAGCCTCGTCTCCACGTACGCCTCGCTGCCCAACGGGCGGGGAGGTGCGGTCAGCGGCGCGGCCGGCTCGGGCGACCCGCAGATCTCCGACGCCGACTGGGAGCAGTTCGGCAAGACGATCGGCCATCCCCCCAAGTGCACCGGCGACCCGAGCACCAACGACGTCGTCAAGCTCGGCCGCTTCCTTGAGTCCCACGGCGCGCTGGTGGGCGAGAACAACGCGTTCGCGAACACCGTGGACCCCGTCCACACCACCAACTCCTGGCACTACCAGTGCAACAACATGGGCGCCATCGACATCAACTACGGCGGCAACGAGGGCGCCATCATCGACAAGCTCGTCGAGCCGCTGCGCAAGCTCGGCTTCAGCACTATCTGGAGGGCCGCCGGGCACTACGACCACATGCACATCGACGCCGGCCGCGGCGGGACGATCGGCGCCGGCTTCGGCAGCGGCGGGGTCGGGCCCTTCGGCGACACCGCCCTGCAGGTCAAGCTGATCGACTGGGACGCCGCCTCGCAGGCCCTCGGCGGCTTCGGCGTCGGCGGAGCGACCTTCGGGGGAACCCCGAACCCGGCCGTCGCCCGCACGATCTGCGACGTCCTGCGCCGCTACAACGCGCCGCCGAAGGTCGTCCTGGCCGCCTACGAGACCGCGATCGTCGAATCCGGCGTCCAGAACCTCCCCTACGGCGACCGCGACTCGCTCGGCGTCTACCAGCAGCGGGCCTCGTGGGGCTCGGAGGCCGAGCGCATGAACCCGGAATGGGCCGCGACCCAGTTCGTCACGCGCGCGATCGCCGGCAACCAGAGCTACATGAGCGCCGGCCAGCTCTCACAGCACGTGCAGGTCTCGGCCTTCCCGGACCGCTACGACGCCGTGGCCGGGCAGGCCCAGGCGCTGGTCGACCAGTACTGCTCATGAGCGCGCTCGCCCTCCTCGTGTGCGCGTGCGCGCTCGGCGCCGCCGGCTGCGGGAGCGCCTTCGAGCGCGAGGTCGGCTCGCAGACCCACGCGCCGCCGGATCCGAAGCTCGTCCGACCCGGCCATGGCACTGCCCCGCCCCCGGTCGTCCCGAAGATGGTGGCGGTCACAGACGCCGTCAAGGCCAAGCTCGAGGGCGGGGCGATCGCCGTCGTGGGCGTCGAGGGCGTTGCCGGCGTGCGCCCGACGACGCTCGACGTCGCCGCCGATCAGACGATCTCGGGCCTGCGCTGGTCGCGCTGGGGCACGGGCGGCGCCAGGGGGACGGGCACGCTGCGCACGCTCGACTGCGATCCCACCTGCGCCCAGGGCAGCCTGAGCACCGAGCCGGCGATGGTCGAGCTGTCGGCTCCGGCGAGCTGCCCGCAGGGCCGGTTCTTCTCGCGCGCCGCCGTCCGGCCCCAGAGCGGGCGGGCTCCCGCCAGCTACGTCCGGGCGCCCTGTTGAGCCCCCCGGGGCGGACCGCCGCGGTGGCCGCACATGGGGCAGGGCGAGCCCGCGACGACCTCGTTGCACCAGCGGCACGTCCACGTCTCGGCACCTGCGAGCAGCTCGCGCACGAGCGCCTGCACGTCCGTCGGATACAAGACGGCTTCGACGAGCTTGCCGGTCCCCCACCACTTGGGTCCGGCCGGGGTCGGCGCCACCTCGCGCACCTCGACGTCCAGCGCCCCGGCCACCGAGCCGAGCATCCAGGACGCATCGCCCCCGTGGTCGCAGACGGCCAGGCGCGAGGGGCGCTCCACCGGCGGCAGCGAGATCTCCGGTGCCGCCTTCGACAGCCGGTGGACGGCGAGCTCGGGAAACGAGGTCACCGCGAACGCGGTGCCGGGGCCGAACGACGTGATGTGCTGTGCGAGGGTGGGCGCCGGCGTGGACAGCCCGCCGACGCTGCCGAGCCAGGTGATCGCCTGCAGCTGCGCCTCGAGCTCGCCGATCAGCGCCGCGAGCACGCCGGCCGACGGGGCGTGGGCGCCGGCCGCGGAGATCAGCGAGGCGAGCGCGGTCGCGGCCAGCGGCGGCAGCGCGGTCGGATGCACGGCGACGCGCGTGCCGTCGACGACCGAAAGCGCCATCTCGAGGCGCATGGCACCGGCGGGGTCAAACCAGTCCGGCACGACGGCGACGAGCGCGCCGCCTGCGGCGATGCCCGAGCGCAGCGCCTCGACCAGCAGGTCGAGCTGCTCGGGGCCGGGCGGCTCGAGGAAGCAGTCGATGCGGCCCGCGGCGTCGAGCAGCGGCTCGGGTCGCAGCCCGAAGCCGAGCACGACAGGTGTCGCGGACGACGGTTCGGAGGCCGCTGGCGCGTCGGACATGTGCGCGAAGATAGCCAAGCGCCGATATTGGGAAGCACCACTTATGCAAACGACTTGGCGGCGAGCTGGCGACGCCGCCACTTTTTGGGGGACTGATGGAAGTCATTCTCGTCTTAGCAGGGATGCTTGGCGTCGGGCTCATCGCGTGGCCGCGGATCCAGCGCCGGCGCGCGCCCGCCGCGGCGCCCAAGGCCCGCGTGCGCACGGTCGCCCAGCGGCGCGCGGCGACCGTGCGGACCGCTGCCGCCCCCCGCGCGCGGGCCGCGGCCGCCACCGTGACCGACGCGCCGCGCGGCGCGGCCGCGTTCGGCGGGCAGACCGGCACGCTGACCGACGTCGACACGTGGGACGACATGGAGGAGTGGGACACGCCCGCACCCGCATCCGCCCCGGAACCCGCAACGGCGACCGCGCCCCCCGAGCCGGAAGTCGAGGCGCCCGTCGCCGCCCGCAACGGGAACGAGAACGGGAACGGCAACGGCTCCGGCGGCCACTTCACCACCTGGGACGCGGCGCCCGCCGCAGCGACGCCCGCCGCACGCCGCACCCTGCCGCGACCGACCGGCGCCTCTGGCTCCCCGTTGCGCTCCCTGGTGCTCGTGTTCGTCGTGGCCGCGGCCGGGATCGGCGTGATCGCCCTCGTGGTGAGCGCCGTCAGCGGCTCCGGA
>JBBQBV010000039.1:0-25749 GCA_038318085.1 Solirubrobacterales bacterium
GGCGGATCAGGCCCGAGCTTGATCCTCCCAGGCCCAGGCGAGACCGTGCCCCTGTGGCCGTGGATCATCGGCGGCGGAATCTTCGGCGGCGCCGTCATTGGCGGTGGCATCACAGTGCTCCCGATCGAAGGAGACGACGGAGGTAGCGACGGAAGGTCGAGCGGGGAACCGTCCCCCACGCCCCGACGTCCTGTAACCGACCTCCCGCGCGACGGTGACGGAAACGTGATCGGCGGCTCGGGTGCCGGGAAGGGCAAAACGCTCTCCGATGCGGAGGCCGAGGCGATCGACAACCGGGAATCCGGTCTTCCCGCTGACGCGGCCACGTTAAGAAGCGCTCTGCAGAAGATTCGGGAGCAGGAAAAGTACGCGAAACAGCGAAATAGACGAAAGCGAGGTCGATGATCCCCAGTGTGGTTTTCTGTGCGTCATGTCTTACAGAACGGTCCTGTATACGAAGAAAGAATCACCTCTTGGGAGGCCGAGAACTTCGAAGCAGCAATTGTCTTGGCTCGGGCTGAAGCCGAGGACTATGCCGCAACCATGCTGCATGACGGAGTCGTGCTCGACCTTTTCCAAGCCTTCGTTCTGAGCGATCCGCCTGGTCATGGCGCAGAAGTATTCTCCTTGATCCGAGAGAGCGGATTGCCGGCAGACGAATACCTTGACTCCTTCTTTGAGACTGGCGGTGAATACCAGCGCTGACGAGGCGGCCCCTTCTCGGGTCTCGGGGGCTCACAGCGACCGGCTCCCCGTTGGCAGCCTTGACTCGCCGCAATCACGGCCTTGGCTGACGCGTCGCCCCCCGGCGACATGCCCGCCCCGGGCGTCTATCGTTTCTCGGCTGCGATGACCGCCAAGGAGCAGCTGCGCAACGCGATCGACGCCTTACCGAGGCCGAGGCCGCCGACACGCTCGGCTACCTCGCCCGCCGCCAGCGCCGGGACGCGCTCACCGAGTTCCTCGACCAGGCGCCGCTTGACGAGGAGCCGGTCACCGAAGAGGAAGAGCGTGCCGTGCAGCTCGCTCGCGACGAGATCGCGCGCGGCGAAACCATTTCGCTCAAGCAGATCAAATCACGCGCGAGCTTCAGTGACCGACGACGGCGGCTGGCGCATCGAGTTTGCCCCACGCGCCCGGGCGCGACCTCAGACGTCACGACGCACCGATCCAACGGCGCATCGTGGCCGCCATCGAATGCCTCTCGCTGGTCCGCCCTCCGGCGACCGCCGAAAGCTGGGTCTCCTGACGTTTCCGTGGGGCGTGTGAGGTCGACTGCTTCAGCTGGGGAGCGGCGGGCAGAGGCCAGCGTGGCTGAGCATCGCGAAGGCGATTAGCATTGGCCTGTCGTAGTGATGGCGTCCGCATCTTCGAGTTGCCCGATGGACGGGGGGTTTCATTCAATCCCGACGGGAGCTTCCGCGGTCTTCGGGAACCGCGACGATGAGCTTCACGACCACGATCGTTGACGCCGAGCATCGGCCCGAGCTGTACGCCGAGATCGAGTACGACGAGGATCTGATCGCTGAGGCCTTCGTGGAAGCAGGACGGATGCGTATTGCCCTGATGGACCTCGACGGCAAGCCAATGTGGACTGGCGAAGTCGCGGAGCTCGAGCAAGCCCTCGTGCAGGCGCGCGAGGAGCTCGCGAAGTTCGGATTGCTCAATTGACTCCGACGGTCGGCCCGTCACCATCGCGTGCGCCTACGATTCCTCAAAGGCTAATGCGTGGCAGCCACCGGTGCCGCGTATGACGTATGACCGCTTGACCTGATCACCAGGCAGCTTCGCAAGCACGACCAAGTCACGGTGCCACCTCATCCCGCGGCCTGATCGAGCGTCCGCTGGATGCCCCGCTCGACGGCCTCGACGAGGTGTGGCCGCAGGCGCTCGGCGGGGATGATCGCGTCGATCGAGCCCATGCGCAGCGCACGCTCGATGCTGTGGACGCTGTCGAACTCGGCCGCCATCTCGCCGAGCTTCTCCGAGCGGACCGCCATCCGGACGTCGGCCAGCTCGGCTCGCAGCCGGGCGCGCTCGTCGTCGTCCGCGGCCTCCAGGCCGGCGTTGAGCTGGGTCACCCGCTCGTCGGCGTCGGTGCGGGCGTTGACCTCGCGCGCGAAGACCGTGGCGGCCGCCGGGGCGCCGCCGATCACCGACGCGTAGGAGCCCTCGACAGCGATCACCTCCATGCCCTCGTTGAGCGTGCCCGAGAAGACCACGAAGGCCCCCCCGTGGTAGCGGGAGACGACGCAGAAGACGATCGGGCCGTCGAAGTTGACCACCGCGCGGCCGATCTCGGCCCCGTACTCGAGCTGCAGCTCGCGCAGGGACTCGGGTGAGCCGTCGAAGCCCGAGAGGTTGGCCACCACGACCACGGGCCGGTTGCCGCTGGCGGCGTTGATCGCGCGGGTCACCTTCTTCGAGGACCGCGGGAACAGCGTCCCCGCCGTCCACTGGTCAGGGCCGTCGGCGGACAGAAAGCCGCTGCGCGCCAGCGGCCGGGACTCGATGCCGAGCAGGGTCACCGGATGGCCGCCCAGGTGGGCGTCGAAGACCACGGCGCTCTGCGCGCCGGCCATCGCCGCCCAGCGCTCGAGCGGCCGGTGGTCCTGGTCGGCGACGGCGCGCATCACGGTGCGGATGTCAAACGGCTTCTTGCGCTCGGGGTTCGTCTCCTGCGAGAAGATGTCGCCCACGGTCGTGAAATCGCTGTTGGCCACCTTGTGCGGATGGGTGCGGACGTCGCGGTCGACCGGGTCGGTGGTCGAGGCCTGCCTGGGAAAGCGCTCGCCGGGTGCGACATAGGTGTGCTCGTAGTGCGCGAAGAGGATCTCGATGGCCGCGACCAGGTCGGCCGCCCAGTACTGGGCCTGGCCGTTGGGCCCCATGATCCGGTCATAGCCGCCGATCCCGAAGTTGTCCTCGGCCGAGATCCCGCCGGAGTACTCGAGCGCCTGCTTGCCGGTGAGCACCATCGCGCTGTCGGGCGTCATGACCAGGATGCCGCGCGTGTGCAGGAGCATCGTCGCCTCCGCGTTCCAGTAGGGCTGGGCGCCGACGTTGATCCCGGCGACGACGACGTTGACCTCGCCCTGGGCCTGGGTGAACGTGATCAGGCGGCGCAGCACGCGCGAGACCCAGTCCATGTTCTCCGTGCCGCTGTCCATCGAGATCTTCGCCCCGGCCGACACGGCGAGCCACTCGACCGGCACCCCCAGCTCCTCGGCGAGGTCGAGCGCGCGCACGATCCGCACCGCCTCGGGCTCGGCGATCGCGCCGAGCGCCCTCGTCGGGTCGCCGAAGAGCACGACGCGGGCCATGCCCTCGGGGTAGCGGTCGGTCACCGTGCGCACCACGCCGACGACGATCCCGGCGCTGTTTTCGCCGAAGGGCCGCTCGACGGCCACCAGACGGTCGTCATCGTCGAGGTCGTACTCGGTGAAGGACCCGCCCGCCCGGGTCAGCAGCGGAACGAGCTCGTACGGGTACACCGTCCCGCGGCGCCGCGCCGTGAGCACCTTCTGCGCGTACGCGTCGAGGGGCGCCAGGGGCTCGGTCGGGGGTTCGGCGACCGAGAGCGTCACCCCCGTGCCCGGCTGGTAGGAGAAGCTCAGGGCCATGGGGCGCAGCTCGCCGTCCTGCGGACCCGGGACGCGCGCCTCGATCGTGACCTCCTCGAGGCCGAGCCCGGTGGTCAGGGGCGCCAGCGTCCGGGTGAACGAGCGCAGCTCGTCGAGCGGCATCTCGATGGCCGGCCAGACGTACAGGACCACCTGATTTCCGTGCAGCCGCCGCTTCGCCGGGCGCTCAGCCTGGACGCGGCGGATGCTGTCCAGGCAGGCCGCCAGGAGTCGCTCGGGCTCCGGCAGGGCCGTGAGCCGGCCGGACGCGTCGCGCACGGGGGTGAAGTCGCGCACCTCGGCCATCGCGACCAGGCGCTCGTCGGACGGATTCTCGGCCGCCGCGCAATGGAACAGGTGGACGTCCTCGACCGCCGGCAGCCGCGTGAGCTCGAAGGCGGAGAGCCGCCACAGCCGCAGGCGCTGGGCGACCATGTGGTGCAGCTCGCGGGTGACGCGCTCCTCCTGCAGCTCGCCGTCGACCAGCCGGAAGGTGAAGTAGTGGACCTCGGCGCCGGTCGGGGTGGTCACGGCGACCGCTACGCGTCCCACCGCCGGCGGCAGTCCGGTCGCGCCGAGGGCCGCGAGCAGCTCGTCGGCCATGGCGTCGGTGTCGGGCGGCGGATCGCTCCAGGCGAGGTAGAGGTCGATCCCGATCTGCGCCGCCGCGCTGTCGGAGGCGAGCGCGCCGGCGGCCGCGGCCGCCGCGGGCAGCTCCGCGACGTCGGCGAGCGTGGTGATCAGGTCGATGCGGGTGTCGCCGGCCGTGTAGTGCGCGGTGAGCAGCCGCCGCCCGTCGCGGTTGAGCGTCTGGAGGTCCTCGAGGGGATGCAGCCGGTAGTAGCGGCGGGTGAGGAGCTCGAGCATCGGCTCGTTGTCCTCGCGCGCGCCGAGCCGCTCCCCGAGCAGCTTGAGCAGCGGCTGCGGGCTGTCCACGAGCATCTCGATGCGGTCGCTGTAGTCGGGGGCGTCGGGATGGGCGGCGAGGTAGTCCAGCTGCTCCCGCGCGGCATCGAGGACCCGCTCACGCGCCTCCTCGATGATGCGCTGATCGAACACGCGGAAGCGCACGCTGCGAGCGAGCTCGCCCACGGCCGGGTGGCGGAGCTGCGCGGCGACGATCAGCCGGTCGAGGGTCTCGCGGAACTCGTCTCGCAGCGGCTCGGGCAGCGCTTCGGCGTGCTGGAGACGCCGGTCGAGCAGCGCAAGCACGGCCAGGACCTGTGACGGGGCGCGTTCGTGCGCGAGGAAGATCCGGTAGACCGCCTCCTCGAGCTCCGGAGTCCGCTCGAGGTCGCGCACCCCGTAGCGGGCCAGCGCGCGGGTGAGCCTGGCGCGGAAGGCCTCGGGCAGGCCCTCGCGCTCGAGATCGAGCGAGCGCAGGTAGGTCCGGAAGTGCTCGCGGGGGCTGCGGACGCGTTCGCCTTCCTCCTCCTCCTCGAACTCCTCGCGCTCGGCGGCGGGCCAGTTGCGCGAGAGCTCGGCCAGGTCGGCGAAGAGTGTGAGGATCTCGAGCTCGCCGTGCAGCACCTCGGGGTCGTCGGGCGGCAACTGGTCGCGCGCCTGCTCGAACTCGGCCACTAGTCGGCGGGCCTCGTCGACGTCGACGTCGTAGCCCATGATCAGGCTGCGCAGGGCGTCGAGATGCTCGCGCGCGCGCAGGGGGGGACCGGACTCGCTTGGCCGTACGAGCGCCTCGAAGCCGATCCGCGGGCTGTCCGGCGCGACCGCGTCCTCGTCGGCATGGGGCTCCACGCTCACAAGCGGCGCCCCCGCCTCGACGTGCGCGCTGGCCGCGGCGATGACCTCTCGCACCCTCCCGGCATGGGTGGCGACGATGGTGATCTCCATCTTCATCGCCTCCAGGACGGCGACCGGCGTCCCGGCCTCGACCTCGTCACCCGCACCGACGTTCACCGCGACGACCAGCGCGGGCGCCGGGGCCCGGATGACGCCCGCCTCGTCGCGCGACACGCGGTGGGTGACCCCCTCGACCTCCACGAGGTGATCCGGGCCGTGGTCGACGGAGTCGACCCTGAAGGCCTGGCCACCGATGACGAGCCGGCGCGCGAAGCGGCGCAGGGGCTCGACGTCGACCTCGACGCAGGCGCCGTCGGCCTCGACCTGGTAGCGCCGCGGGCCGGTCTGGGCGACCGCCAGGCGGTAGATCTCCCCGCGGTGGCGCAGCTCCACATTGCGCCCGATGTCGCTGCGGACCTGGGGCCGGCCGCGAGTGGCGGCGGCGTAGAAGCCGCGGCGCTCGAACTCCTGCTCGGCGTCGTAGGTGCCGATGGCGGCGGCGAGCACGGCGACGTCGGCGTAGCGCGTGGGGATGTGGCCGTCCGCGGCCACGAGGCTGTCCAGCCAGCCCGTGTCGGTGGCGCCGGCGATCATCTCCGGGCGGTCGAGCAGGTCGAGCAGGAACGACTTGTTCGTCGTCCCTCCGCGCACGATCACGGTCGTCTCGGCGAGCGCGCGGCGCAGGCGCGCTCGCGCCTCCGCGCGGTCCCGGCCCCAGGCGATGACCTTGGCGACCATCGAGTCGTACTCGGGCGGAATCGCCTCGCCCTCGGCGGTGCCCGTGTCGACCCGCACGCCGGGCCCCGACGGCAGCCTGAGCAGCTCGACCATCCCCGGGGCGGGGGCGAAGCCGCGCTCGGGGTCCTCGGCGTTGAGCCGGGCCTCGATCGCGTGACCGCGGGCGGGCGGCGGCTCTGCCTCGAGGCGCCCGCCGCGGGCCACGTGCAGCTGGAGCTTGACGAGGTCGAGCCCGGTCGTCATCTCCGTAACGGGATGCTCGACCTGCAGCCGGGGATTGACCTCGAGGAAGGTGAAGACCTCCTCGTCGGGCTGATAGAGGAACTCGACGGTCCCGGCGTTGCGGTAGCCGGCGAGACGGGTCAGCTTGACCGCCGCGGCGCGCAGCTCGTCCTCCTGCCCGGCGCTCAGGGCCGGGGAGCCCGACTCCTCGATCACCTTCTGGTTGCGGCACTGGATCGAGCAGTCGCGCACGCCCGCCGCCCAGACCGTGCCGTGGTCGTCGGCGATGACCTGGACCTCGACGTGATGGGCGCCGGTGAGCAGGCGCTCGATGAAGACGGTGTCATCGCCGAAGGCGCGCAGCGCCTCGGCCCGCGCGCGCTCGAAGGCCGGCGCGAGCTCGGACTCCGCGGCGGCCATCCGGATGCCGCGCCCGCCACCGCCCGCCGCGGCCTTGATCATGACCGGGTAGCCGATCGCCTGCGCGTGCTCGACGGCGGCGTCGGGCGTCTGCACCGGTCCGCGGCTCCAGGCGGCCACCGGCACGCCGGCCTCCTCGGCGAGCAGCTTGGCCTCGACCTTGTCGCCCAGGCGGCGCATGACCTCAGGCGGCGGGCCGACGAACGTCACGCCGACGCGCGCGCACAGCTCGGCGAAGGCGGGATCCTCGGCCACGAAGCCCCAGCCGACCCACGCCGCGTCGGCGCGGCTCTCGCGCAGCGCCCGCTCGAGCTCTGCGTGGTCGAGGTAGCCGCCGGCAGCGATGGCCACCGCCTCGTCGGCCTCGCGCACGAATAGCGCCCGGCGCTCGGCCTCGGTGTGCAGCGCGATCGTCCGCATCTCCCAGCCGAGCTCCAGGTTGAGCTCGCGCACCGCGCGAATCAGCCGGACCGCGGCCTCGCCGCGGTTGACGATCGCGACCCGGGTCACGTTTGAGTCCTCTTCGGTCATCGCGCGCTCAGCCCGTGTTCCGCAGGCCCCCGGCGATCCCGTTGATCGTGAGGGAGATCGTGCGGGTGAGCTGCTCGTCGTCCTCGCCGGCGCGCGCGCGCTGCATGAGCTCGCACTGGATGAACGAGAGCGGGTCGATGTAGGGGTTGCGCCGCCTGAGGGAGTCCTGCAGGACGGGATGGCGGTCCATCAGATGCTCCTGCTCGGTGACGGCCAGCAGCTCCCGGACGGTTCGCTCGTACTCGTCGCGGATCCGCGCCCAGATCCGCTCCCGCGCCACCTCGTCGCTCACGAGCACAACGTACCGCTCCGCGATGCGGAGGTCGGCCTTGGCCAGGGCCATCTCGGCGTTGCCCAGCAGCGCGGCGAAGAACGGCCACGATCGCTGCATCTCGCGCAGGAAGTCCAGGCCGCGGTTCTCTCGAGCCGCCGTCAGGGCGCTGCCCAGGCCGTACCACCCGGGGAGGATGATCCTGGCCTGCGTCCACGAGAACACCCAGGGGATGGCGCGCAGGTCTTCGACGCCCGCGCGCTCGCCGCGCTTCGCGGGTCGGGAGCCGAGGCGCAGGCGGGTGATCTCGGTGACGGGGGTGGAGCCATAAAAGAACGAGAGGAAGTCGGGATCGGAGTGCACCAGCTCGCGGTACGCCGTCATCGAATCGGTCGCCATCTGCTCCATCGCCGCCTCGAACGGGCGCAGGGTCTCCGCGGGCGGCTGGGTCGCCACGTCGGGCGCCGACAGCAGCACGGCGCTCGCCGTCAGCTCGAGCTCGCGATGGGCGATCTGCGTGGTCGAGTACTTCGCCGAGACGACCTCACCCTGGTCTGTCACCTTGATGCGCCCGCCCACGGTGCCCGGCGGCTGCGCGAGGATGGCCTCGTTGCTCGGGCCGCCGCCGCGCCCGACGGTCCCGCCGCGCCCGTGGAAGAAGGCCGGGTCAAGTCCCCGCCGGTGCAGGACCGAGGCCAGCTCGGATTGCGCCCGGTACGCCGCCCAGCTCGACGCCAGGTAGCCCACGTCCTTGTTGGAGTCCGAGTACCCGATCATGATCTCCTGCGTGTCGTCGACGGCGGCGAGCGCGCGGCGGTAGACCGGGGTGTCCAGGACCCGGTCAAGCGTGTCGGCGGCGCTCGCGAGCGTGTCGCCGGCCTCGAAGAGCGGGACGATCCGCAGCGCCGCCGCCTCCCCGCCGACGCCGGCGAGCCCGCTCTCCTTCATCAGCAGAAGCAGCTCCAGCAGCGCGCAGGGCTCGCTCGTGCCGGACACCACGTAGCTGCGGACCGCTCCGGCGTGCCGGCCGCGCAGCGCGCGGGCGACGGCGCGCAGCGTCTCGATGACGCCCAGCGACGGCTCGGAGAAGCCGCTCAGATCCCTCGGGATGAGCGGGCGGGGATCTGCGATCTCCCGCTCGAGCAGGGAGAGGCGAGCCGCCTCGTCGAGCTCTTCGTAGCCCTCGGCGACCCCCGCCCGGGCGAGCACCTCGCCGACGGCGCCCCGGTGGCGATCGGCATGCTCGCGGATGTCCAGTCGGGCGAAGTGAAAGCCGAAGACCTCGGCCTGGCGGATGAGGTCGCGCAGGTCACCGGAGGCGAGCAGCCGCTGGCCCTGGTCGTGCAGGGAGCGCTCGAGCCGCCCCAGGTCCTCGAGCAGCTCGCCCGGTCCGGCGTAGCCCTCCGCCTCGTTGCGGCGCGTGGCGCCGAGGGCCGCGGCCATCAGGGTGAGCGCCCGGCGATAGGGCTCGTCGGGGTGGCGGCGTTCGATGTCTGCGGCGAGCTCGGGGAAGTCGGCTCCGAGGCGGGCGAGCAGCGGATCGACGAGGGGCGCCTCGCCCATCACCCGCCGCGACATCGACATGCGCGGGGCGAGGAGGGCCGCGCGCTGCTCCAAGAAGCTCAGGCAGGCGTCGCGCATGAGGTCGAGCGTCTGGATAGTCAGCTCCGCCGTGACGTACGGGTTCCCGTCCCGGTCGCCGCCGATCCAGGAGCCGAACGACAGCAGGGAGGGGACGGTGATCGCGTCGTCGGGGTATTCCTCGGCGAGGGCCGCCTCGAGCTCCCGGTAGACGCGCGGCACGACGTGCACCAGCGTGGCGGGAAAGTAGGCGAGCCCGCCGAGCACCTCGTCGCGCACCGTCGGCGCCACTGCGCGGGCGTCGTCGGATGACCACAGCTCCTGGATCGCCGCCGCGAGCAGCTCGCGCGTCGCCTGCTCCTCGTCGGGGGGCAGGCTGCGCTCGTCGAGGTCGCGGATGCCCGCGAAGATGCGCATCAGCTTCTCGACCGTCCGGCGTCGCCGGGCCTCGGTCGGGTGCGCGGTCAGCACGAGCGTGATCTCCGCCTTCGACAGCAGCGCCTGCAGCCCGGCTGCGTCGACGCCGCGCTCGCGGAGGGTGTGCACCGCCTCGCGCAGCGATCCCGGCCGGGGACCGGGCGCGGCCTTGGCCTCCTTGGCCCGCAGCCGCCTGACGCGATCGTTGTCCTCGGCCAGGTTGACGAGCTGGAAGTACTTGGTGAAGGCCCGGATCAGCGCCTCGGCGTCGTCGAGCGAGACGTCGGCGGCAAGCGCCGCAAGCTCGTCGCCGGCGTCATCCTGACCGGTGCGCAGCGACTGGGCGAGCGCTTGGGCGCGCTCCTCGAGCGCGAACACGGACGAGCCGCTGGCCTCCTCGATCGCCTCCTCGAGCAGATCTCCCAGGAGGCGGATGTCCTCGTCGAGCGAGCCGCCGAGGGGCCGCGAGGGAAGTTCCGGCGGATCCAGTACCGGATATCGAAATGGGCCCATCGCGCGCCGGTGACGCTACCGGTTTTGTGGCGGCGTCGCTTTCTAACGCCCGAGGTGCTGCCTCCTGTCTAACCCTGTCCACCGGATCGGGGAACTCCCCGCAGGCCAGGTCGGCTACGTGGGCGCGTGCACGTGGGCCTTTCTGCCCTCGCGCCGTCTGATCCTGCCCACCCACACCAGCAAGAGGACACCCAGCGCGGCGAGCACGCCCGAGCCGTAGCGCAGTGCGCGTTTCGCGCCAGCGGACAAGGGCGAGCGCTTGGATGAGCCAAAGCCCACGCTGGCCACGGCGATGTCCTGCTTGCCCGACGCGCGGTTGCCGGCCCGGGTGTCGCTCCAGGCTGCGATCGCCTGAGCATCGCCGGAGACGAGGCCGAGCCGGCTGCCCAGATCGGGCAACCCGCGCTCGCTGCCGGCCCCGACGCCCGCGTCGAAGCTGCGATCAGAGATCCGCAGCCGCGGACCGAAGGTCTTCCCCGCGTCCAGCGAGGACTGCAGCGAGACCTCGTTGCGCTGATCGTGGCGGTCGGCGCGACGGTCGTAGTACAGGACATCCAGCCGGCCGTCGGGCGCCAACGCCAGCTTCGGCAGATACTGCGCGGTCCGGTCATGCATCGGCGTGTCGTTGACGCGCGTGGGCGCGCTCCAGCGCGCCGCGCCGCTGCGCAGGCTCCAGACCAACACGTCCGGATCGCCGAAGCGCGCATCCTCGTAGCCCACGTAGACCCGTCCGGTGCGGCGATCGACGGCGAGCGAGGGGAAGTGCGGCAGGAATACGACGAAGCGCTCGATCGGAACCACGCGGTCATCGACCACCGACTCCGCCCAGCTGCGGCCGCCGTCGCGAGAACGGGCCAGCACCAGCGAGAAGCGCCCGGCGTAGGCAGGCCCTCCCTGGCCCTCGTGCGCGCCGGCGTAGTCGAGGCTGTCGCCCCCCAAGTCCAGATAGAGCGCATACAGGCTCCCTCCGGGCCCGACCGCCAGCGACGGCGCCACCACCCGCGCGCGCGCCGGGCTGCTCACCCGTTGCGGTGTCGCCCACGTCGCGCCGCCATCCGCAGAGCGCGAGAACATGATCGGGTTGCCCGTGTGGGAGAACTGAAAGAGCCCCACCGAATCCGCTTGTAACCAGGACAGGTACAGCCGCCCGGCCACCACGGGATCGGCCACCAGGCGCACCTGGAAGGCGAGCGCTCCCAGCACGCGGACGGGTGCTGACAGTGTGCGCCCGCCGTCCGTCGATCGCGTCAGCCACGTCGCGTGGGGAACGTTGCCCAGCCCCTTGAGTGTCACGAACGACAGGTACATCGTGCCGTCTGCATCAAAGGCAACATCGGGCGCGTAGCACTTGGGTTCCTCGCCTCGTGGCACGGGGATCGGGGGCTGAGACCACTGCTTGCCCCCGTCCATCGAGACGTTCAGGGTGCAGGAGAACGCCGGGGAGTCGACCCGATTGGTCACCGCCAGGTTGGTGGGACGCACGGGGTTGCGGGCCAGCGTCGGCGAGTTGTGCGCGCTGATGTCGCGCGGGTCCGCCGCGCCCCGGTCGACCGGCAGATTAGGCCCCAGCAGCATGGCCTTCGGTCGCACGCCGGAGGCGCTCGACATCAACGCCGCCCCGGCTGCGGCGACCAGCAACAGGACACCGAGCGCGGCCAAGGGTCGTGTCGCAGCGCCTCGGGTCACGGTGGCGTCCGCCACCGGCGTGCGACCACGTCAGCGGCGCCCGACACGCCGAAGCGTCCCGGGCGCCGCCAAGCTCTTCCGCTAGCGATCGGAGTGCTGATCGCCACGCGAGGCGGCGGGCACGCGGCCGCGGCGGACCGCCGCGACAAGGAACCCTGCCAGCATCGCGACCAGGCTCAGCCCGAGCAGGCCCAGGCCCACGCCGAACTGCGAGGATGCTCCGCCTGTCGGCGTCGTCTGGCCGCTGCCCGAGGACAGGGTGACCCCCTGGCTCTTGGCGCCGGGTCCCTTCCACAGCTTGGCCGCGCCCGGAGCCTGTGGCGGCTTCGCCGCGGCGGCTTCGCCGCGGAGGTCGCCCGGTGTCGTCTGGGGTGAGCGGTGTGCGCCGCGGCGAGCGTGAGAGCTCGGCTTTGGCGGCGCGAGCGAGCCGCCGAACACCCGCTGCCCGGCGCTTGTCTGCACGACTGCCGGGTTCTCCGACGTGGGCGTGGAGCTGGCGGGCGCCTGGACGGCGGGCCCGTGGCCGACGGTGCCCCTGGACGGCGAGTGCCGGGCGTGCGTGCGGGCATGAGCGTGACTGTGCGCACGAGGGGCCGACGGGATGGAGATCCGGCCGGGAGCTGGAGCAGCCGGGGCGGCTGGCGGAGCTGCCGGTGCGGGGGCGGTCGAGCTGACAGGCGCGAGGATCGTGAACGCGGTCTTGGCGTCCCAGACCTGTCCGTCCGACTCGCGGGCAACCCCGTGCAAGTAGTAGGTGCCAGGGGGCGCGTCAGGGATCGTGACGTTGACCGTGGTGGGGCCGGGCCCCTGGCCCGTCCCGAGCAGCGGACCGTTCGTGCCGTTCCAGTGGACCTCGACCGGAGCGTTGATGAACGCGCTGCCGGTGACCGCCACCGTATCGCCCGGATGGCCGGACGTTGCGCCCAGGTCGACGTAGGACGAGGCGGTGCAGGCCCACGCCACAGCCGCGCTGGAGGCCGCGAGGGCCAGCACGGCCAGAATGGCCAGGACTGAGATCCGATGCTGTCGTGTGCTCATGCGACTTAACCTCACGGTCGACCAACTATTTCGAGATGCTTTTGGGCAAGAAAGGTGCCGCCGATCCAGCCTGACACTTGTCCGCAGGATACGCTGATGGCCGTCACCGGTCCAATGCGCATTACCCGCTAGCGGCATACCCGGGCTGGTATGACGGTCAGCCGGCTTTCACGCGTACCGGCTTGGCCTTGTCGGGCCGCAGGCGCCGGTTGCCCGCGAAGCGTCCGGTCATCTTGATCGTGACCGGGCGGTGGCGGCCGAGGCGCCTGGCGACCGCGAAGCGCAGTCGGATCTTGACGGTGCACGAGTGGCTGATCGTCTTGCGTCGTGTCGAGATCGTCCTGTGGCCGCGCTTGGACTGGATCGAGACCTTGCCGCCGGTAGCGCAGGCCCTGCGCTTCGTGGTCTTCGACGTGCCCTTGGGCAGCACGAGGCGCCCTCTGGCCGTGTAGCGGTAGGGCAGCGTGCGGTCGCGCCTGGGCTTGACGCGCACGACGAGACGCACCCTGAGGCGCTTCGCCGGTGGCGGTGGCGGTGTCGCCGTGGGCGTGGGCGTCGTCGTGGCCGTCGGCGTCGGCGTGGGTGGCGGCGGCACGCCGATCTTGGCCACCCACCCGTCCGTCTTGCCGTTCTGGGTCAGATCGGGACCCACCTTGACCGGGAAGGTCGACTGGTCGGAGTCAGTCTGGCCGGAGACGTAGGCATTGCCGTCGGGGTCCACCTTCATCCCGATGGCATCGTCGGTACCTGTGCCGCCGATGAACCCGGCGTAGTCGAGGCCGGTGCCGGCGGGGTTGAGCTTGGCCACGAAGGCGTCGGTGGTGTCGGTGGGGTCGCCGTTGAAGGTGGAGTCCGGGCCGTTGGCCGCGGGGAAGGTTCCATCTGCGGAGTTTGTGTTGCCGGCGATGTGGGCGCTCCCGGCGCTGTCGAGGTCGATGCCGATCGACTGCTCGTCGCCGGAGCCCCCGATGTAGGTGGCGTAGTCGAGGGCGGAGCCCGTAGCATTCAACTTCACGACGAAGCTGTCGGATGGGGTCGTGTCGGCGCCGGTGGGCCCGGCGTTGAGGACGCGGTCGAAGCCCGGAATGCTGCCGAAGCCCTGCCCGTTGGGGAACGTGCTCTCGTCCGAGCTCGTCGTGCCGGTGATATACACGTTGCCCGCACCGTCGACGACGTTGCCAAACGGCTGCTCGCTGCCCGCCCCCCCGATGTAGGTGGCGTAGACCAGCCCGGTGCCCGCCGCGTCGAGCTTGACGGCCGCGATGTCGCTCGGACTCGGGTTGGGCGGCCCCGGGGGGGCATTGAACGTCGTGTCGAAGGCCCCTTGGGTCACCGGGAAGTCACCGAACGGGTTCGTCCTCCCGGGCCGCCTCTCGTTGGAGCCGGTGAAGATGTTCGCGTACGCGTTGCCGGCGGCGTCGACCCTGAGGCCGGTGCCGGCGTCGGCCCCTCCGCCGCCCACATAGGTGGCGTAGTCGAGTCCCGAGCCGTCGGGCTTGACCTTTGCCACCCACGCGTCGAGGATGCCGTTGAAGGAGGTGTCGAAGCCCGGGATCGCCCCGAACCCGGTGCCCGTCGGGAACGTGTCCTCGTCGGACTTCGTGAAGCCGGAGAGGTAGGCGGCGCCCGTCGCGTCGACGGCGAGGCCGTTGGCCTGCTCGTTGTTGTCCGCGCAGGTGTCCTGATCCGGCGGGGGCGCGCCCGTCCCGGCGCCCCCGATGTACCCGGCGTAGTCGAGCCCGGTGCCGTCGGGCTTGACCTTGGCCACCCAGGCGTCCTGCGGACCGCCGTTGAAGGTCGTATCCGGGCCCACGGTCACCGGGAAGCCATCCGTCTGCTTGGAGCAGGTCGAGCCACCGACGTAGGCGGCGCCGGTGCTGTCCACGGCGATGTTGAAGGGGGTGTCGGGCTGGCTGCCGCCGATGAACCCGGCGTAGACGAGGGCCGTGCCCGCCGGGTTGACCTTGGCGACGTAGGCGTCGGTGGAGCCGGTCGCGCCGGTGAAGCTCGTGGCCGGCCCGACGGTCGCGGGGAAGTCGGCGGATCTCGTGGTGCCGATCACGTAGAGGTTCCTGGCCGCGTCGAGGGCGACGTTGCCGCCTGACTCATCGCTGCTGCCGCCGATGTACCCGGAGTACAGGAGCACCACCGGATCGATCACGAGCGGTCGGCTGTGGTCGTAGCGGCCGACCCGGAAGCCGTAGGTCCTCTTCGCGCCCAGGGCGTAGCCGCTGTCCACCGCCGTCCGATGCCCGCCCACCCGCTGGTAGCTGGTGGGGGCATCGTCGACCAGGGTGCGCGCTGCCGTCGAGACCTTGAGCTGGCCGTGGCCGGTCACCCCGAGACCGGTGGCGCCGCGCCATCCGAGCTGGATGTCGCGCGGGTCCGCGCCGGGCTTTACGAGGAAGCTGTACTCGAGCTTGCTGCCCTTGCCCGAGTAGACGAGGTCGATCCCGGGCCAGAGGTCGTGGTAGGCGACCTTGGAGTAGCTCGGGACGTTGGTCTTCCAGTCCGCGGGCCGGCCCTTGAAGTAGCTGGTCACGGCCTGCGCGCGCGCCTGTCCCACCGGCTGTACGCCCGCCCCGACACCGAGGAAGTCGAGGCGCAGCCCGACGGGGTGCTTCTGCTTGGGATCGACGAGCGAGAGGGCGAGGCCCCGGCGGGTGAAGAAGACCGAGGAGTCGTGGCCCTGGAGGTAGTAGCTCGCGCGGTGGTCGACCTGGCCGCGGTTCTCCACGAACAGCGGCGGCAGACCGCCCAGCGCCGCGTGTTGACCGGCCTTCGCCGCCGGCTGGCGCGACGACGTCGCGGCAGCGGACAGCAGCACGGTGAGCAGCGCCGCCGCGGCGAGCACCGCGAGGGCGACGGCGAGCCGTGGGGGCTGTGACCGGCCGCTGCGTTCACGCCCGGACGCGAGCGGTCCTGCCGTCAGCGCCGAGTTGTCGGCGGCGAAGACGGTGGTTGGGCGCTTCCCTGATGCAGCGAACAAGTGATCCCCCCTGGCCCCAGTAGCCGACACGAAGTGACAGCTCGGGACACCACGTTATGTCTGTCACCCCCACCCGTCCAATGCTAATTCAGCACAATTGTCATACTCAGGCTGGTATGACCGTACAGATCCGCCATTTCGAGTCGTTCATCGCCGTGGCCGAGGAGCGGCATTTCGGCCGGGCGGCCGCGCGGATCCGCGTAGCCCAACCCCACCTGAGCCGGGAGATACGTCGGCTCGAGACCGAGCTCGGCGTCGACCTCGTCGACCGCACGAGTCGGCCGATCCGCCTCACCCCGGCGGGCGCCGGCTTCCTGGAGGAGGCCCGGCTCGCCCTTCAACAGATCGACCGTGCGGTGGCGTGCGCCCGCCGGGCGGGCTCCACCGAGCACGGTCACGTCTCAGTCGGCGCCCTGCCCTGGGCGTACAACGCCTACCTCCCGTCACTGCTGCGGCGCCTGCGCGACCGACTGCCCGGCGTGGACCTCCGGCTTTCCGCCCAGGACGCGAACGAGCAGATGGACGGCTTGCGCCAGGAGCGGCTTGACGTCGGGCTGGTCGCCGTCGAGGCGTGGCTGGCCGAGGAGCGCACGCTGACCGTCGAGCCGCTCCTGGCGGAGCCGTGGGTTGCGGTCTTGGCCCAGGATCATCCGCTGACCGAGCGAGGGACACTCACGCTGCGCGATCTGGTCGGCGAGCCCTTCGTGTCACCGCACGGAGCCCTCGAGAAGGAGACGGCGCTGTTCGCCGGGAGCGGGCTCAGCCGCGTCATCGCCCAGGTGGTGCCGATCTTCCATGCCCAGTTCAGCCTCATCGCCGCCGGAGCCGGCATCGGGATCCAGCTCGCGTCATTCCGTCAGTTCGCCTGTCCCGGCTTGAGCTTCGTCCCGATCGAGGACGCGCCCCCGGTGGAACTCGCGCTCGTCTGGCGGTCCGATGACGAGCGTGAGCTCCTCCGCATCTTCCTCGACAGCGCACGCCAGGCCGTTCGAAGCCTGGAGGTCGATGCGTCAGGGCCTCCTGGCACGTGCGATCACGGCTCCATTCGAGTCAAGGCATAGCCGCCAAGCACGTGCCCCGAATAGGGGTTGCAATGAAAAGCAGATAAGTATCTGATACTTTCTTGTCATGCGGTTTCGTGATCGACCCCTGCTCACGCATGGCATCGATCGTGGCCTCTATCTGTCGCGCCCTGCCCTCGAAACGGCACTCGCGCGCCCGGCGCTCGCCGAGCGCAACGCGCTGCTTCTCGGGGTGCCCGGCGCCGGCAAGAGCACGTTGCTGCGCTGGTTAGCGGGTCATCTGGAGGGGCAAGGCCGACGCGTCGCGCACGTCAACGCCGCCCTCGCCGGCGACGCCGTTTCATTCCTCGAGCTTGTCGACGGCGAACTCGGACCGAGCGAGCACCCACCGTCTCCGCTCACCGTTGCCCACCCTTCCGCACCAGGGCTGCTTGAGCGTGCCCGCCGTCTACGTCGAGCTTCAGCGACCACGGTGCTCGTCGACAACTTGCTCGATTCCCACGTGGCTTTCGACGTGTTCGGCCGACTGCGCGACGAGCTGTGGGACACGGGCCATAACTGGGTGGTTGCCACACGCGCACGCGACGCAGGTCCGCTGCGCACGCCACCCGCCGATGCCTTCTGGGCATCGGCGGTGGAGATCCCACCACTCGATCAGGAAGAGGTCACCAAACTGCTCGCGTTGGGTCTCGAACCGGCCGAACTCGATGCACTTGACGGCGACAGACCCGTGGCGGGCATCTTCCCACGCGCGCTCATCCGCGACGCCGAAACCCGGCTTGAGGACTCGCCCGGGAGCGGAGTGCGTGCGCCCTCACCCCACGAGTATGAGCGCCGCGCCTCCGAGCTCGGCAGAAGCGAGGCCATGGCGATGACCGAGCTGAGTGGGCTGGGTCGCCCGGTCAGTGCCCATGACCCGGAGCTCCTTGACCGACTGGGCTGGACCCGACCATACGCTCAGCGCATTCTCTCGCGTCTGGCCGCACACGACCTCGTGCGCTCTTTCCCAGAGCGGTCCGGCACACGCACCGGACGACCCCGCAACCTCTACGAGCCAAACCCGCATCTGCCATGACGCTCACCGCCATCGTCGACCGACGGACGTTCGACGACGCAATCACCGACGAGCGGCGCGTCCGCGTGTACGTCGACTCGGGAGAACTCGGCATTCAAGGACCACGACCAGAGGTCGAGCTCATGCGCGCACTCGCCGACGCGGAACCCCCGCAGCGGCTTCACGTCGTTGGCTCGAGCGGTGCCGGCAAGACCAGCTTGATCATGAAGGTCATGGGCGACCTGGCGCGCCGAGAGCTACAGACCAGGCACGAGGTCCTCGTTCTGCGTGTTGGCGATCGTCCCGAGAGTCTGAGCAGCCCCGAATCCGTCATGAAGCTCGTCCTCGACACGATCGCCGTCGAAGGGCATCGCTTCTCAAATGTCGACCCGGAGCTCCTGCTGAACGCAAGCGCCGACCAGCGGACCCGAAATCCGACGCAGATCGAGCACCGTGCCAGCCTGAGTGCTCCAGTCGTCAGCTACGCGGCGAGCATCCGCGAGGCGTACGAAACGGCTGGTTTGGGCCAAAACCCAGCCCGCGTGCGGCGTGATCTCGAAGACGTCCTGCGGGAAGTGCGCGACGCAAACTTCCGACCTGTTCTGGTTCTCGATGACACCGAGAAGTTCATCAGCCCCGGCCCGACCGGCGCCATCGACGAGGAATCCGTCCGCAACCTTTACCACCACGGCGTCCGGCTGCTCGGCGAGATGCCGGTCGACCTGATCGTTGCCATGCATCCGCGCTTCGAGGACGTGGACCAGGTGAGCGAGGTTGTCGACCGGCTCAACATGCCCTGGATCTCGGTCCCCGAGCTTCCCGCGGAAGCTGAACCCCCACCGTTGCAACTGATTCTTGAGCGTCGACTGCAACGGGATGGCGAAGGGGTTGACCTCGAGGCGGTCATCACCGCCGCTGCGATCGAAGACCTTCAGGTGCTTTACCACGAGCGAGACCGCGATCTTCGCTCCGTGCTCAAGCTCGCGCATGCGGCGGCGGAGCGAGCTTCTGTACGCGGCGCGGAGTGCATCGAAGGCCGCGACGTTCGCGCGGCCCTGAGCGAGTCGTAGCGGCCGGCTGCTTCCCAGTCGGCTCGTACAGCGCGGCTAGACTTGAGCAGCAAGCAACTCGGAAAGTACGCGATTTGCAGGGATTTGCTTGATCAGCACCAATCAATTCAAGAACGGCAACCACATCGAGGTCGAGGGGACGATCTTCAAGATCCTCGAGTCCCAGCACGTCAAGCCCGGCAAGGGCGGGGCGTTCGTGCGCACCAAGCTGCGCCGCACGAGCGACGCCGCCGTCATCGAGCGGACGTTCCGCGCGGGGGAGAAGTTCCGTGCGATCCACACGGAGAACCGCCGGATGACCTTCCTTTACGCAGACGGCAGCGATGCGCACTTCATGGACTCCGAGTCCTACGAGCAGATCGAGATCCCGGAGGTCAATCTCGTCGAGACACTCAAGTGGGTGCGGCCGAACGAGGCCGTGGACCTGCTCTACATCGACGACGATCCCGCGGACATCCAGCTCGCGGCGTCCGTGGAGCTCGAGGTCACGCACACCGAGCCGGGCATGCGCGGCGACACGGCCTCAGGCGGCGGCACCAAGCCGGCGACGCTGGAGACGGGGGCGGTCGTGAGCGTGCCGCTGTTCGTCAACATCGGCGACCGGATCAAGGTGGACACCCGCTCGGGCAGCTACATGTCGCGCGCGTAAGCTGCTGCGGGTGAGCCGCCGCAGCGATCAGCGCCGCGCTGCCGTCTTCGCGCTCTACCAGCACGAGGTGGCCGATCGCCCCCTCGCGGAGAGCTTCGATCGCGACGCCGCGGGCTTCACGCGGTCCCTGGCGCACGCGGCCGAGGACTACCGCGAGGAGCTCGACGACGTCATCTCGCAGTACTCGAAGGGGTGGACGCTCGACCGCATCGCGCCGCTCGAGAAGGCGATCCTGCGCGTGGCGCTGCTCGAGATGCTCCATCCCGAGGTCGCCGACGCCGAGACGCCGATTCCCCCCGAGGGCGCCATCGACGAGGCCGTGGAGACCGCCAAGGCCTACTGCGGCGCGGACGCGCCCGGATTCGTCAACGGCATCCTCGGCGCCGTCCTGCGCGAGCGCGCGCCCTCCTCTTGACCGACTGACATCGCCACGGTTACGGTTGCCTTCGGGGGGACGTGACGTAGACAATGTCAAAGCCCGACGCGGCGCAGCTGATCTCCGCAATCGCGCTGGGGCTGATGACGGTCGTCCTTGCGATCGTCCACCACAAGGGTCTCGTGGCAGTCACCGACGGGTCGTATTCGCGTCCCGACGGAGTCAAGCGGCATGTCACGGATGGATCGCTCATCCCGCGCAGCGATGAGAAGTCGGTGGGGCCGCTGCCGGTGAGAAGGGTGCGCCGCAGCGCGCTGGGGGCGATTCTCGCCGGCGTCGACCACCGTACGTCCACGTCGAAGACGGTGGTCCTCGCCTGGACCCTCGCGGTCGCGTTCGGACTCCTGTCGCTCGTGGTCTCCGCCATGCTGGGTGACCACGCACCCTGGGATCTGCAGGTGGATCGGGGTCTACAGGGGGAGTACCTCATCCTGCTCGGCGGCCCGTTGGCAGCAGCGGTGCTGGCGAGGTACGCGACCACGACGCAGGCCGAGACCAAGTTCGATGGTCCGATCGGGGGGGCCGGACCCGCCCAATTGCTCACCAATGACCACGGAGACGTCGATCTCGGCGACTTTCAGTACGTCCTGTTCAACGTGATCGGGCTGGTGTTCTTCCTCGGGGACTTCATCGGGGACCTGAGCCATGGGTTTCCCGACCTGCCGTCGATCCTGACCGGGCTGATGCTGACCTCGACGGGCGGATACGCCGCCAAGAAGCTGCTGGCGCAGGGCGCGCCGACGCTGATCTCGGTCCTCCCCGCGGCCGCCGCTCCGGGCGGCAGTGTCCAGATCTTCGGCATGAATTTCGACCTGCCCGCCCCGGTCTCCGCGACCCGTCAGCCGATGACCGCAACGGTGCTCTTCGGGCACGTCGCGGCGGCGGTCACCGCTCACGACATCGTGCTCGGCAACAATCGACTCACCGTCACGGTCCCGGCGGACGCCCAGCCCGGATCGGCTCCCGTAAGCGTCGCGCGCGCCGACGGCGTGCAGGCGCGGGACGTGAACGGCGTCGGCGTGCTCGCGTTCGAGGTTCTCTCGACGACGACAGACCGTCGGCGTAGCGCCGCGCGATCGGGTCGCCAGACGCCTGTGCGAGCGCCAGCGGAGCAATAGGTGACAGCCTGCACGAGGAGCCGGTCGCCGGGCTACGCCGAGCGCGGGACCAGGGTCGCCTGCGCCAGGCGCTCGCCCATGACGCGGACGGCCTCGTGGTTGACGTCCATCAGCAGGTAGCGGCGGCCGAGCTTGGCCGCGACGGCGCCGAGCGTGCCGGCGCCGGCGAACGGATCCAGGCACAGGTCGCCCGGCCGCGTCGAGGCCTGGACCATCCGGCGCAGGACCCCCTCGGGCTTCTGGGTCGGGTAGCCGGTCTTCTCCGTGCCGGTGGGGGACACGATCGTATGCCACCAGACCGAGGTCGGCAGCTTGCCGCGCGCGACCTTCTCGGCGGACACGAGACCGGGCGCCATATAGGGCTCGCGATCGACGGCCTCGGAGTCGAAGTGATAGCGGGCGGGGTCCTTGACGTAGACGAGGATGGTGTCGTGCTTCTGCGGCCAGCGGCGCTTGGACTTCGCGCCGTAGTCGTAGGCCCAGATCAGCTCGTTGAGAAAGCATTCGCGGCCGAAGAGCTCATCGAGCAGCAGCTTGCAGTAGTGCGCCTCGCGGTAGTCGATGTGGAAGTACAGCGTGCCGCTGCCGGCGAGCAGGCGCCGGCACTCGACCAGGCGCGGCTCGAGGAAGCCGAGGTAGTCGTCGAAGCTGTCGCGGTAGGAGGAGGACTCGAGCAACTCGCTGCGGTAGCGGCGGCCGCCGAAGCCGGTGCGGTCGCCACCGGGGTCGGCCACGGTGCGCATGCCTTGCCGGGCCTGGGTGATGCCGGTGTTGAAGGGCGGGTCGAGGTAGATCAGCTGGGCGACTTCGTCCGGCTGCTCGCGCAGCAGCGGCAGGTTGTCGCCCTCGAGGATCACCGCCGACCACGGTAATACGCTCGCCGGTCGTGATCGCCCGGATCGAGCCCCTGACGACGACGCGGCGGCTGAGCGGGCCGTTTGACTACAAGCTCCCCGCGGCGGCGGTCGAGGTCGGCTCCGTGGTGCGGATCCCGTTCGGGCGCCAGCGGCTCGACGGCGTGGTGACCGGCTTCTCGCCGGTCTCCGAGGTGGCCGAGGAGAGGCTCGTGGCCCCGACGGCGGTCCGGCCGCAGTCCGTTCCCGCCGAGCTCGTGGACTGCGCGCTGTGGATGGCGGCCGAGTACTGCTCAACGCCCGCGCGGGCCCTCTCGCTCGTCCTGCCGCCTCCGGGGCGCCCGAAGACGGAGCTGTGGGCGTCCGCGCCGGCGCCGCCCGCCGCGGACGAGCGGCTCACCGAGCGCCAGCGCGCGGTGCTGAACCGGCTGCCCGGCCCGGCGGGGGCCGACCTCGCCGTGCTGCGGCGCCTGGAGGCGCGCGGCCTCGTGGCCGTCGAGCCCCGGGTGCGCCGCCGGGCGCCGCCGCAGCGGCCGGTGGCCGACCGTCCCGTGGCGCTGACCGCCGAGCAGGAGACCGTGCTCGCCGCGCTGGAGTCCGGCGGCTCGCAGCTGTTGCACGGCGTCACGGGCTCCGGCAAGACCGAGGTCTACCTGCGCGCGGCCCAGCGGGCGCTCGGCGCCGGCCTGGGGGTGATCGTGCTCGTCCCTGAGATCGCGCTGACGCCGCAGACCGTCGCGCGCTTCCAGGCGCGCTTCGGCGACACCGTCGCGCTCTTGCACTCCTCGCTGTCGGAGGGCGAGCGCTTCGACGAGTGGCTGCGGCTGCGCCGCGGCGAGGCGCGCATCGCGGTCGGGCCGCGCTCGGCGGTCTTCGCCCCCGTCCACGACCTCGGGCTGATCGTCGTCGACGAGGAGCACGACGCGTCCTACAAGCACGAGGGCGACCCCCGCTACGACGCGCGCCTCGTGGCCCGCTGGCGCGCCGCCTACACCGGCGCTGCCCTGCTGTGCGGGACCGCGACGCCGCGGCCTGAGACCTGGCGCGAGCTGCCGCACCTCTCCCTGTCACAGCGCGTCGACGGCCAGCGCCTGCCGCCCGTGCAGGTCGTCGACATGCGCGGATCGCAGCATCCGCTGCACCCGGACACCCAGCGCGCGCTGGCCGAGGTCGCCGCCGACGGCCGCAAGGCGATCGTCCTGCTCAACCGCCGCGGGTGGTCGAACTTCCTCACCTGCCGCGACTGCGGCAAGGTCTGGACCTGCCCGAACTGCGACGTGGCGCTCGTCCTGCACCGCGCCGCCGACCAGGTGGCGTGCCATCACTGCGGCCACCACGAGCCCGCGCCCGCGCGCTGTGAAGCCTGCGGCTCGCTCGCCGTCGCGCGTCACGGCGCCGGGACCGAGCGCCTCGAGGCCGAGCTCGCCGAGAGCCTGGACGTCGAAGTCTTCCGGCTGGACGCCGACACGGGCGCGACCAAGTACGGGATCCCGCGGCTGCTCGCCCGCTTCCAGGACGCGCCCAGCGGGCTGCTGGTCGGCACCCAGCTCGTCGCCAAGGGCCACGACTTTCCCGACGTCACACTCGGGGTCGTCGTCGACGCCGACCAGACGCTGCGCTTCCCCGATTTCCGTGCCGAGGAGCGGACGTTCGCGATGGTGGCCCAGCTCGCGGGGCGCGCCGGGCGCGGGCCGGGTGGCGGTCGGGTGATCGTGCAGACGCTCACGCCGCAGGCCACGTCGATCGCACACGCCGCGCGCCACGACGCGCGTGCGTTTCTGCGTGAGGAGCTGCGGCGCCGCGAGGCGCTGCGTTACCCGCCCTTCGCGGACCTGATCCGGATCGTCTGCACGGCGCCCGACTCCGCTCCGGCCGCCGCGGCCGCCGGCGCCATCGCCGCGGCCGTCACGGTCCCCGAGACCGAGCTGCTCGGACCGGCCCCGCTGTTTCGCCTGCGCAACCGCGAGCGTGTCCAGCTGATCGTCAAGACGCGCCGCCGGGCGGCGGCCGTGGCGGCCGTCGGCGCGGCCGTGGAGGCGGCCGCCAACCACCGTGCCTACAAGGACGTCGCCCTCTCCGTGGACGTCGACCCGCAGTAGGATTGAGGCGATGTCCGACGAGCCCGTGGAGGTCGAAGAGGAGGCCGAACGCCCGCCCGCGCTGGATCCTGAGACGCGCGCGCGCCGGGACGCTGCACTGCGGCTGGTGCGCAAGTACGGCGATCCCGTCCTGCGCGCCCGGGCGCTGGCGATCGACCGCTTCGACGAGCGTCTGGTCCAGGAGACCCAGCGCATGGCCGACCTCATGCACGACTCGCTGGGGATCGGCCTGGCGGCGACGCAGGTCGGCGTGATGCACCGCGTGCTCGTCTATCGCGTCGAGCCGGACGCGGCCGTCGCCGTCGTGGCCAACCCCGAGATCGAGTGGCGCTCCACCGAGGAGGAGGTCTCCGAGGAGGGCTGCCTGTCGCTGCCCGGTGTCCTGGTCGAGGTCGAGCGGCCGGTGTACGTCCGCGTCAAGGGCCAGGACGAGCGCGGCGAGGCGCTGCTGATCGAGGCCTCCGGGCTCGAAGCCCGCGTCCTGCAGCACGAGGTCGACCACCTCGACGGCGTCCTGATCCTCGACCGCACGCCGCGCAGCCAGCGCAAGGAGGCGATGAAGACCCTCCGCGAGCGCCTCGTGGAGGAGGAGCAGCGCCGCGCCGCGTAGGTGGGCCACTGATGGGGAAATAGCCGTGATCGCCCAGGATCAGAGATCTACCGCTATCCGGTGTCACGGCGTCATTTCCACCCGCCCGGAGCCGGCGCCCCGCGCCGAGAGCAACTAGTGCGGACGGTCTACCTGGGCACCTCGGACTTCGCGGTCGCGGTGCTCGATCGCCTCGCCGCCAGCGAGCACGAGGTGGGCCTCGTCGTCACCCGTCCCGACCGCCGCAAGGGCCGCGGGCAGCGGACCTCGCCGCCGCCGGTCGCCGACGCCGCCCGGACGCTCGGCGTCGCCCTGCTGCAGCCTGTCGACCTGCACGCGCCCGAGGCGCTCGAGGCGATCGCCGCCGCGGCGCCCGACGCGCTGGTCGTGTGCGCGTACGGCGCGCTGATCAGGGAGCCGCTGCTGAGCGACTACGAGATCTTCAACGTCCATCCGTCGCTGCTGCCGCGCTGGCGCGGCGCGGCCCCGCTGGAGCGCGCGCTCATGGCCGGCGACGCGCAGACCGGCGTCGCGATCATGCGGCTGACGGCCGGGCTGGACGCCGGGCCCGTGTGCCTGCAACAGCGCGAGGCGATCGCCGACGACGACGACTACGGCACGCTCGCCGCGCGGCTGCAGGAGCTCGGTGGCGACCTGCTCGTGCGCGCGCTGAGCGAGCGGCCGCCGTTCATCGAGCAGTCCGAGGAGGGCCTCACCTACGCGGAGAAGATCGGTCCGCAGGATCGCCTGCTCGACCCCGCCGCCCCCGCCGCCCAGCGCGAGCGCGTGGTGCGGGCGCTGCGGCCCCACATCGGCGCGCGCCTGGAGCTCGGAGACGGCGAGTTCCTCGGCGTCTGGGACGCGCGGGTCGCGGTGCAGGACGCCGACCCGCGGCTCGTCGTCGCGGGCCTCGAGCTGCTCGAGGTCCAGCCCGCAGGCGGGAAGCGGATGGCGGCTGAGGCATGGCTGCGCGGTCGTGGTGGAGCTGTGACGCCATGAGGAGACCCGCTGATCCGATGCCGACGTTCC
>JBBQBV010000040.1:0-25476 GCA_038318085.1 Solirubrobacterales bacterium
GTTGGCAGTACTCGCTGCTGCTGGCCTCTCAGACAACGCTCAGACGCAGTACGCCAGCTCGTCCGGCTGAGAGGCATCGTCGAACCGGGAAAGCGGATCAGCGGGTGCTCACGGCCAGCCTCTGTCGGCGCGACGAGACCGGCTGCTCGGACGCGTCGACGCCACCATGCGCACGCTGTTCCTCGTGCAGCGGCCGCTGGGTGCAATCTTTGCCGGGAGCTCAGCCGCAACGTCTGGCTACGTGCCGGCGCTGCTCGTCGACGGGGCGATCACGACCGGCGCCACGGCCTTCTCACGCCTCAGGTGCTGGCGATCCGCCGCCCCGACGATCCAGCAGAGGCCTAGCGACCCCCGTAGCGGCGCCGGCGCGAGTCGTACTCCGCCAGCGCCGACTCGAGGTCGGCGCGGGAGAAGTCCGGCCACAGCACGGGCGTGAAGACCAGCTCGGAGTACGCGCACTGCCACGGCAGGAAGTTCGACGTCCGCTGCTCGCCGCTCGTGCGGATCAGCAGGTCCGGCTCGTGCATGTCGGGCGCGTACAGGCGGGCGGCGAACTCCGCCTCGGTCGTCCCGGTGAAGCCGCGCGCGGCGTCGAGGATCTCCGCCCGCCCGCCGTAGTTGAAGGCGATGTAGAGCGTGATGCGCTCGTTGTGGGCGGTCGACTCCTCCGCCCACTCCATCAAGCCCACGAGGTCGGGGTCGACCCCCTCGCGGCGCCCGAGGAAGCGCATGCGCACCCCCTGGTCGAGCAGCTCGGGCGTTTCTGAGAGGATCCGCTCGGCGAACATGTCCATTAGCGCCTCGACCTCGTCCTCGGGCCGCGACCAGTTCTCCGTCGAGAACGAGTAGACGGTCAGCTCGCGGATGCCCAGCGCGGCGGCGTCGCGCAGGCGGGCCTTGACGGTGTCGGCGCCGGCGCGGTGGCCCTCGGCGACGTCGACGCCGCGCTGCTGCGCCCACCGCCCGTTGCCATCCGTGATGATGGCGACGTAGCGCGCGCCGACGCCGCCGGCCGGCATCTCAGACTTCGAGGATCTCGGCCTCTTTGGCCTTCAGCGCGTGGTCGACCTCGGAGACCTTCTCGTCGGTGAGCTTCTGCAGCGCGTCCTCGGCGCGGTGCTCGTCGTCGGAGCCGGTGTCGCCGGCCTCCTTGAGCTCGCGCAGGTCGCCCATCGTGTCGCGGCGAACGTTGCGGATCGCGATCCGGCCGTCCTCGGCGACCGAGCGCGCGACCTTGACCATCTGACGCCGGCGCTCCTCGGTCATCTCCGGGATCTGCAGCCGGATGATCGCGCCGTCGTTGTTGGGTGTCAGGCCGAGGTCGGACTCCTGGATCGCCCGCTCGATCGCCTTCATCGACGACTTGTCGTACGGCTGGATCGTCAGCAGGCGCGCCTCGGCGGCGTGGATCGTGGCCAGCTGCTTGAGTGGGGTCTGGGCGCCGTAGTAGTCGACGACGATGCGGTCCAACAGCGCCGGGCTGGCGCGGCCGGCGCGGACGCTGGCGAACTTCTGAAGCGTCGCCTCGACCGACTTGGTCATGTGCTCGGCGGCGTCTTTGAGGAGGTCGTCGATGATCGTCATGGCGTGCGCACGAGGGTGCCGACCCGCTCGCCGGACACTATCCGGTCGATGTTGGTCTCGTCGTCCATGTTGAAGACGTGGATCGGGGTGGCGTTGTCCATGCACAGCGACAATGCGGTCGAGTCCATCACCTTCAGGCCACGCTGGAGCGCCTCCATGTGGGTGAGCTCGAGGATGAACTCGGCCGTAGGATCGGTCCGCGGGTCGCCGCTGAAGACGCCGTCGACGCCGTTTTTTGCCATCAGGATCGCCTCGGCGTGGATCTCCTGGGCCCGCAGTGCAGCGGCCGTGTCGCTCGTGAAGAACGGGTTGCCGGTGCCGGCGGCGAAGATCACCACCCGGCCCTTCTCCAGGTGGCGCATGGCGCGCCGGCGGATGAAGGGCTCGGCGACCTCGGCGACGGCGATCGCCGACTGCACGCGCGTGTGGACCCCCAGGCCCTCGAGCGCGTCCTGTAGCGTGACCGCGTTGATGACGATCGCCAGCATCCCGAGGTAGTCGGCGGTCGCGCGGTCCATCCCGGCCGCCGCGCTGGCGATGCCGCGATAGATGTTGCCCGCGCCGAGCACGACCGCGATCTCGACGCCCCGATCGTGCACGTGCTGGATCTGGCGGGCGATCGCCGCGACCTTGTCCCCGTCGATCCCGTACTCCCGGTTGCCCATCAGGGCCTCCCCCGAGAGCTTCAGCAGGATGCGCGAGAAGACGGGGGCCGGCTCGGTCACGGGCGGCTAGGCCCCGACGGCGAAGCGCGCGAAGCGCCTGATGACGACGTTCTCGCCGAGCTGGCCGGAGAGCTCGGCGCGGATCTGCTCGATCGTCTTGCCGTCGAACTTGTCGGCGTTGACGTGCTGCTGGGGGGTCAGCGTGACCTCCTCGAGCCACTTGCGCAGCTTGCCTTCTGCGATCTTCGGCCGCACGTTCTCGGGTTTGTCGGCGGCCTGGGCCTCGAAGACGCGCTGCTCGGCGTCCCGCGCCTCCTGCGGCACGTCGTCGGGCGAGACCCACTGGATCGTCGGGACGGCCGCCACGTGCATGGCGATCGAGCGCGCAAAGTCGATGAAGTCGTCGTTGCGCGCGACGAAGTCCGTGTTGCAGTCGACCTCCACCAGCACGCCGACCTTCGCGTTGGAGTGGATGTAGGACTGCACGGTGCCCTCGGACGTCTCGCGGCCGCCGAGCTTGAGTGCCTTGTCACCCAGCTTGACGCGCAGCAGCTCGACGGCCTTCTCGACGTCGCCGCCGGTCTGCTCGAGCGCCCGCTTGCAGTCCATCATGCCCGCCCCGGTCTTCTCGCGCAGCTCCTTGACCATCGCGGCGGTGATGTCAGCCATCGGTCTTCTCCTCCTCCTTCGGCGCGTCGGCGGGGGCCTCGGGGACGGGCGCCTCGGCGGCGACCGGTACGGGCTCCGTGGGGACGGGCTCCGTGGGGACGGGCTCCGCGGGGACGGGCTCCGCGGGGGCGGGCGCCGCGGGCGGGGCCGCCGGTGGTGCCTCGGACTCGGCGTGCGCGGGCGCGGCCGGCGTCCTGGTCTTCGCGGGCGCTGCGACGCCCTCGGAGACTGCTGGCTTCTTGCCGCGCGGACCCGGCCGCGCAGGGAGGTCGTCGTCGACCGTCGGCGCGGGATGCGGGCGCCCGGTGCCGTCGCCTGAGCGCTCGACGGGGGCCTGCGCCTTGCGGCTCGCAGCGGCCTCGGCCTGGCGCTCCTCGACGCGCTCGGCCTGCTCGGCCGCGGCGGCGGCCTCGGCCTCCAGGCGGGCGGCCTCCTCGGCCTCGCGCTTGGCGGCCTCCTCGGCGGCGCGGCGAGCCGCCTCCTCGGTCTCCTTGCGCACGCGCTCCTCCTCGACGTGCTGCCAGGCGGCGCGGCCCGCGAGGATGCGGTCGCCGAGCGCCTTGGTGATGACGGCGCAGGACTTCGTGGAGTCGTCGTTGCCCGGCACGATGTACTGGATGCCGTCCGGGTCGCAGTTGGTGTCGACCAGCCCGATGATCGCTATGCGCAGGCGCTTGGCCTCCTTGACGGCGATGTCCTCCGTCTTGAGGTCGACGACGAACATCGCGTCGGGTGGGCGCGTCATGTTCTTGACGCCGCCGAGGTTGGCCTGCAGCTTGGCGAGGTCGGCCAGGGCCTTCATGCGCTCCTGCGTGGGCAGCAGCTCGAGCTGGCCCTCGTTCTGGAAGCGCTCGAGGTCGTGCAGGCGCTTGATGCGCTGGGAGATCGTCTGGAAGTTCGTCAGCACGCCACCGAGCCAGCGCTGGTTGACGTAGGGCATCCCGCAGCTCTCGGCGACCTCCTTGATGGAGTCGCGCGCCTGCTTCTTGGTGCCGACGAACAGGATCACGCCGCCGCGGCGCGCGATGCCCTCCGAGAAGACCTGCGCCTTCTCGAGCAGCTCCTCGGTCTTGAGCAGGTCGATCAGGTAGATCCCCTCGCGCTCGCCGTGGATGAAGCGGCGCATCTTCGGGTTCCAGCGGCGCGTCTGATGACCGAAATGGACGCCGGATTCCAGCAGTTGCTTCAGGCCGACCTGGGCAGGGGCCACGGTGATACTCCCTTGAGTCGTTCGAAAGGTGGTGCTGCGCCCGGGCGGAAGAGGTCGAGACCCGGCTGTCCAGCAGCCGAGCAGGGCTCGCGTCCTCGGATATGCGCCGTCCAGGATCGGGTTTGGGAACCCTCAGATATAGCAGCGCCGCAGCGCCGCCTCGAGGTCGGCGGGCAGCGCGGAGCGGACCTGGACGGGCTCGCCCGTGCGCGGATGGGCGAAGGCGAGGTGCTCGGCGTGCAGGAACTGCCGGTCCAGGCCTGGGTGCGGCACCCCGTACTCCGGGTCCCCGAGGACGGGGTACCCGATCGCCAGCAGGTGCGCGCGGATCTGGTGCGTGCGGCCGGTCTGCAGGCGCACGCGCAGCAGGCTGGCCTGGGGGAAGGCCTCGGCGAGCTCGAAGTGCGTGACCGCCTCGTGCGGGTCGTCGGTGTCCGGCGACATGCGGGTGCGCCGCCGGCGATCGCGGCCCAGGGGCGCCTCGATCGTCCCGGCCTTCGCCGGCGGGCGGCCCTTGACGAGCGCGAGGTACTCGCGCGTCACCGCGCGCCCGCGGATCTGCTCGGTGAGAGCCTCCCAGGCCGCCTGCGTGCGGGCGAGGACCAGCAGCCCGGAGGTGTCGCGGTCCAGCCGGTGCACGACGCCGGGGCGCTCGGGCGCCGGACCGCCGGCGACGCGGCCGGACAACGCCTGCACGAGCGTCCCCAGCTCGCGGCCCTGGCCGGGATGGACGACGACGCCCGCCGGCTTGTCGACGACCAGGACGTCGTCGTCCTCGAAGGCGACGGCGTAGGCGGCCGGCTCGACGGGCGCCCGCGCGTCGTCCGGGGCGGCGGCGACGACGACCCGCTCGCCTGCCCTCACGGTGTGGCGCTTGGGCCGGACGGCGCCGTCGACGGTGACGAGGCCGGCGTCGATGCGCTTCTGCGCCACGGCGCGCGAGCCGCCGTGGCCGGCCAGGAACACGTCGAGCCGGGCGCCGTCGTCGTCCGGGCTCGCGACGAACTCAGCCATCGGCCGGCGCAGCCGGCTTCTTGCGCGGGCCCTCCAGCACGTAGAGGAGCACGAGCACTCCGAAGGTGATCGCCATGTCGGCGACGTTGAAGGCCGGCCAGGCGGGCAGCTTGATGAAGTCGGTGACCCCGTCCCCGCGCGCGCGATCGATCACGTTGCCCACGGCGCCGCCCACCAGCAGCCCCGTGGGCAGCCAGGCGAAGGCGCGCTCGCGGTGCAGCGCGAAGAACACCAGCAGCGCGATCAGGGCGACCGCCGTGACGAGGCCGACGATGACCCCGCCGTTCTGGAGCAGCCCGAAGGCGACGCCGCGGTTGCGCGTGTTGACGAGCGTGACGGCCGGAAAGATCGGGTCGGTCTCGCCGCGGTCCAGGCCTGCGCGCACGAGCGCCTTGGTGGCCTGGTCGATCCCGATGACCGCTGCAGCCGTCGTCCCGGCCCGCAGGACGGGTCTCATCCTGCGATGACGCGGACCAGGACCCTCGAGACCACCTGCAACACGATGATGGCCACGATCGGAGAGAGGTCGACCGGGCCGATCTGCAGCCCGAGGCGGCGGAAGATCCGCAGGTAGGGGTCGGCCGTGTCGCGCAGGAAGTCCAGCACGGCGTTGCTCGCGCGCGAGTACGGGACGCTGACGCCCAGCGAGAGGACGAGCTGGGCGACGATCCACGCGATCAGGACGAGCAGGTAGATGCTGAAGGCGGCGCTCACGAAGTCGGCGATCTCGACGCGGGCGCTGGCCGCGAAGACGACGCTCATCGGAAGTCCACGACCTCGTCCATCGCCTCGCCGAAGGCCCTTCGCACCCCGCCGCGCTCCAGGGCGGCCAGCCCTCGGGCGGTCGTCCCGCCGGGTGAGGCGACCGCCCGGCGGACCGCCAGGGTGTCCGTCTCGCGCAGCAGCCCGGCGGCTCCGGCGAGGGTGCCGACGACGAGCTCGTGCGCCATGGAGGCGGACATGCCGCGCTTGACGGCCGCGTCGACCCACGCCTCGGCGACGAGTGCGACGTAGGCGGGCCCGACGCCGGAGATCGCCCCCGCGATCGTCATCAGCGCCTCGGGGACGCGCACAACGGTGCCCAGGCGCTCGAGCAGCTTGACGATCTCTGCATCGTGGGGCCGGCCGTCGTCGGCGAGCGCGAGCACGCCCTGGCCTCGGGCCACGGGCGTGTTGGGCTCCACGCGCGTGACCTGCGCGTCCGGATAGGCATCGCGCAGGTCGGCCAGCGCCGTGCGACCGAGGACGGAGACGATGCGGCGCGCGTGCGGCGCCACCTCGGCGGCCACGGGCAGAAGCTGAGCCGGCTTGTGGGCGAGCACGACGACGTCGGCCCGCTGCGCGAGCTCTGCGTTGGAGGCCGGCGCCTCGCCTCCCAGCTCCTCGACGAGCGCCCGAGCACGGCCGGAGCCGCTGTCAGATGCGAGCACCGGCTCGCCCCACCCCCGTGCGAGGGCGGAGCCCATGTTGCCCGCGCCGATCAGTCCCACCTGCATGAGGGGGAGCCTAGGATCAGACCGCCTAGGACTGGTTGAAGAAGCCCTTTTCGAGCAGGCGCGCCTTCTCCTCGGCGGAGACCTCGACGTTGCGCGGCGTCAGCAGGAACGTCTTCTCGGCGATGCGCTGCATGCCGCCGTCGAGGGCGTAGGTGAGCCCCGAGGCGAAGTCGATCAGGCGCTTGGAGAGGTCGGTGTCGGAGCCCTGCAGGTTGAGGATCACCGGGATGGAGTCCTTGAACTTGTCGGCGACGTCCTGGGCGTCGTTGAAGTTCTTGGGGATGACGAGATGCACGCGAACGTCGTTTCGGCCGCCGTTCGAGGCCCTCGAAGCTGCGTTGCCGACCGACCGCAGGACGTTGGTCCGGCGGTCCTCCTCGGGGTCTGAGAAGATGTCGTCGATCTCGTCCCGGCGCCGCCGGCTGGTCAGCCGGCGCACGTTGGGACGCTCGCGGTAGCGGTCCTCGAGCTCGGCCTCGGGGTTCCCCCGGGGGGCGGGAGGAGCGTCGTAGCGATCATCGTCGTCGTAGCGATCTTCGGCGAGGCCGAAGTAGACGGCGGATCGGTGCATGAGGTCGCGTATGGCCATGGACGTCGGTCAACTTCGCCGTTGGGGGCGTTCTCCCTGCAATTCTACGGCCCCGCGTCTGATCCGTACAGGCGGGAGCCGACGCGCACGATCGTCGCGCCCTCCTCGACGGCCACTTCGAAGTCCTGCGAGGTGCCCATCGACAGGTGGCGCAGGCCGTTGTCGCGGGCGAGGTGCGCCAGCCGCCGGAAGGAGGGCCGGCTGGCCTCAGGATCGGCGGCGGCGGGCGGCATGGTCATCAGCCCGACGACCCGCACCGGGCTGCGCGCGATGAACGCCTGCAGCTCCCCCGGCGCGACGCCGGCCTTGCCGTCCTCCCCCGCGACGTTGACCTGCACGAGGATCTCGGTCTCCGGCGTGCCGTGGCGGCCGAGCTGCTCGAGCGCCGACGCCGAGTCGACCGAGTGGATGAGCTGGGCGTATGGGAGGATCCGGCGGACCTTGCGGCTCTGCAGCCGGCCGATGAAGTGCCAGCGGAAGGCCGGCCAGTTCTGCGCCTTGACCTCGAGCTCCTGCGCGCGGTTCTCCCCGAGCAGCTCGATGCCGGCGTCGGCGAGCGCGCCGAGGTCCGCCACGTCGAGGTACTTCACGGCCGCGAGCAGGTCGACGCCGGCCGGGTCGCGCCCCACGCGCTCGCAGGCGGCGCCGATCGCGGCGCGCACCGGCGCGGCGTCGACCTTCACGCCCGCCACGCGACGCCGCCCTGGCGCCCGGTCGCGCCGTGGTCGCGGCGGTGGCTGTAAAAGCGCTCCGGCGAGCACATCGTGCACAGGCCGGTGTCGTGGATCGCCTCCACGCCGCAGGCGGCGAGCTGGCGGGTGGCGACGGCGTCCAGCGCGAGGCGGCGCTCGCCGCGTCGCGCCCCGTGGCCCGCGAAGGCCGCGTGCACCTCCTCCCCCACCTCGTAACAGCAGCCCCGCGCGCTCGGCCCGAGCGCGGCGATGACGGGCCCGCCGGAGGCGGCCGCGCGCAGGACGCGCACGCCCTCCGCGAGGATCCCGGCGGCGAGGCCGCGCCAGCCGCCGTGCAGCATCGCGACGGCGCCGTCGGCCGCGAGCGCGACCGGCAGGCAGTCCGCCGTGAAGACCAGCGCGGCAGCGCCCGGCGCGGTGACGACCTGGCCGTCGGCCTCCTGGCCCGCGGCGGCGTCAAGCAGCACGCCGGTCCCGTGGACCTGGCGGCCGTGGCGGGGCGTCCGGCCGATCTCGTCGGCCAAGCGCTCCAGGTCAGCCGGGTCGCGCAGATCCAGGCGGCGGGTGGTGAACAACACGTGGCCTGGACCCAGGTCGGCGCCGATGTGCGAGCCCTCCCAGGAAAACGGCGCCGGCAGCGCCGTCACCGCTCGGCGCGGGGCGGCTCGTCGGGCCAGTGTCCGTGCTGTGACAAGTACGCGCGCGCGTCCTCCTCGTCCTGGCGCTCCGCATCCCCGGTGAAGCCGATGCGAAACAGCACGTTGAGCAGCAGCAGCGCCACGGCGGAGCCGACCAGCATGGCCCACCCCTCGACCGCATTGGCGCTCCCCGCGGCAAACAACACGACGAACCCCGCGACGAACAGCAGCGCCGGAAGGCCGTAGCGAACGAACGTCATCACCGTTCACTGTACGGCGCGCAGGGCGGCCTGCAACTGGCCTTCGCGGTCGCCGGCCAGGCCGTCGAGCGCCGCGTCGAGCGCCGCGCGCAGCCCGGTCCCGACGTCCGGCCCGCTCAGGCCCGCGGCGAGCAGATCCTCGCCCGTGAGGGCGGCGCGCACGTGGCGCCACTCCGACAGCCACCGGTGCACCGGCACCGCGGCGCCGAGGGCGGCCGCGACCGCCAGCGCCTCCGCGGGTTGACCGCGCGCCGCGCCGGCGACCGCGGACGGGCGCGTCGCAGCCGTCAGCGCCTCGGCCAGCGGCCGCGCGCCCGCCGCGGCCGCGGTGATGGCGCGCTCGGAAGCGGCGAACGCGAGCCGGTCCAGCGCCGCGGCGACGCCGTCGGCGTCGAGCAGGCAGGCCCCCAGCGCCGCCAGGCCGGCCACGGCGCCGGGCGAGACCTCGGCCAGCACCGCCTGCAGGCGCGCGCGGTCGGCGGCGAAGGCCGGGTGGACCGCGTGGCGGGCGAGGCCGTATCGCTCCAGCGCGACGAGCGTGTCCGGCAGCGCGTCGGTGAGTGCAAGCCGCAGCTCGGCGCCGAGGCGGGCGCCGCTGACCGTGTCCAGCGCGCCGTCGGCCACCGCCGCCGCGGCGCGCCGGTCGGTCTCGGGCTCTGCGACGAAGCCGAGCCGGGCGCCGTAGCGCGCCAGCCGCAGCAGCCGCGTCGGATCGTCCTCGAAGGACCGCGGGTGCAGGACCCGCAGCACCCCGGCCTCGAGATCCTCCTGCGCGCCCGGCCACGCCGCGCCCTCCCCGTCGGCCAGCCGGACCGCCAGCGCATTGACCGTGAAGTCCCGCCGGCCGAGGTCTTCGGCGACCGTCGCGCCGAGGCGCACGTCGGGCAGCGCGCCCGGGCGCGCGTAGCTCTCCGTGCGCGCGGCGGCGACGTCGAACCCCGCCACCGTCGCGGTCCCGAAGCGCTCGTGCACCGCCGTGGGCGTCCCGAGCCGCCGCGCCACGGCGAGCGCGTCGCCCTCGACGAGCAGGTCGACCTCCCGCGGGTCGCGGCCGAGCAGGGCGTCGCGGACCGCGCCCCCCACGACCCAGACCCCGGGGAGCTCGGCGACCGCCCCGGGCACCTGGGCGCGCAGCCGCGAGGCCACCTGCTCGTTCCAGGGCGGCATAGGTCGAGACCCTACCCTCGGCGCTGTGTCGCCCTCCCGGCTCACATGGCGCCAGCGCCGCCGGCGCCGGATCCGCCGCGGCGTCGCCGCGTTGGTCGCGCTGGGCATCGTCGGCCTGGTGGTCGTGCTCACGCACGGCCCGGGCAACGTCTCCAATCCCGACGTGGCGTTCCGCCCCGAGGCGACGCCCACGACCGTCGCGGTGCCCGCCGGCAAGGCCAGTAGGGGCGGCAAGCCGGTCAAGCCCCTGACCTGGCCGATGTACGGCTACAGCGCCGACCGCCGCCGGCAGCTCTCGGTCCCCCGCGCGCTGCGCCCCCCGTTTCGGCGCAAGTGGGCCTTCGACGGGCACCAACTGCTCGAGTTCCCCCCGGTGATCTCGGGCGACCGGCTGTTCCTACTCAAGGACGACGGGGTCATGCACGCGATAGACAAGCGCACGGGCAAGGCCGTCTGGTCGCGCAGGCTCGGCAAGCTGGCGGCGTCCTCGCCCGCCGTCCAGCGCAACCGCGTCTTCGCCACGGTCCTGTCCAACAAGCACGGCGGCCCCGGCAAGGTGTTCGCGCTCAGCCCCAACACCGGCAGGATCCTGTGGTCGCGCAATCTTCCCTCGCGCACGGAATCCTCGCCGTTGGTCGCCGACGACGGCGTCTACTTCGGCTCGGAGAACGGGACGGTCTACGGCCTGCGCCAGCGCGACGGCGGCGTGCGCTGGACCTTCCGCGCCGCGGGGGCGGTGAAGGGCGGCGTGGCCCTCAAGGACGGCAAGCTGTTCTTCGGCGACTACGCGGGCAAGCTCTACGCGATCCGCCTGTCCACCGGCCGGCAGGTCTGGCAGGCGACCACGCAGGGCGCCAAGTTCGGCTTCTCCTCCGGGCAGTTCTACGCCACGCCGGCCGTCACCTACGGCCGCGTCTACATCGGCAACACCGACGGGTACGTCTACTCGTTCGACGAGGCCCGGGGCAGGCTGGCGTGGAGGACGAAGACCGCCGGCTACGTCTACGCCTCCCCCGCCGTCGGCCAGGCGCCCGGAGACCGGCCCACGGTCTACGCGGGATCCTACGATGGGACCTTCTACGCCTTGGACGCGCGCTCCGGCGCGATCCGCTGGCGCTACGGCGGCGGCAGCAAGATCTCCGGGGGGGCCACGCTGCTCGGGGACATCGTCTACTTCTCAGATCTCGGGCACCGCCGCACGATCGGTCTCGGCGCGCGCACCGGGCGCAAGGTCTTCTCGTTTCCGCGCGGCGGCTACAACCCGGTCGTCACCGACGGCCGGACGCTGTTTCTGATCGGCTACGGCGCGATGTACGCGCTGACTCCGCTGACGCCTGAGAGGCGCCAGAAGATCGCCGACCGCAAGCGCGAGCGGCTGCGCACCGCGGGGGCGAAGCGGCGCGCGGCCGCGCAGCGCCGGGCGCGCCTGGTCGACGCCTGCCATGCCCTGGCGAATCGCAACTACACCAGCCGCGCCCGCAACGTGCTCGCCTTCCGCCGCTGCGTCAAGCGCAAGCGGGCCAAGGCCCGGCGCCAGTACTGCGCGCGCCGGGCCAGGACCCAGCACGACAGCCCCGGCGAGCGGCGGCGGTCGTTCAGCCGCTGCGCGCGGCAGTGACGGCGGCGAGCACGGTGGCCGCGCTGTCGGTGCCGTTGACGCGCACGCGCGGGAGGGCGAAGCGGTCGGCGCGCGGCGTCGCCCAGCCCGGCTGCGTCGTCGTCGCGGCGGCGTAGCCCGCGGCGCGCACCGCCCGTTCGACGCGGGCGTCGTAGCGGCCGGACGGATAGCACAACAGCGCGGCGATCCGGCGTCCGAAGCGCCTGCGCAGCCGCGCGCGCGAGGCGACGAGCTCGTGGCGCAGGGCCGCGTCGTCGAGCTTCGTCAGGTCCGGATGGGTGACCGTGTGGGAGTCGACCTCCCAGCCGGCGCGCAGCAGGGCGCGCACCTCGGCCGGATGGATCCCGGCCGGGCCGACGTCGTTGACCTCGAGGTTGAGCACCCCGGTCCAGCCGGCGCGCCGCAGCACCGGGAACGCCGCTCGGTACTGCGACGGGTAGCCGTCGTCGAAGGAGACCACGAGCGGGTGGGCGGGCAATGCGACGCCGCCCGCCCAGGCATCCAGGACGCGCTGCAGGCTGACGGCGCGGTAGCCCGCTCGGCGCAGGGCGGCGATGTGCTCGGCGAAGCGCGCGGGCGCGACCCACAGCTCGGGATAAGGCGTGCCGGCGGGCGCCTCGGCGATCACGTGGTACATGAGCACCGGGACCTCCGCGTGGCGCGCCGCAGCGCCGCGCAGCGGGTGCGCGCCGAGCACGACCGCGGGCGCGGGCGCCTGGCTGACGGCCCGCCCGGCCCGCGGCGGGTGCCGCGCGGACGGGGGGTGCGCGGGCGCCGATCCGCAGCCGCCGAGCGCGAGTGCGAGCGTGGCCAGCCCCGCGAGCCGCCTCATCGCGGGCGGACCGCCACGCCGGCCTGCGCGAGCTCCGCGCGCACGGCTTCGACGGAGTAGGTGCCGTAGTGAAAGATCGAGGCCGCCAGGGCCGCGTCGGCGCCGGCCTTGATGCCGGCGGCCATGTGCCCCGGCTTCCCGACGCCGCCCGAGGCGATCACGGGAACCTCGACCGCGGCGGCGACGGCCGCCACGAGGTCGAGGTCGTAGCCGTCCTGGGTGCCGTCGCGATCCATCGAGGTCAGCAGGATCTCCCCGGCGCCGCGCCCGACGCCCTCGCGCACCCATTCGACCGCCTCGCGCCCGGTCGGCGTGCGGCCGCCGGCGACGACGACCTCCCACGACGCGCCGCCCTCGCGGCGCGCGTCGACGGCCAGCACCACGCACTGGTCGCCGAAGGTTCTGGACATCTCCTCGATCAGCGCGGGCCGCGCCACGGCGGCCGAGTTGACCGAGACCTTGTCGGCCCCGGCGTCGAGCACGGCCTGGGCGTCGGCGACCGTGCGCACGCCGCCGCCGATGGTGAAGGGGACGAACACCTCGTCGGCCGCGCGGCGGGCGAGCTCGACGACCGTCGCGCGCTTGTCCGACGTGGCCGTGATGTCGAGGAAGATCAGCTCGTCGGCGCCGTGCGCGTCGTAGTAGGCGGCCAGCTCCACGGGGTCGCCCGCGTCCCGGATGTCGATGAACCTCGTGCCCTTGACGACGCGGCCGGAGTCGACGTCCATGCAGGGGATGATCCGCTTGTAGTGCATCGCGCCCGCCGAGCGTAGGAGGCTCGGCCGCTCACCCGCGCGAGGTCTGCGGCTCCCACTTGAAGCTGCGCGCCGCGATCGCCGCGCCGAGCAGCATCCAGCCCGCCAGGACCAGGAGGTCGGTCGCGTCGAGGCCGAGTCCCGAGACGTTGTCGGCCAGGCAGCGCTGCAGCCCGGTCGCCAGGTGTGCGAGCGGGAAGACGTCTCCCACGTCGAGGAGCCCCTGCGGCAGCTGGGTGACCGGGATGAAGACGCCGGAGACGAAGGCCAGCAGCACGGCGGCGAACGGCCCGACCGCGGAGGCGACGTCGGCGGTCGGGGTGACCGCGGTGACCGCGATGCCGAGCGCCGAGAGCGCCGCCGTGCCAAGCACCGCGTAGATCACGATGCCGCCGATCGCCGCGGCGCGCAGATGCACGTCGAAGGCGACGACCCCGAGCACCATCAGCGTCGTGACGACCGCGCCGACGAGCACGATGCAGCGCAGGATGTACGCGGCGACGAACGTCCACGCCACCACCGGCGTGCCGCGCAGGCGCTTGAGCTGGCCGCTCTCGCGCAGCGAGGTCATCGTGATGACGAGCGACGTGAAGGTCTGGACCATCACCGCGTAGGCGGCCATGCCCGCGGTGTTGTAGGCGTGCGGGGCGATCGACAGCCCGGCGAAGCGCAGGTTTGAGTCGTGGGCTCCGGCGAAGATCGAGTTGAACAACAGCAGCAGGATGATCGGGAAGGCGATGCCGAAGAACAGCGACTGCGGCGTGCGCAGGTTCACCACCAGCGCGTAGCGCGCCTGGATACGGACCTGCCGCGCGTGGCTAGCGGCCATCGTCGCCCGCCTGTGCGTCGGAGGAGGTGAGCTCGAGGAAGGCGTCCTCGAGGCTCGGCCGGCGCACCTCGAGGCCGTCGAGGCGCACGTTCTCGCGGTCCGCCCAGGTCGTCAGGACCAGCAGCGCGCGCTGCGGGTCGGCGGCCTCGAAGCTCGTCTGCGCGCCGCTGCGCTCCAGGCGCGCCTCGAGCGCCGCGGCCAGCCCGTCCAGCGCCTCCGCGGGCGTGCGGAACGAGACGATCGCGCGGCCCTGGCTCGCGCCGACGATCTCATCCGGCGGGCCCTGGGCGACGATCTCGCCGCTGCGGATGATCGCGACCCGGTCGGCGAGGTGCTGGGCCTCGTCCATGTAGTGCGTGGTCAGCAGGATGGTCTTGCCGAGCTGCTTGAGCCCGTTGATCGTGTTCCAGGTCTCGCGACGCGCCGTCGGGTCAAACCCGGTCGTCGGCTCGTCGAGGAAGATCAGGTCGGGATCGCCGACGAGCGCGACGGCGACGTCGGCGCGGCGGCGCTGGCCCCCCGAGAGACGGCCCAGCCGCGCGCCCTCCTTGCCCTGGAGGCCGACGAGCCGGATGACCTCGGCGAGCGGGCGCGGCCGGTCATAGAAGCTCGCGAAGAGCTTGAGGGTCTCGGAGACCGTCAGCACCGGGTCAAGCTCGCACTCCTGCAGCACGAGCCCGATGCGCGCGCGCCATCTTCGCGTCGGCTTCGCGGGGTCGACGCCGAGCACCTGCACCTCGCCCGCGCTGCGCGAGCGGTACCCCTCGAGGATCTCGATCAGCGTCGTCTTGCCCGCGCCGTTGGGCCCGAGGAAGCCGAGAACCTCGCCACGGCGGACCTCGAGGTCGATCCCCTTGAGCGCCTCGACGTCGCCGTAGCGCTTGCGCAGGCCGGTGATGCTGACGGCGACGTCGGCGCTCAACGAGTGGCGACCAGGACGATGACGAAGATGATGACGAACACGGCCGCCATCGAGATGTACTGGGGCTTCACGGGCATTCCTCTCCGGTTGCTCCCGGGGGTCTAGGCTGGCGATCGAGCGCCATCGCCGCCACCCTAGCGCGTGAACTTTGCAACGTAAAGTCTCCCTCCGCCAGACCCTCACCGCTCCGGCCTCGCCGCGCCAGGCCACGGAGCTGCTCGGCGATCTCGCCGACCTGCGGCGGTCGACCCGCCGCTCGCTCGGCGCGCCGTGGTTCCCGCTGGTCACCTTCGGGTCGCTCACGGCGCTGTCCGGCGCGCTCGTCGCCGCCTTCGGTCCGAGCGCGCTGCTGGCGTACTGGCTGCTCGCCTCCCCGGCCGGCCTGCTGGCGGTGCGCCGGCACTACCGGGTCCGGGGCCGGCGCCGGGGCGTCACGGGCCGGGGCCGACCCGCGTGGGTGATCGGGGTGACGTTGTCGTGCCTGTGTCTGGCCGCGGGCATCGTCGGCGGCCGGCTGGGCGGCGCCCCCGGCGGCCTGCTGGCCCCCGTGTGGGTCGCCGTCGCGGGCTATGTCGCCTTCGGCGTGCTCCAGCACCAGATCGTGCCGGCCGTCGGCGTGGCAGCCTGTGCCGCCGTCACCACCGTGGCCGCCGCTCAGGGCGCGCGGCCGTGGGCGTTGGAGGTGCTCTTCGGCGCCGGGCTGGTCGTCCTCGGCGTCGTGCTTGCCGTGGCCGGGGCGAGGCGATGAGCCATCCGAGCCGGCGCCTCGACGACGCCGTGCACCAGCGCACCCGCCTGGGGATCCTCGCGGTGCTGTGCGAGGGCGGGCAGGCCGACTTCACCTACCTGCGCGACACGCTCGAGCTGACCGACGGCAACCTGTGGAGCAACCTGGCCAAGCTCGAGGAGGCCGGGTTGATCGCCGTCGAGAAGGGCGCCGCCGGAACGCGGGCGCGGACCTGGCTGACGCCCACCCGTGCGGGGCGCGCGGCGCTGGCCGCCGAGATCGCCGCCCTGCGCGAGATCATCGCCAGCGTCGAGCAGCCGCGGCTGGAGCGCGGCGGGCTCAGGCCCGAGCCGATCTAGGCACCGGGTTCCCCCGCCGGTCCGAACCCACCCCCTTACCAGCCCAAGCCGTAAACGACCCGCGCCCCGCCCGGCCGGCGCCCGTCAAGCCCCGGCGAGCGCGGCCGTGCCCTCGGCGATCGTGAAGGCGCCCTCGTACAGCGCCTTGCCCGAGATGACCCCGGCGAGGTTGAGCAGCCGCAGGCCGGCCAGCGCGCGCAGGTGGTCGGCGGTCCCGATGCCGCCGGAGTACACGAACCGGCCGCGGACGACGCCCGCGATCGTGCGGACGTCCTCGAGGTCGGCGCCCTCGAGCATCCCGTCCTTGTCGGCGTCGGTGTAGACGAAGGAGCGCACGCCGCGGTCCTGCAGGGCGACGATCGCCTCCGTGGCCGGCAGGGCCGTGGTCTCCGTCCAGCCCGCGGTCGAGACGTTGCCGCCGCGCACGTCCACCGAGACGACGATCCGCCAGCCGAACTCCTTGACCGCCTGGTCGAGGAAGTCGACGTCGCGGAAGGCCGCGGTCCCGAGGATCGCGCGTTGGGCGCCGGCGCCGATGGCCGCGCGCACCGCGTGGATCGTGCGCAGCCCGCCGCCGTACTGGACCGGCGTGCCGGTCTCCTCCGCGATGCGGCGCAGGTGGTCGAGCGACTGCGGCTCGCCTGAGCGCGCGCCGTCGAGGTCGACGACGTGCAGGTGGCGCGCGCCCGCCGCGACCCAGTCGCGGGCGGCTTCGAGCGGGTCGTCGCGGTAGACCGTCTCGTCCTCGAAGCGGCCCTGCACGAGCCGCACCGCCCGCCCACCCCGGATGTCGATCGCCGGGTACAGGATCACGCGGGGACCCGAGCGCAGATGCCCACGAAGTTCTCCAGCAGCCGCAGCCCGTCGCGGGAGGACTTCTCGGGGTGAAACTGCGCTCCGAACACGTTGTCGCGCTCGACGATCGAGGCAAAGACCGTGCCGTGCTCCGCGGTGCCCACCACGTCCGCCTGCTCGGCGGGCAGGCAGGCCAGCGAGTGGACGTGGTAGAACGCGGCGCTGTCGCCGAAGCCCACAGTGAGCCGGCTCGCGCGCCGCAGGGTCACGAGGTTCCAGCCGATGTGCGGGAGCCGCTCCCCCGCCGTGTCGAGGTAGGCGACGTCGCCGCCGAGCACGCCGAGGCCGACCGCGCCGCCGTGCTCGGAGGAGGCGTCGAAGAGCAGCTGCATGCCGAGGCAGATGCCGAGCAGCGGGACGCCGGCCGCCGCGCGTTCGCGCAGCACGCCCTCCAGCCCGAGCTCGCGCAGGTTGTCCATCGCGCGCGGGAACGCGCCCACGCCCGGCAGGACGATCCCGCCGGCCGACCGGATCTCGTCGTGGTCGCGCGTGATGACGGCGGTCCCGCCGACGTGGGCGAGCGCCTTCTCGACGCTGCGACGGTTGCCCATCCCGTAGTCGACGACCGCGATCACAGCACGCCCTTCGTGGAGGGGATGCCGGGCTCGTCGGGATCCACGCTCACGGCCACGCGCAGGGCGCGGGCGAACGCCTTGAAGCACGCCTCGATCATGTGGTGCGTGTTCGTCCCGGCCTGGACGTCAACGTGCAGCGTCACCCGCGCGCTCGCCGCGACGGCGCGGAAGAACTCCTGGGCCGCCTCGTGCTCGAAGCCGGCGATGTCCCCCGGCGGCAGCGAAATCCCCGACCACGCGCACAGCGGCCGGCCGCTGACGTCGAGCGCGACGGCGGCGCGCGCCTCGTCCATCGGGATCACGGCGCTCCCATAGCGGCGGATACCCACGCGGTCGCCGAGCGCCTGGTCGAGCGCCTGCCCGAGCACGATCCCGGTGTCCTCGACCGTGTGGTGCGAGCCCGTATCGAGGTCCCCCGCCACCGTCACGTCGAGGTCGAGCCCCCCGTGGCGGGCGAGCAGGTCGAGCATGTGGTCCAGGAAGCCGACCCCGGTCCGGCGCGCGCCGGTGCCGGTGCCGTCGAGGCCGAGCCGCAGGGCGACGTCGGTCTCCCCGGTGGCGCGCTTGATGTCTGCGGTTCTGCAGCTCATGCCTCCCCCATTCTGGCTTCCATCGAAGCGGCGTGCGCGGCGAAGCCCTCCGCGTGAGCGATCGCCGCGCCGTAAGGGGCCAGCGCGGCCGCCGCCTCGCGGGGCAGGTGGACCTCGGCCATGACGCGCAGGAAGTGGCGCACGTTGAGCCCGGAGGCAAAGCGCGCGGCTCCCTCGGTCGGCAGCACGTGGTTCGAGCCCACCAGGTAGTCGCCGAAGGCGGTGCCGGCGGCAGGGCCGACGAAGACGCAGCCCGCCGTGATGACGCGGGGAGCGAGCGCCTGCGGCCCGTGTCCGACGAGCTGCAGGTGCTCGGGCGCGAAGGCCTCGCAGAAGGCGAGCGCGGTCTCGAGGTCGTCGACCCGCACCAGCGCGACGATCGCCTCCTCGGGCGTCCTGACGCGCTCGGCGACCGCGTCGAGCAGCGCCGCGTCCGGGGAGAGCACGGCGACCGCGGACCCCAGCCCGTGCTCGGCCTGCGCGAGCACGTCGAGCGCCACCGCCTCCGGCGCCTCCGTGGCGATCACGACCAGGTCGCTCGGCCCCGCGAAGCCGTCGATGCCGACCTGCCCGAAGACCTGCCGCTTGGCCTCCTGCGCGTACAGGGAGCCGGGCCCGACGATCACGTCGACCGGCTGTACGGTCTGCGTCCCATAGGCGAGCGCGGCGATCGCCTGGGCGCCCCCGATGGCGTAGACCTCCTGCACGCCGCACAGCGCGGCGGCGGCGAGCATCAGCGGGTGCACGGCGCAGACCACGATCTCCTCGACACCGGCGGCGCGGGCCGTCGCCGCGCCCATGATCACCGACGACGGGTACGGCGCCTGGCCGCCGGGTGCGTAGATCGCGGCGCGGCGAACCGGGACCTCGCGCAGGCGGATCCGCTGGCCCTGCGGCAGGTCGACGTCGCGGTCGCCGGCGAGCCCGGCCCGGGCGACATCCTCGACGTTGGCCCGCGCCAGCTCGAGGCCGGCGCGCACCGCGCCGTCGAGCCCGTCCAGCGCGGTCCGCAGCTCGCGGGCCTCAACCCGCAGTGGGCGCTGCGCCGCGCCGAAGCGGGCCTCGTAGCCCAACAGCGCCTCGTCGCCGCCCTCGCGCACGGCCTCGACGATCTCGCGCACGACGTCGCCCACCGAGGCGCCGGTTGCCACGTGCGCGCGCAGCGCCGCCGCGACCGCCGCGGCGTCCGCGCCCGCGGTCAGCCGGCTAACGGGCACGCACGCGCTCCAACAGCGCGTCGATCTCCGCGGCCTTGGTACGGTAGGCGACCGGGTTGGCGATCAGACGTGCGCTGGAGGCGTAGATCTCCTCGCGCACGACGAGCCCGTTCTCGCGCAGCGTCGTCCCGGTCTGCGTCAGGTCGACGATGCCCTCGACGAGGCCCGTGAGCGGCGCCAGCTCGACGGAGCCCTTGACCTCGACGATCTCCACCTGGCGGCCGGTGAGGGCGAAGAAGCGCTCGGCGCTGCGCGGGTACTTGGTCGCGATGCGCATGACGCCCAGGCGCCGCAGCGCCTCCGCGGCCGGGTCGGGACCGGCCTCGGTCGCGAAGACCATCGTCGTACGCCCGAACCCGAGATCGCGGAGCTCCACCACTTCCCGCTCGGACTGCTCGCGCAGCACGTCCTTGCCGGTGATCCCGACGTCGGCTGCGCCCGCCTCCACGTAGGTCGGGACGTCGGAGGGGCGCATCGTGACGAGCCCCTCCTGCTCGAAGAGCAGCTTGCGGTCGTTGCCGCGCACCGCGGCCGTGTCGATCCCCACGGCGTCGAGGAGGTCGAGCGTGTCGGAGAACAGGGCGCCGCGCGGGACGGCGATCGTCAGCGCGGGCATCAGGCGCGCTCCTGCACGAGCGCGGCGTGGACGCGCTCGACCTCGAGCGCCCAGCCCACGGCGGGCAGCGGCCGGCCGAAGCGGCCGAGGAGGTCGTCGTAGCGGCCGCCCCCGCCCAGCGGCATCCCGACCGCGGGGTCGAAGACCTCGAAGATCGCACCCGTGTAGTAGCCGAGCTCCCGGCGAAGGGCGCCGAGGTCGAAGATCACGCGCGCCTGGACGTCGGCGGGCAGCAGCGCGTGCAGCTCGCGCAGCCCCTCTCCCGCCTCGCCGGCGGCGTCAAGCACCTCGGTGCCGCCGCGCAGCTGGGGGACGGTCAGCAGCCGCGCGTCGGCGCCGAGCGTTGAGACCTCGCGCTCGAGGCCGGCGAAGTCCCGGGTGACGAGCTCGTACAACAGGCGCTCGCGCGCCTCGCCGTCGATGCCGGCCTCGTCGAGCAGCGCCGGGTACAGGCCGGCGCTACCGAGGCCGACGCGGTAGCCCTGCACGCCCGCCGCGTCGAGCGCCCGGCAGAGGACCGTCATGGCCTCGGCGGTCCCTGCTGCCCCGGCCGCGCCCACGAGCTCGATGCCCGCCTGCAGCTGCTCGCGCGCCTCGCCGCGCTGGGGGCGCACGGAGCGGTAGGCGCGCTGCAGGTAGCACAGGCGCAGCGGCGGCTCGACGTCGGCGTAGCGCGTCGCGACCACGCGCGCGAGCGGGATCGTCATGTCCGAGCGCAGCACCAGCACCTGCCCCCGCTCGTCGAAGAGCCGGTAGGCGGGCCGGGCCGCCTGGGCGTCCCCGATCCGCAGCGTCTCCTCGTGCTCGAGCGCGGGGGTGTACACCTCGCCGTAGCCGGCGTCGTCGAAGACCCCGCGCATCGCCTGGGTGATCGCGCGCAGCTCGCGCATCTCGTCGGGCAGGACGTCCCGGGTTCCGCTGGGGATGGGGTGCATCACGGCCGAGACGGTATTGGGATCAGGCGCGCCGAGATCAGGCCTCGACGCGCGCGATCACGGCGCCGAGCCCGCGCAGGCGGTCGTCGATCGACTCGTAGCCGCGGTCGATCTGCTCGATCGAGCCGATCTCGCTCTTCCCGTGCGCGCACAGCGCGGCGATCAGCATCGCCATGCCCGCCCGGATGTCCGGCGAGACGAGCTTGGCTCCGCGCAGCCGGGTGGCGCCGCTGACGACCGCCCGGTGCGGGTCGCAGAGGATGATGTTGGCGCCCATCGCCACGAGCTTGTCCGTGAAGACCAGGCGGTTCTCGAACATCTTCTCGAACATCAGAACGGCGCCCTCGGACTGCGTGGCGAGGGCGACGGCGATCGACGTGAGGTCGGCCGGGAAGGCCGGCCAGGGACCGTCCTCCACCTTGATCTGGTAGCCGCCGTGGTCGCGGCTCATCACGAGCTTCTGGTCGCCGGGCACGAGGACGTCCTCGCCGTCGAGCTCGGAGTGCAGCCCGAGGCGCTTGAAGGCCAGGCGGATCATGCGCAGGTCGTCGGGCACGGTGTCCTTTATGCGCAGCTCGCCGCCCGTGACGCCCGCGAGGGCCATGAAGGAGCCGATCTCGATGTGGTCGGGCGAGACCGCGTGCTCGCAGCCGCCCAGGCGCGCGACGCCGTGGACGGTCAGCACGTTGGAGGAGATGCCCTCGATCGCCGCGCCCATGCGCACCAGCATGCGCGCGAGATCCTGCACGTGCGGCTCGCAGGCGGCGTTGCGGATGATCGTGGTGCCGGGAGCCAGCGCGGCGGCCATGAGCGCGTTCTCCGTGCCCATCACTGAGGGCTCGTCCATGAAGAAGTCGGCGGCCTGCAGGCCGCCGTCCGGCGCCTGGATGCGGATCTCCAGGGGACCGTGCTCGACCGTCGCCCCAAGGGCGATGAACGCGTCCAGGTGCGGATCCAGGCGCCGGCGTCCGATCACGTCGCCGCCCGGGGGCGGCATGTGCACGGAGCCGAAGCGCGCGAGCAGCGGCCCGGCGAGCAGAAACGACGCGCGAATCCGCTCGGCCACCCCGGCGTCGACGGCGGTCGTGTGGACGGCCCCGGCGTTGAGGCGGACGGTGTTCGTGGCCGTCCAGTCGACCTGGACGCCGAGACGCAGGAGCAGGTCGACCATCTCCTGCGTGTCCCGGATGCGGGGCACGTTGCGCAGGACGACCTCGTCCTCGGTCAGCAGGGCGCAGGCAAGCAGGGTCAGGGCGGCGTTCTTGTTCCCGGCAGGCACGATCGTGCCGGAGAGCGGAACGCCTCCTTCGATGACGAACTTCTCCATGGGAGGGGCCTGAGACCGCGGCGGGGCGGTCACAGGGCGGGCTAGGGTAACAGCCATGTCGACGCCTCTTTCGCGCGACGAGGCATGGACCCTTTTCTGCGAGTGGACCGCCTCGGACTCGCTGCGCCGGCACGTGCTCGCCGTCGAGGCCGCGATGCGCGCCTACGCCGATCGCTTCGGCGCCGACCCCGAGGAGTGGGGCGTCGTCGGGATCCTGCACGACCTCGACTACGAGCGCCATCCGGATCCCGAGACGGGCCACCCGCGCGCGGCGATGGAGCTGCTCTGCCAGCTGGACGCGCCGCCGGAGTGGGTGCGCGCGATCGCGTCGCACGCCGACTACCTCGGCGTCTCACGCGATTCGCCGATGGAGAGGACGCTCTACGCCGTCGACGAGCTCTCCGGCTTCATCACCGCGTGCGCCTACGTCCGGCCCGACGGCATCCGCGGCATGACGCCCAAGTCGGTCAAGAAGAAGCTCAAGACGCCGGCCTTCGCCGCCGCGATCAATCGCGACGACGTGCGCAAGGGGGCCGAGGAGCTCGGCGTCGACTTCGATGGGCACGTCGCCTTCGTGATCGCGGCGCTCGAGCGCCGCGCCGACGAGCTCGGGCTGGCGGGTTCGCCCGCGGCCTGAGCTCCGTGGCCCGAGGTGGCTGCGCGAATGGTCGCCGGGGCGACCACCAGGCGCGTCCACCTCACCGGCGCCGGCGTGCGGCTCTCGTGACTCGTGTTTTGCAGCGCAATCAGGGGTATCCCTGCAAGAACGCTTGCAGAACACGCGTTCCGTCCGACCCCACCCGTAGGTTCCGAACACATGTTCCCTTCCACGACGATCGACAGCCCGACCCGCCGCTCACTGCGCGAGCTCATGCGGGGCGCCCTCGGTTCGGCGCTCGAGTTCGCCACCCTGGGCGAGGCCACTCTCGCCGGGCCGGCCGTCAGGCCGCCCGCGCCGCCCGTGCCCGTGCGCGAGCACCCGCACCGGCGGGCACTCGCCCGTCCTTTGCGCCCGCGTCGCGCCGGAGCCGTTCCGGCGCGACACCCTGTCTGCGCGGCCCCGGTGTCATCGGCACCGTCACGTCCGCGCTGATCGGCACGCCCCACCGGCATCCGGTCTGGGAGGACGGATGGACCGGTCGGGGCGGCGCCAGGCTTTCACTCGACTCCGGGCCGCGTCCAGCGGCCCGGAGTCGTCGAGGGCTGTCACGATGCCGATGATGCCCTATCCCGAGCACATCGAAGGTGCGGTGGGCCGGTACGAGCGCTGGGACGTCGCGCGCCATTCCGCCGCCTTCGCCGAGCTGTGCGCCGACGCGGAGGTGATGCGGTTCCTCGGCGGGCCGGCGGACGCAAAGCCGGCCCTGGAGGCCTCCCGCCGGATCGCCGACCACTGGGCGACCTTCGGCTTCGGCCTGTGGGCGGCGCTCGATCGGGACGAGGGCCGCGTCGCCGGGTTCGTCGGCGCCTGCCGGCCCGGCCCGTCCTGGCCCCCGCCGCTCTGCGACGCGACGGAGGTCGGCTGGCGGCTGGCCCGCTGGGCCTGGGGCCGAGGCTTGGCGACCGAGGGCGGGCGCCTGGCCCTCAGGGCGGGCGCCGACCACCTCGGCCTGAGTGAGATGATCGCCTTCGTGGCCACCGCCAACCGCCGCTCGCGAGCCGTCGCGCTCCGCCTGGGCATGCGACGAGCCCGTGGCGCCGTGGATGGCCGCCTCGGCCTGCCTGTCGACGTCTACCTGGCCGCCCTCGGCACCCCCCTCCCGGCGGGCGCGGGATGAGGCGCTTCAACCTCCACCGGGCGGCGCTATCCGCGGGCGGGGACGCCTCGGGGTGCGGGGCGCGCTACGCGGAGATCGGCAGCGCCATCGGAGGCGAGCACCTCGGCGGGACGCTGTTCGAGCTCGCACCGGGCCAGCATGCGCGCCCCTACCACTGGGAGGCCGGGCAGGAGGAGTGGCTGTGGGTCCTGCAGGGCACGCCCAGCGTGCGCACGCCCGACGGCGAGCGACAGCTGCGCGCCGGCGACATGGTCTGCTTCCCGGCCGGGACCGCGGGGGCCCACGAGGTGACCAACGCCGGCACGCAGAGCGCTCGCATCGTCATGCTGTCGGACCGCGCGCTCCCCAACGCCATCGTCTTTCCCGACAGCGACGAGTTCGCGGTGCGCCTGACCGCCGATGAGCCCAGCCTGCGCTTGCGCCGAAGCACCGCGGCGCCGTGAAGGTCTTCAACGCGCGCGACGCCGAACTGCAGGTCAACGAGGAGGAGCCCGACGGCTACCGGGCCCGCTACGCCCCTATCCCTCCGGCCATCGGCGCGGAGCGGATTGGCGGCAACCTCGTGCTGCTGCGCACCGGCGAGAGCCTGTGCCCGTACCACTACGAGCTCGCCGAGGAGGAGTGGCTGTTCGTGCTCGACGGCACCCCGACCGTGCAGACGCCGGAAGGCGACGAGGTACTCGAGGCCGGGGACGTCGTCTGCTTCGAGCGCGGACCGCGAGGCGCCCACAAGATCTCCAACCACGCAGCAGAGCCGGCGCGGGTGATCATGATCTCCGAGCGCGCGGTCTGCGCGAGCACGATCTACGAGGACAGCGACAAGGTCGGCGTCTTCGCGCCGGACCTGCGCCTGATCTTTCGCCGTGCCGACGCGGTGGACTACTGGGACGGCGAGTAAACGACACCGAGCCGCCCACGCGGCGGCCCGACAGTTCACACATTAACCGGCGGCGACCTACTCTCCCGGTCCCTTGCAGGACAAGTACCATCGGCGCTATGGGGCTTAACTTCTCTGTTCGGAATGGGAAGAGGTGTTTCCCCCATGCCAGTGCCACCGAACTCGGCGAGACCATCGCACAGGCCCGGCGGGCCCTGAAAGCTGCACAGCCGTCCATCAAACGAAGAGATCGATAAGAATCAAAATCCGTCAAGCCCTCGACCCATTAGTACCGGTCTCCTTCAGGCGTTACCGCCCTTCCAGATCCGGCCTATCAACCTGGTGGTCTACCAGGGGTCTTACCCACTCAAGGTGGTGGGAGAATTCATCTCGAGGTCGGCTTCCCGCTTAGATGCCTTCAGCGGTTATCCGGTCCGGACGTAGCTAACCTGCGGTGCCCTTGGCAGGACAACAGATACACCAGAGGTCCGTTCACCCCGGTCCTCTCGTACTAGGGGCGAATCCTCTCAATTCTCCAACGCCCACGGCAGATAGGGACCGAACTGTCTCACGACGTTCTGAACCCAGCTCGCGTACCGCTTTAATGGGCGAACAGCCCAACCCTTGGGACCTACTCCAGCCCCAGGATGCGACGAGCCGACATCGAGGTGCCAAACCGG
>JBBQBV010000041.1:0-25319 GCA_038318085.1 Solirubrobacterales bacterium
ACGCGCACGTCGTCGCCGAGCGGCTGGCCGCGGAGCGTCTGTCCGCACCAAGTGGCTGCGCCGCCAGCCGGGGCGGAGGCTAAGGAAGCGTCAATCAACAAACCGCACACGTGTTTCTCGACGCTTCCTAAGCCGGCCGCGCCAGCGAGAGCGCGAAGCGTTCGTCGGCGTCGCTGTACCAGCCGTCCAGGCGCAGGCCCGATGCCTCGTAGTCGGCCTCGAGCCGCGCACGGGTGAACTTGGTCGACAGCTCGGTGCGCAGCTCCTCGCCGCGCTCGAAGCGGACCTCGAAGTCCAGCGCGGCGAGCCGGACGGTGTGCTCGCGGCGGGCGCGCAGGCGCATCTCGATCCACTCGTTCTGCGGGTCGAAGAAGGCGACGTGCTCGAAGAGGTCGAGGTCGAAGTTCCCGCCCAGCTCGCGGTTGAGGACCTCCAGCACGTTGAGGTTGAAGGCCGCGGTCACGCCCGCGTCGTCGTCGTAGGCCGCCTCCATGGCATCGACGTCGGTGATCAGCCCGGTGCCGAGCAGCAGGGCGTCATCGGGGCCCAGCGCGCCGGCGAGCCTGCGCAGGAAGGTCCGGCGTGCGCCGGGCATGAAGTTGCCGATCGTGCCGCCGAGAAACGCGATCATCCGCGGCTCGCCGGGCTCCGGCGCCGGGATGTGGTCGAGGTCGCGCTCGAAGTCCCCGGTGACGTGGAGGACCTCGAGCTGCGGGTACTCCGCCGCCAGCGCGTCCTCGTCGAGCGCCGTGCCGGAGACGTCGAAGGCCACATAGCGCCGGATGCGACCCGTGTCGAGCAGGACCCGGGTCTTGGCCGCCGAGCCCGCGCCGAGCTCAACCAGCTCAACGGTCCGCGCGCGGGCGAGGATCTCCTCTCCGCGCTCCACGAGGATCGAGCGCTCCGTGCGGGTCGGGTAGTACTCCGGCAGCGCGCAGATCGCCTCGAAGAGCTCGGAGCCGCGGGCGTCGTAGAAGTGCTTGGGCGCCAGTTCCTTGAACGGCCGCGTGAGGCCGTCCAGGACGTCGTCGGCCAGGGTCGTCACGTGGTCCATGCCAGGCGGATCCCCGCGAAGATGTGCCGCCGCTGGGGGAGGTCCCAGTTGCGAAACGTCGGTGTGATGGTGTGCGCGCTGGTGGCCCAGGAGCCGCCGCGCAGCACGTAGTGGCGCTGACCGAAGAAGGCCTCGGAGTACTCGCGGTACGGATTTGCGCGGAAGCCGTCGTAGCCGGCGAAGTGCGAGCCCGTCCACTCCCACACGTCGCCGAGCATGCCCAGCGCGCCGCACGGCGCGGCCCCGGCGGTCAGGACGCCCGCGGGCGCCGGGCCGCCGTAGGCGTGGTCGAGGTTGGCGCGGCGGCCGTCGGGGCGCGGAGCGTCCTCGCCCCACGGGAACGGCCGCGTGTCCCCCGTCCGCTGATCCCAGGTCGCCGCCTTCTCCCACTCGACCTCCGTCGGCAGGCGGGCCCCATGGGCCCGCGCGAAGGCATCGGCCTCGAACCAGCAGACGTGGACCACCGGCTCGTCGGGGTCGAGCGGCGCGACGCCGTCGACGCGGCGCTGCTGCCACTGTCCGCCCGGGCCGCGGGCCCACCCCTGGGGGTGCGTGATGTCGTACTCCTCCTTCCAGTGCCACGCCTCGGCGGTCCACCACTCGCGCCGCTCGTAGCCGCCGCCCTCGACGAAGTGCAGGTAGGAGGCGTTCGTGATCGGCACGTGGCCGATGCAGAAGTCCCGCACGTCGGTCTGGTGGCGGGGACGCTCGTTGTCGTAGGCGAAGCCGGCCGCCGCGGCGCCGATCGAGCAGGGTCCGCCGGGCACAGAGAGGCGCTCGAGGCCGGTGTGGCGCGGGCCGCCGTTGAGCGACGGGCGCTCGCGGCGCGGCAGGCCGGGCGCGACGGCGAAGCCGGCCAGCTCGATGGCCTGCAGCATGGTTTCCGTGTGCTGGAGCTCGTGGCGCAGGACGAGCTCTACGAGGGTGCCGTCCCCGTCGCCGGAACGCTCGAGCACGGCTTGCGAGCGGGCGCGCACCGCCGCGAGGTAGTCCTCGGCCTCGCTGCGGTTGAGCAGCGGGAGGTCGCCGCGGACGGCGCGCGGGGTCTCGAAGGCGTCGTACATCTCCGCGAGGTCGGGGCGCAGGAGGTCGAGGCCGCCGTGGCGGTGACACAGCCACAGGTCCTCGTAGGCGGCGATGTGCGCGAGATCCCAGACCAGCGGGCTGAGGACCGGGCTCGTCACGCGCTCGACGTCGTGGTCGCTGTAGGGAGCGACCATGGCCAGGGTGCGCTCGCGCGCCTCGGTGAGGGCGTGGACGCTCACCGTGGGCAGTCTTGCCAATCGAGCGCGGCGTTACGCGCCCACTGGTCACTTTGCGGCTTGGATGGCGCGTTCGACCTGCGCCCAGACGCGCCGGTGCAGGTCGACGTTGGCCGCGCGGTCGGTCCGCACCTCGACGATCGTTGAGCCCGCGCCCTCCAGCGCGTTGCGCAGCTCGGCGTCGAAGCCCTCGGGGGTCGCCGCGAGCCGGTAGGCGAACCCGTACAGCTTCGCGGCGTGCTCGAAGTCGATCCCGTGCGGGGTGGCGACATGCTCCTCGAAGGCGTCCTGCTCCGCCGCCACCGGCAGGAAGTGAAAGATCCCGCCGCCGTCGTTGTTGACGAGCACGATCGTGAGCGCGGTCTGCGTCCGGCGCGCGCCGAGCAGGCCGCCGAGGTCGTGCAGCAGGGCGACGTCCCCGGTCAGCAGGACGGTCCGGCCCGGGCTCGCGGCCGCGACGCCGAGCGCGGTCGAGGCCGTCCCGTCGATTCCGTTGGCGCCGCGGTTGGCCAGCACCCGGGCGCCGGTGACCGCGAAGGTCTCGAGGTCGCGGACCGGCATCGAGGAGGCCACGAACAGCGTGTCGCCCCGCCCGAGCGCCGCCGCGGTGCGCACCGCCACCGCCGGCTCGGAGAGCGCGCCTCCGAGGACCTGGCCCATGGCGGTCCGCGCGACGGCGTCGGCGCCGCGCCACGCGTCCAGCCAGCGGCCGTCGAGCGAGTCCGCCACAAAAGCCTTGGGGCCGGCAGGATGGATCTCGGTGACGGCGGCGTCGGGGTCCTGCCAGGCGTCGTGGGGATCGAGCGCGACCTGGCGTACGCCGGGGAGCGCCGCCAGCCACCGGCGCAGCGGCTTGGAGGTGGGGAGGTCGCCGACGCGGACCACGAGGTCGGGCGCGAAGCCCTCGCCCCACCGCGGTATGCGCAGCAGCGCGTCGTAGTGGGCGATCGCGGCGTCGCCGCGGCGGGCGTTGGAGAGGGGGTCGGCGAGCAGCGGCCAGCGCGCGCCGGCGGCGAAGGCGGCCACCCCCACGCCGTCGCGGAAGCGCTGCATGCGGCCGGCGATGAGTACGGGGAAGCGCGCCTCGAGCCGCAGGCCGTGCGCGCCGGGACCGGCGGGCGCGTGCCACTCGACCCAGGGCCGGCCGCCGCGGCGGCCGCCGCCGCCGGGCTCGGCGCGCGGCAGATCCTCGTTCTCGCCGAGCACGAGCGGCTCGCGCAGGGCGAAGTTCAGGTGCACGGGGCCGGGGCGCCCGCTCTTCGCCGTCCACACCGCGCGGCAGGCGAGCCGCCGCATGAAGTGCATGCGCGCCTCGGTCGCCGGGGCGTCGTCGACCTCGAAAGACCACTTCGCCGCGCGCCCGTAGAGCCTGACCTGGTCGATCGTCTGCCCCGCGCCGACGTCGCGCAGCTCCGGCGGCCGGTCGGCAGTCAGGACGAGCAGGGGGACGCGGGCCTCGTAGGCCTCGATCACCGCCGGGGCGTAGTTGGCGGCCGCCGTCCCCGACGTGCAGGCCAGCACCGTGGGCCGGCCGGTGGCCATGGCGAGGCCGAGCGCGAAGAAGGCGCCGCTGCGCTCGTCGAGATGCGACGTGGCGCGCAGGCGGCTGTCTCTCGCGAGCGACAGGACCAGGGGGGTGGAGCGCGAGCCCGGGGAGGTGCACGCGTGAGCGACGCCGCAGCGGCACAGCTCGTCGACGAAGGCGCGCAGCCCGAGGTAGGTGTCGGTCGGGGTCATGAGATGGTTAGCCGTCGTGCGTGGCGATCTCGTCCTCCTGCACGGCTTCACGCAGACCGGGCGCAGCTGGGCCCCGCTGGCCGAGGAGCTGAGCGAACGCTACCGGTGCTTCGCGCCGGACCTTCCCGGCCACGGGGACGCGGACGGCCGGCGCCCGGCGAGCTTCGACGCGGTCGCCGCGTATGTGGCCGCTTTGAAGACGGAGCGCTTCGGGCTCTGCGGCTACTCGATGGGCGGGCGCCTCGCGCTCGACACCGCCCTGCGGCTCCCGGGGCGGGTGGGCCGCCTGGTGCTGATCGGGGCCACGCCGGGGATCGCGGACGAGGCGGAGCGGGCAGCCCGCCGCCGGGCCGACGCCGCGCTCGCCGCGCGCATCGAGCGGATCGGCCTGGCGGCCTTCGCCGAGGAGTGGGGGAGCCGGCCGCTGTTTGACTCCCAGCCCCGCGGGGTCGCCGACAGCGCGCGCGAGGACCGGCTGCGCTGCAGCGCGACGGGCCTCGCCGCCGCACTGCGCGGGATGGGGACCGGCGCCATGACCCCGCTGTGGGACCGCCTCGGCGAGCTGCGCATGCCTGTCACGCTGATCGCCGGGGAGCACGACGAGAAGTTCCGCGCGATCGCGCAGCGCGTGCTCCCGGCGCTGCCCGAGGGCGGCGTCGTGATCATCCCCGGCGCCGGCCACGCCGCGCACCTCGAGGCGCCCCACGCGGTCGCCGAGGCGATCGGGTAGGCAATTTCCGAGGCGCGCAACCGCTTGAGGGTGTCTGACCGGCGCCCCGAGTCGAGCCTTTTCGTTCCACACCCCGCTCCGGGGCGGGACCTCTGGAGCGAAGTGGTCGACAGTCGACCAAGACGTTCCACACCCCGCGACCGTGAGGACCTGCGGAACGAAACGTCCCGATCCCTGCCCATCCCAAGCTGTAGACGCCGGGGGGCGCTACCGGCCGCGGCGCGACGCGCGCGCGATCAGCACGATGACCGCGATCACCAGCAGCAGCAAGAACAGGCTGCCGAATCCGCCGCCCCCGAAGAAGAAGAAGTGGTGGCCGCCGAAGCCGCGCGAGAAGCCGCGACCACCGCCGAACCCGCGGCTCCCGCCGCTGAAGGCGTGCGTCCCGGCGCCGGCGCCGGCGAGCGCCTCGGTCGGCATGACCAGGGCCGCTGTGACGAAGAGCGTGAAAAGCAAACGGCGCATACGCGGAAGGTAGCGGCACAATGCGACCATGGCGCAGGATCTCCAGAATGCCGTCGCGCACCTCTACGGCGTGCCGCTGGATGCCTTCGTGGCCGAGCGCACGCGCCTGGCGCGCGCGTTGAAGGCCGCGGGTGACCGCGACGCGGCGGCGGAGGTCGCGAGGCTGGCGAAACCCAGCGCGGCGGCGTGGGCGCTCAACCACGTTGCGCGCGAGGCGCCGGAGGCCGTCGCGGAGTGGGCCGACGCCGCCGCGGCGCTGCGCGACGCCTCGACGCGCTCGGCGCAGGTGGGCGGCGACACGGTGCGGGCGGCGATGGCGGGGCACCGGGCCTCGACCGGGCGCCTGGTGGGCGCCGTCCGCGAGCTGGCCCAGCCGAGCGGCCGCCCGCTCTCCCCGGCGATGGTCGACCGGGTCGCAAGCCTCCTGCGCGCTGCGACCGCCGACGCCGGCCTGGCCGAGCGCCTCCAGGCCGGCTGCGTCACCGAGGAGCCGGCGCCGGCGGCGGTCTCCCCGCCGGCCGCGGCGGCCTCGCCGGCCGAGGTCGCCTCGCCGCCGGACGGGCCCGCCCGCGACCGCGAGGACGAGGCCCGCGTGGAGCGCCGTGCCGAGCTCGAGCGCCGCGAGCGCCGCGCCGAGCTCGAGCACAATGAGCGCGACGCCGCCCAGGCGGTCGAGCGGCTCCGCGACCGGCTCGCCCGGCGGACCGTCGCCGCGCAGGCCGCCGAGGAGCGCCTCGAGCAGGCCCGCCGGACCCTGCTGCGCAGCGAGTCCGAGGCCGCCGCGGCACACGACGCCGTCAAGGACGCAGAGCACGCGGCCACCGTCGCGATTGCAGAGCTCGACGGGCTCCGCGCGCAGCTGCGGCAGATCTCCTGACCAGCCGTGCGTGGCCGAGCGTCCGCGAGGACCTCAAGCACGCCGGTGCGGAGGTCGTCGACAGGGAGGTCGTCGTTTGACAACGGGCTCGTCTCGAGCCGCAAGCCGGACGACCTCCCGGCGTTCTGCGCGAAGATCGTCGAGGAGTCGCGGAGGGCCGCCACTGATCGCTCGGCTAGCCTGAGCCGGCCGTGCCCGAGAAGACGCTGCTCGACATCCCCGCCGCCCTGCTGCCCGCCGACGGGCGCTTCGGCTCCGGGCCGTCGAAGGTCCGCGCCGAGCAGCTGTCTCGGCTCGCCGGCCGGGTCGACCTGATGGGGACCTCGCACCGGCAGGCCCCAGTCCAGGATCTGGTCGAGCAGGTGCAGAACGGGCTGCTGGCGCTCTTCTCCGCGCCGGAGGGCTACGAGGTCGCGCTCGGCAACGGCGGAACGACGTGCTTCTGGGACGCCGCCGCCTTTGGCCTCGTGCGCGAGCGCGCCCTGCATCTGACCTTCGGCGAGTTCTCGGGCAAGTTCGCCACCGTCACCGAGGGCGCCCCGTTCCTCGGTGACCCGGTCGTGGTGTCCGCCGATCCGGGTGAGGCGCCCGTGCCGCGCGGCGACGCCCGCGCCGACGTCGTCGCCTGGGCGCACAACGAGACCTCAACCGGGGTGATGGTCCCGGTCCAGCGCCCCGCCGGTGAGGCGCTCGTGCTCATCGACGCGACCTCCGGCGCCGGCGGGCTCCCCGTCGATGTCGCGGACGCCGACGCCTACTACTTCGCTCCCCAGAAGTGCTTCGCCGCCGACGGCGGCGTGTGGCTCGCGCTGCTCAGCCCCGCCGCGCAGGAGCGCATCGCCGAGCTCGCGGCCACCGACCGCTGGATCCCCGAGTTCCTCTCGCTCAAGACGGCGCTGGACAGCTCGCGCAAGCACCAGACCTACAACACGCCGGCGCTCGCCACCCTGCTCCTGCTCGCCGACCAGATCGAGTGGATGAACGCGGGCGGCGGCCTGGACTTCTGCGTCGGGCGCACCACCGCGTCCTCCTCGCACCTCTACGACTGGGCCGAGGCCTCGCCGTTCGCCAGCCCGTTCGTGCCGGACCCCGCCCACCGCTCGCTGGTGACCGGCACGATCGACTTCTCAGACGACGTCGACGCCGCGCAGCTCGCCGCGATCCTGCGGGCCAACGGGATCGTCGACACCGAGCCCTACCGCAAGCTCGGCCGCAACCAGCTGCGCATCGCCATGTTCCCGGCCGTCGACCCCGACGACGTCCGCGCGCTCACGGCCTGCATCGACTGGGTCGTCGAGCAGGACATCTAGCCCAGCAACCCCGGTCCATTCGGGACGGACAGCGCCCCGCCGGCGGGGAGGAACTGGGTTTCGACGTCCTCGAAGGCGCCGAGCGTGGCCAGGCCGCAGGCCGGCAGCGGCCCGTCGGCGGCGAGCACGGCTGCGGCGTGCAGCGCGGCGGCGATCCCGAGGGGGCCGTCGAAGGTCGAGGCGAGGTAGACCGCGCTGCCGGCCGCGCGCGCTGCCGCCGCCTGGCGCAGCAGGCCGGAGATGCCACCGCAGCGCGAGATCTTCAGGCAGACGAGGTCGCAGGCGCCCGCGCCGGCCGCCCCCGCGAGCGCAGCCGTCTCGTCCATGGCGATCGGGATCCGCGCCCCATCGCGCACGGCGCGCAGCGCGGCGACGCCGTGGACGGGCTCCTCGGCGAGCTCGAGGCCCACCGGCTCGAGCGCCCGCAGGTGCGCCAGCGCCTCCTGCGGCGTCGCCCACGCGCCGTTGGCGTCGACGCGGATGGCGACAGCGGGAGCGACCGCGCGCACGGCCGCCACGCGGCCCGCGTCGTCGCCGGTTCCGACCTTGACCTTCAGCGTGCCGAAGCCCCGTGCGACGGCCTCCACGGCCTCGGCCGCCGCACCAGCACGGTCGGTCGCGAAGAGCGTGGCGTTGACCCGCACGGGCATCGGGCGCGCGGCGGCCGGTTCGAGCAGGGCGTGCACGGGCGCGCCGGCGCGGCGGCCCTCCAGGTCCCACAGCGCGAGGTCGATGGCGGCGAGCGCCTGCGGCAGGTCGCGCTCGGCGCGGCAGGCGTCAACGAGCTCGTCGGGCCCGGCGCCGGGCGGCGCGGCGGCCAGCACCGCGGCGTGGGCGTCGAGGGCGGCGAGGACAGCGGCCGGCGCCACGCCGTCGTAGGGCTCGAGCGCGGCGGCCTCGCCGCGCCCGCTCATCCCGTCGCGGTCGGTCAGGGTGACGATCAGCAGCTCGCGCTCGGCCAGTTCTCCCCAGGCGCTGACCAGTGGCCGCCGCAGCCTCAGGCGCAGCGGCTCGACGTCGACCTTCACCGCAGAGCCTCAAGGCCCGTCGCGCGCCACATCGCGGCAAGGGTAGGGTTGCAATGCAGGGGAGCGTGGGCGTCCGCCGTCGACCGTAGGTTTGCAGGTAGATGCCGAGCAAATACCGCGAGATCCGGGTTGCGCTGAAGGAGGCTGGCTGGGAGGTCCTGCGCCAGCGTGGCCTCACGAGATCTGGGTCGCCCAGGCGAAACGACCCGCATCGTGGTGGCTGGGAAGGACAGTGCCACGGTCCCAATCGGCACGCTCTCTAGCATACGCAGGGCAAGCGGCCTGGAGCACCTGCGATGAATGAGTACGTGGTTACTACGAGCGAGCTGAGGACGGCGGATGGGCGCATATCTGCCGGACCTTCCGGGCGTCGCCGCCACGGGCACGATTCAGGCAGCCTGACCCACGACCGCGTGGCCGCTTTTGGCGTGTGAGGAGGGTCCGGAGCAGGCTGCGCGCCGGACCCGTCCTGTGGACGTAGCCGGCTGACAGCGAACTTGCGGGGTGAACCTAGCTCGCCAGGATGCCGGCGCAGAGCAGGACGCAGAACGCGAGCTCGAGCATCGCCGTGCCGGCGAGGGCGCGGTTGAGCGTCGCGCCGTCCGTGTGCTCGCGGACCGTGCGGACGAGCCGGACGGCGAGCGGGATCGTCAGCCAGGTCAGCGCGATCCAGGCCTCCAGCGACCCGGCGAGCCATCCGATCAGCACCGTCGCGTAGGCGAGCGCGAGCATCCCGGCGTACAGCGTCCGCGTCCTGTCGCGGCCGAGGCGCACCGCGAGCGTGCGCTTGCCGGTGCGGCGGTCGGTGTCGATGTCGCGGACGTTGTTGACGACGAGCAGCGACGCCGCGAGCAGGCCGACCGGGACCGAGAGCGCGAACGCCTCCCAGTCCCAGCGCTCGGTCTGCGCGAAGTACGAGCCGGCGACGGCCGCCACGCCAAAGAACAAGAACACGAACACCTCGCCGAGGCCCTCGTAGCCGTAGGGCCGCGGCCCGCCGGTGTAGAGCACGCCCGCGAGGATCGACGCGACGCCGACGAGCAGGATCTCGACGCCGGCGGTGGCGATCAGGTACGCGCCTGCCAGCACGGCGACACCGAACGCGACGGAGGTGGCAACGAGCACCTGGCGGGGGGGGACGAGCCCGCCGGCGGTCACGCGCACCGGGCCGAGGCGGTCCTCGGTGTCGGCGCCGCGGCGGGCGTCGGAGTAGTCGTTGGACAGGTTCGCGCCGACCTGGATGAAGATCGCGCCGACCAGGGCGGCCACGAAGCGCAGCGCATGAAACGTCCCGGCCGCCTGGGCGAGCGCGGTGCCGACCAGGACCGGGGCGGCGCCGGTCGGCAGCGTGCGCGGCCGCGCGGCCATCAGCCAGATGCGGACGGCGCTGGGGCGGCTGAGCGGGGAGAGGGTCTCGGCCATCGCTAGGGGCGCCGGGGGAACTTCGTGAAGTCGGGCGGGCGTTTGGCCTTATAGGCCTCGCGGCCCTCTGCCGCCTCCTCGCCCGCGTAGAAGAGGAGGTTCGCGTCGTGGGCGAGCTGCTGGATGCCGGTGTAGCCGTCCTCGTGCGCGTTGAAGCTGGCCTTGACCAGCCGCAGCGCCATGGGCGAGAGCGCGAGCATCTCGCGGCACCACCGGACCGTCTCGGCCTCCAGCGCGTCGAGCGGCACGACGGTGTTGACGAGCCCCATCTCGAGCGCCTGCTGCGCGTCGTACTGGCGGCAGAGCAGCCACATCTCCTTGGCGCGCTTGGGCCCGATCAGGTCGCGCATCAGCGACGCGCCGAACCCGCCGTCCCACGAGCCCACACGCGGCCCCGTCTGTCCGAACCGCGCGTTGTCGGCGGCGATCGTGAGGTCGCAGACCAGGTGCAGGACGTGGCCGCCGCCGATCGCGTAGCCGGCGACCATCGCGATCACGGGCTTGGGCAGCCGCCGGATCTGGACCTGCAGGTCCGTGACGTGAAAGCGCCCGACCGAGGCCCCCTCGGGCAGGTAGCCGGTGTCGCCGCGCACGCGCTGGTCACCCCCCGAGCAGAAGGCCAGCTCGCCCTCCCCGGTGAGGATGATCACGCCGACGCCGGTGTCCTCGCGCGCGCGCTCGAAGGCCTGCGAGAGCTCGACGACGGTCTGCGGCCGGAAGGCGTTGCGGACCTCTGGCCGGGCGATCGTGATCTTGGCGATGCCGTCGCCGGACGTCTCGTAGCGGATGTCCTCGAAGTCGTCGGCGGGGCTCCAGGTCACGGTCTCCATTGCCGCCCGGAGGGTACCGTCGCCGTCGTGGAGCCCTGGCTGATCACCGCCGCGCGGCGCCGGCCGGACCGGGTTGCGGTCGAGTGCGGCGAGGAGCGGCTGACCTACGCCGAGCTGCTCGGGCGGGCCGAGGCGCTCGCGCTGTCTCACGGCGACGCCGCCGTCATCGACCACCCGCCGGGCCTGGACTTCGCTGTCGCCCTGCACGCGTGCCTGCTGCGCGGCGTCGCCGCGGTCCCGCTCGACCCGAGGCTGTCAGAGGCCGAGCGCGGGCAGCGCGCCGGCGTCGCCGGCGGCCCGGGCGTCGTGCTCGTCGTGCACACCTCGGGTACGACGAGCGCCCCCAAGCCCGTCCGCATCACCGCCGCCAACGTCACGGCCAACGCGACCGGGTCGGCCCTGGCGCTCGGCTTGGACCCCGACGAGCGCTGGCTGTGCCCGCTGCCGCTCGCGCACGTGGGCGGGCTGATGGTGCTGCTGCGCTCGGTCATCTACGCGACGACCGCCGTGCTCGCGCCCCCGCCGTTCGACGCCGCGCAGCTGAGCGCCCGGCTGATGCGCGGCGACGGGACCCTGGTGTCGATCGTCCCGACCATGCTCGTCCGGCTGCTGGACGCGGGCCTGCGCGAGCCGCCGCGGCTGCGGCGCGTCCTGCTCGGAGGCGGCCCGGCCGGCCCGGAGCTGATGGCCCGCGCGCTCGCCGCGGGCGTCCCCGTCGTGCAGACCTACGGGCTCAGCGAGGCGACCTCGCAGGTCACGGTCTCCGAGCCCGGCGACGCGCGGACCGCGGGCTGGCCGCTCCCCGGAGTCGAGGTGCGCATCGCCGCCGATGGAGAGATCCTGGTCTCCGGCCCCGTGGTCGCCGGCGGGGGCGTGCTGCGCACGGGCGACCTCGGGAGCCTCGACGCGCGCGGCCGGCTGACCGTCGCCGGCCGCAAGGCGAACACGATCGTGACGGGCGGGGAGAACGTCGCGCCTGATGAAATAGAGGACGTCCTGATCGCGCACCCCGACGTGGCCGACGCCGCCGTGCTGGGCCGCCCGGACCCGGAGTGGGGGGAGGCGCTCGTCGCGCTCGTCGTCCCGGCACCCGGGCGTCCGCTCGACGCGGCCGCGCTGCGCGCGTTCTGCCGCGAGCGCCTCGCGGCCTTCAAGGTTCCCAAGGCCTTCGAGGCCGTGGATGCGCTCCCGCGCACGGCGTCGGGCAAGCTGCAGCGCGGGCGGCTGCCCCGGCCCCTCTAGCATCGCCCCGATGGACAACGCCGACGAGTACCGCGCCGAGTCGCGCGAGGGCTGGGGCAGCGTCGCGGAAGGCTGGGAGCGCGGCGCGCCCGCGCAGCGCGACAACCTGATGTCGGTCACGGCCTGGATGCTCGACCACGCCCGCCTGCAGCCCGGGGCGGAGGTGCTCGAGCTCGCCGCCGGGACGGGCGAGCTCGGTCTGCTCGCGCACGAGCTGATCCAGCCCGGCGGCCAGCTGACGATGTCCGACTTCGCGCCGGAGATGCTCAGCGCGGCGCAGCGCCACGCCAACCAGCGCGGGGCCGACGACATCCGCTTCAAGCAGATCGACATGGAGTCGATCGATGTCGCCGCCGCGTCGCAGGACGCCGTGCTGTGCCGCTTCGGTCTGATGTTCCTGCCCGACCCCGAGGCCGCCCTGCGCGAGGTGCGCCGGGTGCTGCGGCCGGGCGGGCGCTTCACGACCTCGGCCTGGACGGCGGCGGAGGACAACCCCTGGTCGTCGGTCGTGACGGCGACCCTGGTCGAGCTCGGACACGCCGAGGCGCCGCCGGCCGGCCAGCCGGGGCAGTTCTCGTTCGCCCGCGAGGGTCGGCTGCAGGAGCTGCTCGACGCCACCGGCTTCGTCGACGACATCGTGGTCGAGGCGCTGGCCTTCACGATGGCCGAGCCCTTCGACGCCTGGTGGACGCGCACGCAGGACATGTCGCGCGCCGGGGCGCTCATCCGCGCCCTGTCGGAGGGCGACCGCGCCGCGGTCGGCGACGCGCTGCGGGCCAAGCTCGCGCCGCACGAGGACGCCGACGGCGTCCTGCAGCTCCCGGCGCGCACCTGGGTCGCCGCAGCCACCGCGTAGCCTGGCCGCCCTATGGCTGACAAGGACATCTTCTACGACGACGACGCCGACCTGCGCCTGCTCGAAGCCAAGACCGTGGCGATCATCGGGTACGGCTCCCAGGGCCACGCCCACTCGCTGAACCTCAAGGACTCGGGTGTCGACGTCGTCGTCGGCCTGCGTGAGGACTCGCCCTCGGCCGAGAAGGCCCAGGCGGAGGGCCTCGAGGTCACGGGCGTCGCCGACGCCGCCGCGCGCGGCGACCTCGTGATGGTCCTCGTCCCCGACGAGCTGCACCGCGACGTGTGGGCCCAGGACGTCGCGGACGGGATCGAGAAAGGTGACCTCGTGCTGTTCGGCCACGGCTTCTCGATCCACTACGGCGAGATCCAGCCGCCGCCGGACGTCGATGTCGCGCTCGTCGCCCCCAAGGGCCCGGGCCACATCGTCCGCCGCCAGTACCTCGAGGGCTCCGGCGTCCCGGGGCTGATCGCGATCGACCAGGACGCGACCGGCAACGCCCAGGCGCTCGCCCTGGCCTACGCGCGCGGCATCGGCTGCACGCGCGGCGGCGTCATCGAGACGACCTTCCGGGAGGAGACCGAGACCGACCTCTTCGGCGAGCAGGCCGTCCTGTGCGGCGGAGCGTCGGAGCTGGTGCGAGCAGGATTCGAGACGCTCGTGGAGGCCGGCTACGACCCGCGCATGGCGTACTTCGAATGCCTGCACGAGCTCAAGCTGATCGTCGACCTGATGTACGAGAAGGGCATCAGCGGGATGCGCCACTCGATCTCCAACACCGCCGAGTACGGCGACCTCACGCGCGGCAAGCGGATCATCACCGACGAGACGCGGGCGTCGATGAAGCGGATCCTCGAGGAGATCCAGTCCGGCGAGTTCGCCCGCGAGTGGATCGCCGAGAACCGCGCGGGCCAGGAGAACTTCCAGCGCATGCGCGAGGAGGGCCAGAAGGCCCAGGTCGAGACGACCGGCAAACAGCTGCGCGGGATGATGGACTGGATCGAGACGGAGTTCTAGGTCACAATCGAGTCTCCGATGGCTGACGAGCATCAGGTCTGGCTGCCGCCGCAGGCGCCGACCCATCCCCCCGACACCGCGCTGCCGCGCGCGCCCGGCGCGATGCCGCGGCCCGCGCGCCCGGCGGTCCCGAGCAGCCCCGGGTCGGTGGCGGGCGTCGGCCTCGGTTCAGCGTCCGTGCTCGTCACGCTGTTCTCCGTCGGGACGAGCTTCGCGCTCTCGGCGGCCTTCGCCGCGGCGGCGCTGCACCTCGGTCGCCGCACCGGGCGCCGGGCGGCCGTCGTGCTCGGGGCGGCGGGCCTCGCGCTGGCCTGCGTCGCCGGGGTCACGTGGATGGTGCTCGCCGCCAACGGCATCACCCCGCAGGACCTCCAGAGCTCCCTGCTGCGGGCGCTCGAGCGCGCCCGGGCGCGCTGAAACCCGCCGCTATCGTCACCCCGCGCCATGAGGGTTCTCGTCGCCGAAAAGCTGGCTGAATCGGGGGTCGACGCGCTGCGCGCGCACTTCGACGTCGACCTCGGCATCGATTGGACACCGCAGGAGCTCGCCGAGCGCATCGGCGCCTACGACGGTTTGCTGATCCGCTCGGCGACCCAGGTCACGGCCGCGCTGATCGCGCGCGCCGACAACCTCAAGGTCATCGGGCGCGCCGGCATCGGCGTCGACAACGTGGACGTGGCGGCCGCCACCAAGCGCGGCATCGTGGTCGCCAACGCGCCGCAGTCGAACATCGTCGCGGCCGCCGAGCACACGCTGGCGCTGATGCTCGCCGTCGCCCGCAACGTCCCGCGCGCGCACGCGTCGCTCACCGCCGGACGGTGGGAGCGCTCAGAGCTCTCCGGCGCCGAGCTGTACGAGAAGACGCTGGGGATCCTCGGCTTCGGCCGCATCGGCCAGCTCGTCGCCGCCCGCGCCCGCGGCTTCGGCATGCACGTGCTCGCCTACGACCCGTTCGTGGCCGAGGACCGCTACCGCGAGCTGGGCGTCGAGAAGGCCGGGACGCCGGACGAGCTCTTCGGCCGCGCCGACTTCGTCACCGTCCACCTTCCCCGCACGCCCGAGACGCGCGGCTTTCTCAACGCCGAGGCCTTCGCGAAGATGAAGGACGGCGTGATCGTGCTCAACGTCGCCCGCGGCGAGCTGCTCGTCGACGAGGACCTGCAGGCCGCGATCGACGCCGGCAAGGTCGGCGGCGCCGGGCTCGACGTCTTCCAACAGGAGCCGATCACCGAGCACCCGCTGTTCGCGTACCCGCAGGTCGTCGTGACGCCGCACCTCGGCGCCTCGACGGCGGAGGCACAGGACCGCGCCGGCGTGCAGACGGCCGAGCAGGTCGTCGCCGCGCTGACGGGCGGCGTCGTGTCGACGGCGGTCAACATCCCCGCCATCTCGGCGGAGGACTCGGAGCTGCTGGGCCCCTTCGTCCCGCTGTGCCGCAAGCTCGGCGCGCTGGCCATGGCGCTCGCCGGCGGCTCGTCGGTGGACGCCGTCGAGGCCGAGTACCTCGGCCGGATCGCCGAGCGCGACACCCGCTTTCTGACGCTCGGCGTGCTCACGGGCGCCCTCGCCGGGCGCGTCGAGGACGAGGTCAACCTCGTCAACGCGCCGTCGCTGGCCGCCGAGCGCGGCATCGACGTGCGCGAGACGCGTCAGCCGTCGGCGCGCGACTTCTCCGACCTCGTCCGCGTCAGCGTGCGCAGCGGGAACGAGACGATCCGCGTCGTCGGTACGCTCGTCGGCCGCCAGAACCGCCCGCACCTGCTCGAGGCGTGGGGCCAGCGCTTCAACCTCCAGCTCGACGACCACATCGCCGTCTTTCGCAACTCCGACGTGCCGGGCATGATCGGCCGCGTCGGGACGCTGCTCGGCGAGCGCGGGGTCAACATCGCGCAGATGGTCGTCGGCCGGCCCGACAACGGCCGTTCGGACGTCCACGCCGTGATGGTCCTGGCCACCGACGCCTCGATCTCCCGCGAAGTGCTCGACGAGATCGTGGCGCTCGACGGGTTCATCGAGGGCCGCGCCGTGTCGCTCGCCTGAGCTGCGCTGCGCCGACGGCTACCCGAACGTGAACGCGTAGCCCGACACGCCGGGCTCGAAGCGCAGCTCCAGGTAGCGCGACTGCACCGCGGACAGGTCGGCCAGCGTGTAGAGGCCCTGGTGGTCGACCGTGAGCGTCTTGTAGGGCTTGCCGTCGAGCAGGACCTGGACCTTGCGCGCGTGGCCGGGGGAGCCGAGCACCAAGAAGACGCGCCGGGCTCCGAAGCGGACCGCCAGCCGCGCGCCCGCGCCGGCGGTGGCGTCGTGCCCGGAGACGGTCCAGGTCCCGCCGTAGGCGAACGCGTCCTGGCCGAGCTCGGCGCGGTCGGTCAGCGCCCCGAAATCCTGCGTTGCGGGCCGGATCCGGCCGTTCACGAAGCCCTGGGCGCGGTCGGCCCCGAGGTAGGTCTCGGGCGTCGTGACGCCCGGCGACGGCGCCTGCGCCTTCACCGGGCGGGCGCTGACGGGAGCGCCTGAGCGTCCCGCCTCCTTGAGCAGGCGCTGGATGGCCGACTCCGTCTTGTCGTAGTCGCCCTCGCCGAAGGAGGCGTAGCGCAGGTGCCCGCGGGCGTCGATCAGGTACTCCGCCGGCCAGTACTGGTTCTGGAAGGCGGTCCAGACCGTCAGGTTGTTGTCCTGGGCGATCGGGTACTTCAGCCCGCCCTCGCGCACGGCGCGCGCGACGTTGCCGGCGTCCTTCTCGAATCCGAACTCCGGGGAGTGCACGCCGATGATCGTCAGCCCGTCCGGGCGATAGCGCGCGTCCCAGGCCCTCAGGTAGGGCTGGGTGCGGATGCAGTTGATGCACGTGTAGGTCCAGAAGTCGATCAAGACCACGCGGCCGCGCAGCGACGCGAGCGTCAGCTTGCGACCACCCGGCGTGTTGAACCACTTCTGCGTGCCTTCGAGCTCGGGGGCGAGCCCGGCGTCCTGCAGCCCGGACGGCTGCGCCTTGCGGTCAAACGCCTTCGTCGCCGCCTTGGACTTCTCCAGGCCGGAGGTGGGATCCACGAGCCAGGAGGGAAGGTTGTTGGCGATCGCGTTGCGCAGGTGGCCGTCTGCCCCGGAGAGCGTGAGGACGGCGACCGCGACCATGATCACGCCGAGCGCCTGCTGCAGCCGGCCGGCGTTGGCACGCAGCCGGCCGAGCAGCTTGCGGCCCGCCAGCAGCACGATCAGCACGCCGATCGCCGTGCCGACCGCGTAGGCGAGCCCGGTCACGATGCGCTGGGCGCTGAGATCCTGCGAGGCCTGGATCGTCAGCACCGCGGCCAGGATCGGCCCTGCACACGGGACGTAGAGGAGCCCGAGCGAGGCACCCAGCAGGAGGCCGGAGCCGAACCCCTCGCCACCGCGGGCGGCGGCGCGCTGGGGCACCAGGCGGCTCAGCCAGCCCTCGATCCGGGCCGCGAGCGGGGGGATCACAAGGCCGATGCCGAAGACGAGCAACACGACGACGGCGATCGTGCGCAGCAGGTCGTCCGGCAGGCCGAGCGCCGTGATCGCGTAGGCGAGCGCAAGCGTCGCAAAGGCGAACGAGGCAGCGAGCCCGAGCGCGATGCCCACCGGTCGGCGGCGGCCGCCGGTCGCCGCCCCCGACAGGGCGAGCGGCAGCACGGGCAGCACGCACGGCGAGAAGGCCGTGCCGAATCCCGCCACGAGGGCGAACAGGGCGGCGAGAAGGACGCTCATCGGCTCTCCGCAAGTCTCCTACATCGCGGATGCGTTACCGGACGCCCCTAAACTCGCGATTTAGTCAAGCCTCCTAGATTGGCCCTCCCCGATGGCGCATCTCTTCATCTGTCCCAACTGCGGTCGCCGCACCTCCGAGACGGAGCGCACGGCGGGCTTTCGCAACATGCCCAAGGGCTGCGCGAACTGCGGCTTCGGCTTTCTCTTCGAGCTGCTCGACGACTACTACCCGGCTCCCAACGCCGCCTTTTTCACGTGCGACCAGCAGGGCCGCATCATCGCCTGCGGCCGCGGGTCCAAGGAGCTGACGGGCCTCTCGGACGAGAAGACGATCGGGCGGCCGCTCGGCGAGGTCCTCGGGCTCGAGTTCGACACCTCGGAGGACCCGGTCTCGACCGCGCTGGAGTGGGGCGTGCGCCAGCTCGCCAAGCCGGTGCGCGTCCACGCGGAGGGCGATCTGCCGGCGACGGCCCTCGCCGACCTGTTCCCCGCGTACGATGACGACGGCGGGCTGCTCGTCGTCCTCACCCCGCAGAAGCCCAAGTAGCCTCCGCCCCGCAGTCTCCCGCACACCGACCACCGCATGTCCGAGCGCCGCCGCAACCTCTTCGTCCTGCTTCTCGTCCTCGGCCTGATCGCCGCATCGGTGGTCGTCGCCGTCGCGCGGGACACCAAGCTCGGCCTGGACCTGCAAGGCGGCGTCTCGCTCGTCTATCAGGCCAAGCCGACCAAGCAGCAGCCCACGATCACCCAGGACGCGCTGGACCGCGCCGTCGACATCATCCGCGAGCGCGTCGACTCGCTCGGCGTCGCCGAGCCGTCGATCAGCCGCTCGGGCAAGGATCAGGTCGAGGTCGACCTCCCGGCGGTCAAGGACGCCCAAAGGGCCGCCAACCAGGTCGGCAGCACCGCGCAGATGTACTTCTATGACTGGGAGAAGACCCTCCTTGACGAGTCGTGCAAGACCAACCCGGACCAGGTCGACGGCGGCACGCAGCAGATCCCGGGCTTCTACAGCGCGGTCAAGCGCGCGGCCAAGTGCCCGCCGTTTGATGCCAAGACCACGACGACGTCGTCCGAGCCGCGCTTCTACGGCTTCGACAAGGCGCACAAGCCGGTCAACGGCGGCCTCCCGGAGACCGACCAGAGCAAGCTCTGGCAGGACCAGCCCGGCGGCGAGCGGCCCGCGGGCGCCGAGGCCATCCGCGTGCCCAACGGCATCCTGATCGTCCGCGCCGACCGGCCCACCAACCCGGACGGGACGCCCGGCCCCAAGCCCGACGCCTGGTGGGTGCTGCACGACCTGCCCGCTCTCTCGGGCAAGGACATCACCAACCCCGAGCAGAACTTCGACCAGACCACCAACGAGCCCATCGTCACGATGGACTTCACGAGCAAGGGCAAGCGGGAGTTCCAGCAGGTCACCCGCGATCTCGCCAACCGCGGGCGCGACAACGCGCTCCCGAGTCAGCGCCCCGTCGACGCCTCCCAGCACTTCGCGATCGTGCTCGACAACGAGCTCGTCTCGGTTCCGTACATCAACTTCGCCGAGAACCCCGACGGGATCGACGGCCAGTCCGGCGCGCAGATCTCCGGCAGCTTCACGACGCAGTCCGCACAGGATCTCGCGAAGTTCCTCAAGATCGGCGCGCTGCCGATCCGGCTCGAGCTGATCTCGCGCTCGCAGGTCTCGGCCTCGCTGGGCAAGCAGGCCCTCGACCAGGGCCTGAAGGCCGGCGTCGTGGGCTTTGTGATCGTTGCCGCCTTCCTGCTGCTGTTCTACCGCGTGCTCGGCGCGATCGCCGTCGGCGCCCTCGCCGTCTACGCGCTGTACTTCTACGCCCTCGTCAAGCTGATCCCGATCGTCCTGACGCTGCCGGGCATCGCCGGCCTGATCCTGGGCCTCGGCGTCGCGGCGGACGCGAACATCGTCATCTTCGAGCGCGTCAAGGAGGAGGTGCGGCGGGGCAGATCGACGGGCGCGGCCATCGCCGAGGGCTACAAGAAGGGCATCTCGACGATCGTCGACGCCAACGTCGTCACCTTCCTCGTCGCGTTCATCCTCTTCATCCTGGCCACGGCGGGCGTCAAGGGCTTCGCGCTCACGCTGGGCCTCGGCACGGTGGTCTCGCTGCTGACGGCGGTGCTCGCCACCCAGGCCGTGCTGCTCACGCTGCGCGGCACCACGCTGCTGCGCTCCAAGGCCGCCCTCGGCACGGGCGCGACCAGCGACCGCGAGCGCTGGCACTTCGACTTCATGGGCGCCTCGCGCTGGTTTTTCTCGCTCTCGGGCATGATCCTCTTGATCGGGGCCTTCGCCATCGCCGGCAAGGGCCTGAAGTTCGGGATCGACTTCGAGGCGGGCACGCGCATCAAGGCCTCGCTCAACCAGCCGGTGACGGTCGACCAGGTGCGCTCGGTGGTCGAGAAGCAGGGCTTCACCAACGTCGAGGTTCAGACGCTCAAGGACCCGGAGCTCGGCAAGAACGTCGTGCAGATCTCCACCGGCTCGCTCAAGCCGCCGCAGGTCAACCGGGTCGAGACCGCGCTGCGGCGGAGCTTCGGCCTGCAGCAGTCCTCCTCGGACTCGATCGGCCCGACCTTCGGCAAGACGATCGCCAACTCCGCACTGAAGGCCATCCTCGCCTCGCTGGCCGTGATCTCGATGTACATCGCGCTGCGCTTCGAGTGGAAGTTCGCCGTGCCCGTCCTGATCGCGCTGATGCACGACATCCTCATCACCGGCGGCGTCTACGCGCTGCTCGGCCGGGAGGTGACGGCGTCGACGGTCGCGGCGCTGCTGACCATCCTGGGCTTCTCGCTCTACGACACGATCATCGTGTTCGACCGCATCCGCGAGAACATGCCGCGCATGCCCAACGCGGCCTTCTCGCAGGTTGTCAACCGGTCCATGGCCGAGGTCCTGACCCGCTCGCTGGCGACTTCGTTCTGCACCCTGCTGCCCGTCATCGCGCTGCTGCTCTTCGGCGGCGACACGCTCAAGGACTTCGCGTTCGCGCTGGTCGTCGGCATCGCGTCGGGCGCCTACTCGTCGATCTTCATCGCCTCTCCGGTGCTCACCCACTGGAAGGAGCGCGAGCCGATCTATCGGGCCCGCCACGCGCGGATCCTCGCCGAGCACGGCGCGATCCCGGCCTACGCGGTCGCGTCCGCCGGCGGGCCCGTCGACATCGCGCCCTCCAAGCGCCGGCGCCGCACGACCGCCGATCCGGCGGAGGGCGTCAGCCAGGAGGAGTTCGAGGAGATGGTCTCCCAGCTCGGCGTCGAGACCGCGCCCGTCGTCGCGCCGCCGCGCGCGCAGGGGCAGCGCCCCCCGGGCGGCCGCCGTGCCCGCGCGGCCGGGGGCACGCCCGGTTCGGCGGAGGCGGGCATCGGCGACGGCGAGGGTGACGGCCCCAAGCCGCGCAAGCCCCGCAACAAGAGCCACGGACGGCCGCGCTGATGGCCGCCCTCGTCTGGGTCATGACCGGTCTGGCCCTGTGGCACTTCACGATCTTCCTCCCCGATCGCTGGTGGTCGGGGATCGTCGGGGCGTTTCTCGGCGCGGTCATCGGCGCGTTCGTCTTCGGGCTTGTGATCAGCGGCTTCTCCGTGCCGGGTCGCAGCGACACGCACCTGATCACCGCACTCGAGGCGGTGCCCGGCGTGCTGCTCGGGCTCGCGGTGGTCTGGCTGGTCGGGGTGCGCCAGGAGCGTCTCGGCGACGGTGCCCGCGACGGCCTCGCGCCGCGTCGCTGAGCGGTGCTGCGACCCGCCGGCGCCTGATCCATCCGGCCGCGCGCGTATTTTCGGCCGGTGCCCGACGCGCGCTTTCAGATTCATCCGTACGACTTCGGCGCCGCCCGGCGCCTGGAGCGCGAGCTCGGGCTCTCGCACACGGTCGCGCAGATCCTGACCCGCCGCGGCCTGGCGGACCCCGTTGCGGCACGGGCGTTTCTGGCCGCCGACGTCCGCCACCCGCTCGACGCTTTCGGCGGCCTGCGCGAGGCGGCCGCGATCGTGCTCGGCCACGTCGAACGGGGCTCGCGCATCACCGTGCACGGCGACTACGACGTCGACGGCATCGCCTCGACGGCGATCCTCGTCCGCGTCCTGCGCACGCTCGGCGCCCAGGTGGACTGGTTTCTGCCCAGCCGGACCGAGGATGGCTACGGCCTCGCGGCCGCCACCGTCGAGCGCCTCGCCGCCCGCGGCACGCGGCTGCTGCTGACGGCCGACTGCGCGATCACCGCCGTGGAGGAGGTCGCCGCCGCGCGGGCGGCCGGGATGGACGTGGTGATCACCGACCACCACGCGCCGCGCGCCGACGGCAGCCTGCCCGACGCGCCGATCGTCCACCCACGGCTGGGCGGCAATCCCTGTCCGGACCTGTGCGCCGCCGGCGTCGCCTACAAGCTCGCCGGCGCCCTGCTGGAGGCCGCCGGCCACGATCCGGCGCTCGCCGACGAGGATCTCGACCTCGTTGCGCTGGCGACGGTGGCCGACGTCGTGGCCCTGCACGACGAGAACCGCGCGCTCGTGCGGGCGGGCCTGAAGGCGCTGGCCGCGACCCGCAAGCCCGGGCTGCGCGCGCTGATGGCCGTCGCGCGGGTGGACCCGAGCGCCCTGGACGCGTGCGCGATCGGCTTCCGCCTCGCCCCGCGGCTGAACGCCGCCGGCCGCATCGCGCGCGCCGACGCCGGTCTCGAGCTGCTGCTGACCGCCGACGAGGATCGCGCCCGCGCCGTCGCCGAGGAGCTCGACGGCCTCAACCTGGACCGCCGGGACGTCGAGACGCGCATCCTCTTCGAGGCCGAGGCCCAGCTGAGCACGATCGGCGACGCGCCCGCCTTCGTCCTCGCCGGGGAGGGGTGGCATCCCGGCGTGATCGGGATCGTCGCCGCCCGGATCGCCGAGCGCCGCTGCCGCCCGACCGTGATGATCGCGCTCGACGGCGCCCAGGGGACCGGCTCCGGGCGCTCGGTCCCGGCCTTCGACCTGCTGGCCGGCTTCGACGCGGGCGCGCGCCACCTGCTGCGCCACGGCGGGCACCGGGCGGCGGCCGGCCTCACGATCGCGCGCTCGCAGGTCGACGCGTTCCGGGACGCCTTCCAGGCGCACGCCGCCGACGTCCTGCGCCCGGAGGACCTGGTGCCGGTTGAGCGCCTGGACGCCGTCGTGCCCGGCGACGGCCTCGGCCTGCGGCTCGCCGAGGAGCTCGAGCGCCTCGAGCCATTCGGCCAGGGCAACCCGGCCGTGTCCCTGCTCGTCCCCGCGGTGACGATGACCGACCCGCGGCCGATGGGGGAGGGACGCCACGTGGCCTTCAGCCTGCACGGCGGCGGCGCGCGCTCGCGGGCCGTGCGCTTCGGCGACGGGACCGGCCTGCCGGCGGACTGCGTCGACGCGTCCGTGCGGCTCGAGATCAACAGCTTCAACGGCGCGGTCGAGCCGCGCCTCGTGCTGCGCCGAGCACGGCCGTGCGCGGCGCGGCCGATCGCGATGATCGGAGAGCCCGCCTCGTTCGCGCAGGGCGTCCTCGCCGAGCTCGACGCGCCGCTGACGCCGTGGCCGCGCGAGCACGCGCCCAGCGCGCGCGAGCAGCGCGACGTCCGCGGCGCCGGCCTCGCGGGGACCGTCGCCGATCTCGTCGCCGCGGGGGAGCCGGTGCTCGTCGTCGCCGCGCACGCCGCGCACCGCGCCCGCATCCTCGCCGGACGCCTGGGCGGCTTCGCGCTGACCTCGTGGGGGGCGCTCGCATCCGACCCCTCGCTGTCCGCGCCGTACACGCACGTCGTGGCGCTGGACCCGCCCTTCGACGGGGACCTCGAACGCGCCGAGGGCGGGGGCTGGGCCCACGCGGCGTGGGGCGAGGCTGAGCTACGCTTTGCGCACGCGATCCACGAATGGGAATACGGTCTGCGCGACCCGCTGGCCTGTGTCTACCGCGCGCTGCGCGTGGCCGGTCCCACGCGGGGCGAGGCGTCCGCGGCCGTGCTTCGCGGAGGCGGCCCGCAGCCACGCACCCCGGCGCTGGCCGGGCGGATCGTGCGCGTCCTCTCAGAGCTCGGGCTCGTGGTCCTCGACCGCGACGGGCTCGGGCTCGCCCTCCCCGCGGCGCCGGCTCGCACGAGCCTCGAGCAGTCCGCGGCGTACATGGCCTACGGCCGGCGCCTGGAGGCGGGGCGCGCATGCCTGACGATCAGACCGGCGAAGGCCGCCTGAGCGCCCCCGAGGGCGAGGGCGCGCCGCCGCCCGCCCCCGTGCCCGGACCCGATCCGGACGCCCAGGCGCTCGCGCAGTTCGTCGAGCGCCGCGAGGTCGGCGCCGTCGAGGAGGAGCGCACCGGCGCCGTCGCGCTCGGCGAGACGCCGGCCGACCTGACGCCGCTCGAGCGCGAGCTGCTCGCCGACCTCTACGCGATCGTCTCCGAGCACGCCGACGAGGCCGCCGAGCCCATCGACCGGCGCAAGCTGCTGCAGGCCTTCGTCTTCGCCTGCGAGCACCACGCCGACCAGCGCCGCAAGTCCGGCGAGGACTTCATCGTGCATCCCGTCGGGGTGGCGAAGATCTGCGCCGGCATGCGCCTGGACACCGAGACGCTGTGCGCCGCGCTGCTGCACGACACCGTCGAGGACACGAGCGCCTCGCTCGACGAGGTCCACGAGGCCTTCGGCAGCGAGGTCGCGGGCCTCGTGGACGGCGTCACGAAGCTCACCGGCATCGTCTTTCAGTCCCGCGACGAGGCGCAGGCGGAGAACTACCGCAAGATGCTCGTGGCGATGGCCACGGACATCCGGGTCATCCTGATCAAGCTCGCCGATCGCCTGCACAACATGCGCACGCTCGGCTCGATGCCCAAGCAGAAGCAGATCGAGAAGGCCAAGGAGACCCTCGAGATCTACGCGCCGATCGCCCACCGGCTGGGCATCCACGCGATCAAGTGGGAGCTCGAGGACCTCGCCTTCGCGACGCTGCACCCGCGCAAGTACCAGGAGATCAAGGCGCTGGTCAACCAGCAGCGCGACGAGCGCGAGCGCTACGTCGCCAAGGCCGGCCGGTACCTCGAGCAGGAGCTCGACGCGCTCGGCATCCACGCCGAGATCTCCGGCCGCGCCAAGCACTTCTACTCCATCTACACGAAGATGACCAAGAAGGACCGCGAGTTCAACGAGATCTACGACCTCACTGCCATGCGGGTGATCGTGGAGTCCGTGAAGGACTGCTACGGGGCGGTCGGCGTCATCCACTCGCTGTGGAAGCCGCTGCCCGGGCGCTTCAAGGACATGATCGCCATGCCCAAGTTCAACATGTACCAGGCGCTGCACACCACGGTCATCGGGCCCGAGGGCCGGCCGCTGGAGATCCAGATCCGCACGGGTGACATGCACGAGCGCGCCGAGTACGGCGTCGCCGCGCACTGGACCTACAAGGAGGGCACGGGCAGCCGGGTGGACCCGACCGACGTCAAGCTCAAGTGGCTGCGGGCGCTGCTCGACGAGGAGGGCGATCTCGACGCGACGGAGTTCGCGGCGACGCTCAAGGACGAGCTCGTCGACGAGGAGGTCTACGTCTTCACGCCGAAGGGCGAGGTCAAGCGCCTCACCTACGGCGCCACGCCGCTGGACTTCGCCTACGAGGTCCACACCGACGTCGGCCACCGCTGCGTCGGCGCGAAGGTCAACGGCAAGATCGTGCCGCTGCACTACGAGCTGCAGTCGGGCGACATCGTCGAGGTCCTGACCTCCAAGCGCGAG
>JBBQBV010000042.1:0-25313 GCA_038318085.1 Solirubrobacterales bacterium
CGGGCTGGGCGCGCGCCGACCAAGATAGAATTAACACTGCGCGGGCAACCGCGCGTTCCCTCCTCCAAGGAGAAGCTCCCAAGATGGCATCCCCCTCGGCGCTCGTCTACGACGCGATTCGCACACCCCGCGGCAAGGGCAAGAGCAACGGCTCGCTGCACGCCACCAAGCCCGTCGACCTCGTGGTCGGCCTGATGCACGAGACCCTCTCCCGGCACGCCAAGCTCGATCCCAACCGCATCGACGACGTCGTGCTCGGCGTCGTCTCCCCCGTCGGCGACCAGGGCGCCGACATCGCCAAGACCGCCGCCATCAAGGCCGGCCTGCCCGACACGGTCGCCGGCGTGCAGCTCAACCGCTTCTGCGCCTCGGGCCTGGAGGCCGTCAACATCGCCGCCCAGAAGGTCGCCTCAGGCTGGGAGGACCTCGTCTTCGCGGGCGGCGTCGAGTCCATGTCGCGCGTCCCGATGGGGTCCGACGGCGGCGCCTGGGCGATGGACCCCGAGACCAACTACGACACGTCCTTCATCCCGCAGGGCGTCGGCGCCGACCTGATCGCGACCGTCGAGGAGTTCTCGCGCGAGGACGTTGACGCCTACGCCACCCGCTCGCAGGAGCGCGCGGCGGCGGCGCAGGAGAGCGGCCGCTTCGCGAAGTCGGTCGTCCCGGTGCTCGACATCAACGAGCACGTGGTTCTCGACCACGACGAGTTCATCCGCCCCGGCACGACGGTGGAGACGCTCGCAAAGCTCAAGCCGTCGTTCGCGATGATGGGGGAGATGGGCGGGTTCGACGCCGTCGCGCTGCAGAAGTACCACTGGGTCGAGAGGATCGACCACGTCCACACCCCGGGCAACTCCTCGGGCATCGTCGACGGCGCGTCGCTGGTGACGATCGGCAGCGAGGCGATCGGGGACGAGCTCGGCCTGGAGCCGCGCGCCCGCATCCTCGCGACGGCCGTCTCCGGCGCGGACCCGACGATCATGCTGACCGGCCCGGCGCCCGCGTCCAAGAAGGCGCTCGCCAAGGCCGGGCTCACGGTCTCAGACCTCGATCTGGTGGAGATCAACGAGGCCTTCGCCGCGGTCGTGCTGCGCTTCGTGCGCGACATGGGGCTCGACATGGAGAAGGTCAACGTCAACGGCGGCGCGATCGCCATGGGCCACCCGCTCGGAGCGACCGGAGGCATGATCCTCGGCACGCTGATCGACGAGCTCGAGCGCACGGGCGGCCGCTACGGCCTGGCCACGCTGTGCGTCGGCGGCGGCATGGGCATCGCGACCGTGATCGAGCGGGTCTAGCCATGGCGGACAACACGATTCGCTGGGAGACGGGCGCCGACGGCATCGTCGTCCTCACCCTCGACGATCCGAACCAGTCGGCCAACACGATGAACGCGGCCTACGCCGAGTCGATGGCCGCGACGGTGGATCGCCTGGAAGCCGAGAAGGACGACATCAAGGGCGTGATCATCACGTCGGCGAAGAAGACGTTCTTCGCCGGTGGCGACCTCAACGACCTCAAGCGCGCGCGGCCCGAGGACGCCGAGGCGGTCGCGGCCTTCGTGCGCTCGGGCAAGGCGCTGCTGCGCCGCCTGGAGACGCTCGGCAAGCCGGTCGTGGCCGCGATCAACGGCGCGGCGCTCGGCGGCGGCCTCGAGATCGCGCTCGCCACGCACCATCGGGTGATCGTCGACGACGCCAAGGCCGTCCTCGGCTTCCCGGAGGTCCAGCTCGGCCTGCTGCCCGGCGCCGGCGGCGTCACCCGCTCCGTACGCATGCTCGGCATCGTCGACGCGCTCATGCAGCTGCTGTTGCAGGGCACGCGCCACAAGCCCGCCAAGGCGCTCGAGCTCGGCATCGTCGACGAGGTCGTGCTCACGCGGGAGGACCTGATCCCCGCCGCCAAGGCGTGGATCGCGGCCAATCCGCAGGCGCAGCAGCCCTGGGACGTCAAGGGCCACAAGATCCCCGGCGGCACGCCGTCGAACCCCAAGCTCGCGCAGAACCTGCCGGCCTTCCCGGCCAACCTGCGCAAGCAGCTCAAGGGCGCCAACTACCCGGCCCCGCACCACATCATGGCCGCGGCCGTCGAGGGTGCGCAGGTCGACTTCGACACCGCCGCCGAGATCGAGGGGCGCTACTTCGTGGACCTCGTCACCGGTCAGGTGGCGAAGAACATGATCCAGGCGTTCTTCTTCGACCTCCAGCAGGTCAGCGGCGACCGCGGGCGCCCCGCGGACGTCGCCTCGTTCCACGCGCAGAAGGTCGTCGTGCTCGGTGCGGGCATGATGGGCGCCGCGATCGCCTACGTCTGCGCGCGCGCCGGCCTCGAGGTCGTGCTCAAGGACGTCTCGCTGGAGGCGGCGCAGCGCGGCAAGGGGTACTCCAAAAACCTGGTCGACAAGGCCGTCTCGCGCGGCCGGTCCACGCACGACCAGGGCGACGGCCTGCTGGCGCTGATCACGCCGACCGCCGACGCGGCCGACGCCCGCGGCGCCGACCTCGTGATCGAGGCGGTCTTCGAGGACCCCGCGGTCAAGGCGCAGGTCTTCGCCGAGATCGAGCCGTTTCTGGCCGCGGGCGCGCTGCTGGGCTCCAACACCTCCTCGCTGCCGATCACCGGCCTCGCCGAGGGCGTCTCGCGCCCGAGCGACTTCATCGGGCTGCACTTCTTCAGCCCGGTGGACAAGATGCCGCTGCTGGAGATCGTCAAGGGCGCCAGGACGTCGGATGAGACGGTGTATCGCGCGCTCGACGTCGCCAAGCAGATCTCTAAGACGCCGATCGTCGTCAACGACAGCCGCGGGTTCTTCACCAGCCGCGTGATCGGCACCTTCATCAACGAGGGCATCGCGATGCTGACCGAGGGGGTTCCGGCGGCCTCGATCGAGCAGGCGTCGTCGCAGGCCGGCTACCCCGCGCCGGTGCTGCAGCTCTCCGACGAGCTCAACCTCAAGCTGATGCGCAAGATCCGCGTCGCCGCCCAGCAGGCCATGGAGGCCGAGGGCAGCGGCTGGGGCGAGCACCCCTCGACGGCGGTCATCGACCGGATGCTCGACGAGTTCGCCCGCCCGGGCAAGCTCGAGGGCATGGGCTTCTACGAGTACGAGGACGGCAGGCGCACGCGGTTGTGGCCGGGCCTGCGCGACGCGTTCCCGCCGGTCGCGGACCCCTCGCAGCTGTCGCTGACCGACCTCGAGGAGCGGATGATGTTCATCGAGACGCTCGAGACGGTGCGCTGCCTGGACGAGGGCGTCATCGAGACGATCGCCGACGCCAACATCGGCTCGATCATGGGCATCGGCTTCCCGGGCTGGACTGGCGGCGTGCTGCAGTACGCCAACGGCTACGACGGCGGCCTGCCCGGCTTCGTCGCCCGCGCCCGCGAGCTGGCCGCGGCCTACGGGGAGCGCTTCCAGCCGCCCGCCTCGCTGGTCGAGAAGGCCGAGCGCGGCGAGGTCTACCTCGACGAGGCACTCGAGCCCGCGCCCGCGTAGGCGCCGCTGGAGCGCCGATCGTGTCGACCGCCATCGCACCCCTGCGCGCCGTGGTCATCGGGGCGGGACCCGCCGGGTTCTACACCGCCGACCAGCTCCTCAGCGAGGGCTTCGAGGTCGACCTGCTCGACGCGCTCCCGACGCCCTTCGGGCTCGTCCGGGCCGGCGTCGCGCCGGACCACCCGAAGATCAAGTCGGTCACGCGCATGTACGACAAGACGGCGGCGCGCGAGGGCTTTCGCTTCTTCGGCGGGATCCGGCTGGGGGAGCACCTGTCGCGGCAGGATCTGCTGCGCCGCTACCACGCCGTCGTCTACGCGACCGGCACCGGCGCCGACAACCGCCTCGGCGTCGCGGGCGAGGATCGCCCCGGCTCGGTCGCCGCCACCCGCTTCGTCGCCTGGTACAACGGGCACCCCGAGGCGGCCGAGGAGACCTTCGACCTCTCGATGGACCGCGTCGTGGTCGTCGGCAACGGCAACGTCGCGATCGACGTCGCGCGCATGCTCGTGCTCGACCCCGTGGAAATTGAGGAAACCGACACTGCCGACCATGCATTGGACGCGTTCCGCCCCAGCGGCGTGCGCGAGGTCGTCGTGCTCGGCCGCCGCGGCCCCGCGCAGGCGGCCTTCACCAACCCGGAGGTCCGCGAGCTCGGCGAGCTGCGGCGCGCGGACGTCGACGTGCGCCGCTCAGAGCTCGAGGGCGCCGAGCCCGAGGACACCCGGGCGCAGCGCAACCTCGAGCTGCTGCGCGGTTACGCCGAGCGCCCGCCGACGGGCGCCAGCCACACCATCTCCCTGCGCTTTCTGCGCTCGCCCGTCGAGATCCTCGGCGAGGGAGTGGACGGCCCGGTCACCGGCGTGCGCGTCGCGGTCAACCGCCTGGAGGCCGGTCGCCCGATCCCCACGGGCGAGGTGGAGGAGATCCCGTGCGGGATGGTCGTGCGCTCGATCGGCTACCGGGGCGTGCCGATGGACGACGTGCCCTTCGATGCGCGCCGCGGCCTGATCCGCAACGTCGGCGGTCGGGTCTGCGACGAACTGCAGCGCGCGCACCCCGGTGAATATGTGGCGGGCTGGATCAAGCGCGGGCCCAGCGGCGTGATCGGCACCAACAAGAAGGACGCCGCGGACACGGTCGCGCGCATCCGCGAGGATCGCGAGGCGGGGCGCCTGGCCACGCCGGAGGAGGCTGACGCCGAGGCCACGGCGGCCTTCATCGACGAGCGCGCACCGCACGCGGTCACGTGGGCGGGCTGGCAGCTCATCGACGAGTACGAGCGCCGCATCGGTGAATCAGTCGGCCGGCCGCGCCGCAAGCTCGTGCGGCTGCACGAGCTGCTCGAGACCGGCCGGCCCGTCAAGCCCTGAGGTCTTCAGCTGCGATGCTGCGCCCATGACCGAGGCGACCTTCGAATCCCTGACGGTGACGCACGCCGCCGGCGTCGCTCGCATCGAGCTCCAGCGGCCCGAGTCGATGAACGCGCTCAGCCTCGCGACGGGCACCGAGCTGCGCGATGCGATCATCCAGGCTGGCGAGGACCCGGCGGTCCGGGCGCTGATGCTCACCGGCGCGGGCCGCGGCTTCAGTACCGGCGCCGACCTCAAGGATCCCAATCCGCGCATCACGGCGGAGGGCAACCTCGACCTCGGCTACGCGCTGCGCGAGGTCTTCAACCCGGCCATCCTGGCCCTGCGCGAGATGCCCAAGCTCGCCGTCGCGGCGGTCAACGGCCCGGCGGTCGGGATCGGCTGCTCGTTCGCCCTGGCCTGCGACTTCGTCGTCGCCGCCCGCTCGGCCTACTTCCTGATGGCGTTCGTCAACGTCGGGCTGGTCTTCGACGGCGGCGCCTCGGTGCTGCTGCCCGCGCGCATCGGCATGACGCGCGCGACGGAGTTCGCGCTGCTCGGCGACCGGGTGGGGGCCGAGCAGGCGCTGGAGTGGGGGATGGTCAACCAGGTCGCCGAGGACGGCGAGCTGCCGGCGACCGCGACCGCGCTCGCCGAGCGTCTCGCCGCCGGCGCGCCGCAGGCGCAGGCCGCGATGAAGCGCCTGCTCAACCAGCGCGACTACTCGGGCCTGGCCGAGGCGATGGAGCGCGAGGCGCAGCTGCAGTCCGAGCAGGCGAAGGCCCCCGAGTTCGCGGAGGGCGTCAGCGCGTTCCTGCTGAAGCGCAAGCCGGACTTCACGAAGCTCTAGCCCTCCCGCCCGCCGGGGGGCGAATCCGGCGGGTGGTTGTCCTTAGGTACCTGGTGGGTTCGTTAGGACAACCAGTTGACGTGTGGCTCGCCGTCGGGCGGATCGCGGCTGGGCAGCATGGCAACGTGACGACGGCGCAGCTGCACGTTTGCGGCCTCTCGGCGCGGGCGATCCGGCGTGCGGTCGAGCGCGGGCAACTGTATCCGGTGCACCGGCGGGTGTACGCCGTCGGCCGGCCACCCGTCGCCCCGCTGGAGCGGGCGATGGCGGGCGTGCTCGCGGGCGGTCTGGGCGCCGTCCTGAGCCACCACTGGTCCGCCTGGCTGTGGGCCCTGCGGCCGCTGCCGGCCGGACCCCCGGAGGTCACCGCCCCGCGGACCCGCAACCAGCGCCCGGGCCTCGTCCTGCATCTGAGCCGTGGGCTTGACGCGCGGGACACGACCACGCACTGGGGCGTCCCGACGACGACGGCCGCGAGGTCGCTGCTCGACATGGCCCCGACCCTCGCGCCGAAGGACCTCCGCCGCGCCGTCAACGACGCGCAGATCAAGAAGCTGACTCGCGCCGAGCACCTGCGGGCACTGGCGGCGCGGACCGCCGGGCGCGCGACCCGGCGCCTCACCGCCCTGGTCCCGCTCGACCAGCACGGCGCCACCAGGTCCCTGCTGGAAGACCTGCTGTTCGACATGGCCCGCCAAGCCGCGTGGCCGCTGCCGCAGATCAACGCGCACGTGCACCGCATCGAATGCGACTTCGTCTTCTGGCACAAGCGGCTGATCATCGAAGCCGACGGCTTCGGCTACCACGCCACCCGCGACGGCTTCGAATCAGACCACGCCCGGCGCCTCGCGCTGCAAGCCCTCGGCTGGCGCGTCGTCGCCGTCACCTACGACCAACTCACCACCCACCACCACCGCACCCGCGCCCAGCTCACCGCCATCATCCGCGCGTGAGTCCGCGATGATCTCCGGGCAGCCCCTGGCACGCCACCCACCACCCTCGTGCTCCGTCTCTCGAAGTCGCGCAGAAAGGCAGGCCATGATCACCCTCACCCACGAACAGCAGGACTTCGTCGCCGCCGTGCGCGACTTCTGCGCTCGCGAGTGCGGCACCCGCGAGCAGCGCGACGCGCTCACCGACCGCGGCAGGCACCCGCACAACGCGGACATCTACCGGCAGATGGCCGAGCTGGGGTGGCTCGGCGTCGCGACGCCCGAGCGCTACGGCGGCGCCGGCGGCGGCCTCGTCGACCTGTGCCTGTTCCTGCGGGAGACCGCGCGCGGGATGGCGCCGATCGGGGGCTTCGGCGTGTCGGAGATCGTCGGCGGCGCCTTCGAGCGCTTCGGGACCGAGGAGCAAAAGCAAGAGATGCTCGGCGGCATCGTCGCCGGGGCGGTCGAGGCGATCGCGATGTCCGAGCCCGAGGCGGGCTCCGACGTGGCGGCGCTGAAGTGCCGGGCCGAGCGTATAGGGAGCGGAGCGACCGGTGCTCGCCGCGCCAGCGGCGAGGGCGGCTACGTGCTCAACGGCCAGAAGACGTGGATCTCCGAGGCGCACCTCGCCGACCACATCCTCGTCGTCTGTCGCACGGACCCAAGCGGCTCCAAGCACGAGGGCATGAGCATGATCAGCGTCCCGGCGGACGCCGACGGGCTGGAGGTCCGGCCGATCGAGACGATGGGCGGGCAGATCGTCAACGACGTCTTCCTCACCGACTGCCACGTCGACGCCGACCGGCTGCTCGGCGCCGAGGGCCAGGGGTGGCTGCAGCTGATGGCGGGCCTCAACGTCGAGCGGCTGATCCTCGCGGCGCTGATGCTCGGCTGCGCCGAGCGTACCTACGACGACCTGCTCGCCTACGTCAAGGAGCGTAAGCAGTTCGACCGCCCGATCGGCTCCTTTCAGGCGCTCAAGCACCGCATCGCAGACCTCGCCACGGAGATCGAGTGCTCCCGCCTGTTGACCTTCGACGTCGCCGCTGCGGTCGACGCCAAGCCCGAGGCGATGTTCCCGCGCGAGGCGTCGATGGCCAAGCTCAAGTGCACCGAGGTCGCCAAGAAGGTCGCCCTCGAGGGCATGCAGATGATGGGCGGCTACGGGTACGCCTCCGAGTACGACATGGAGGGCCACGTCCGCCGCGCGCTCGTGTCGACGATCTACGGCGGGACGAGCGAGATCCAGCGCGAGATCATCGCCAGGACCTACGGGCTGTAGGGGCATTCCGCCTCCGCCGGCGCGGCTTCGGAAGGGCGCCGTGGCACGGGCCCACGATCCCCGATGTTGTCCGTCTCCTGACAACTCAGGCATCCGCCGGGGCGCGAAATGTGAAAGCATGGATATGACCGAAAGCAACCCATCCGCCGAGCCGGGGAGCGCGCTCGCCGAGCTGCGTGACGATCCGAGCTCGCGCAAGCGCTTCCTGCGCATGGCCGGCACCGGCGTGGCCGGCAGCCTGGCCGTCATGCTCGCCGCCTGTGGCTCGGACAAGAGCACGAGTTCGTCGACGACCAACACGGGTTCGCCGCCGGCGACCTCGACGCCCTCCGCCAGCGCCGATGCATCCGGGGATCTGAAGATCCTCAACTACGCGTTGACCCTCGAGTATCTCGAGGCCGACTTCTACCAGCAGGTGATCGACAGCGGGATCGTCAAGGACAAGATGGTCGCGGAGCTCGCGAAGTCCTTCGGGGACGCCGAGCAGGCGCATGTCGACGCGCTGACCAAGACCATCCAGTCGCTCGGCGGCACGCCGGCCGTCAAGCCCAAGACCAAGTTCCAGCCGGTGCTCGACAAGGGCCTGAAGACGGTGCTCGAGACGGCTGCGACGGTCGAGAACCTCGGGGCCGCGGCGTACCTCGGCCAGGCGCCGAAGATCAAAAACAAGGAGATCCTCGCCGCCGCGCTGTCGATCCACACGGTCGAGGCGCGCCACGCCGCCGGCCTGAACATGCTCGTGGGTCGCGGCTTCAAGGGCAAGAGCGCCCTCGAGGGATCCATCCCGGACGGGCCCTTCGGCTCGCCGATGCAGATGGACGCCGTCCTCGCCGCTGTCAAGCCCTACATCGCGTGACGAAAGAGATGACGACGATGAAGCAGACCAACCCCGAGCTCGCACAGATCGAGGTGTCGGGCATGACCCGCTCCTCCTTCCTCGTGCGCAGCGCCCTCACCGCCGGCGCCGTCTACGGCACCGCCGCCGTCGGTCCGTTCGTCAGCGGGGCCTTCGCCCAGGGCGGCGGCGGCGACCTGGACATCCTCAACTTCGCGCTCACCCTCGAGTACCTCGAGCAGGCGTTCTACGCGAAGGGCGTGAGGACCGTCAGCGGCCTCTCCGCCGACACCAAGAAGCTCGCCAAGCAGCTGCGCGACGACGAGACGGCCCACGTGGACGCCCTCACGAAGGCGATCAAGGGTGCCGGCGGCAAGCCCGTGACGGCCCCGCAGGTCGACTTCGGCAAGGCGTACAAGAGCGAGAAGGCGTTCCTCAAGCTCGCGCAGACGTTCGAGGACACCGGGGTCAGCGCGTACAACGGCGCCGGGCCGGCGATCTCCTCGCCCGACATCCTGGCCGCGGCCGGGTCGATCGTGCAAATTGAGGGGCGCCACGCCGCCCTCATCCGCCTGGCAAACGGCGTCACCCCCGCCCCGGACGCCTTCGACAAGCCGCTGGACATGGCCGCGGTCCTGAAGGCGGTCAAGCCCTTCATCAAGGGCTAGGCCCGGGGCCGGGCAGGCACGGCGGGGACCTCCTCCGGGTCCCCGCCGATCTCGCCTGCCTCGTAGCGCCACAGGGCCGGCAGCGCCACGGCCGTCGCGGCGCAGCCGGCGACGCACACCAGGCCGCCGGAGACGATCGCGGTGCGCACGCTCGTGAGCCCGGCGACGGCGCCCGCCTCCAGGTCACCGAGGCCCGGGCCCGAGCCCCAGGAGACCATCTCCAACCCGGCCAGCCGCCCGCGCAGGTGGTCGGGGATCGTCGCGTTCCACAGCGTGAAGCGAAACAGCCCGGAGATCGCGTCCATTGCGCCCGCCAGCGCGAGGAAGCCCAGCGCGGCGGCGAGGCCGTCGACCAGCCCGAAGGCGACGATCGCCAGCCCCCAGCCGGCGGCCGCCAGCACGATTGCACGGCCCTGACGGCGGACCTTGCGTGCCCAGCCGCTCGAGGCCGAGGCGACCACGGCGCCGACCGCGGGCGCGGCGAACAGCAGCCCCAGCGCCCGCGGGCCGCCGAGCCCCGGGGCGAGGGCGACAAACAGCGCGCTGGGGAGCCCGAAGATCATCGCGACGAGGTCGACGACGTAGGTGCCGATCAACTCGGGTCGCGACCGGGCGTAAGCGAGCCCCTCGCGGATGTCGGACAGCGGCCGCACGCGCTTTGGGTGCGCCGGGGCGTAGGACGGCAGGCGCGCGAGCAGCGTCGCGGAGCCGGCGAAGCTCGCGAGGTCGACGGCGAACAGGACCGGCACGCTCGTCGCCGCGAGCAGCAGCCCAGCCAGCGCCGGGCCGGCCGCGAAGGCGAGGTTGGCCTGCACGCCCTCGAAGGCGAAGGCGGTGGTCAGCTCGTCCGGCTCGACCGTGCGTGGCACGATCGCGTCCATCGGCGGGCGCAGCAGGGCGTAGCAGCCGGCGCCGGCTGCCCCGCCGACGTACATCGCCCACAGCGCGGGGTGGGGGAGGGCCGTGTTGACCACGAGCCCGGCCGCCACGAGCGCGCCGCCGAGCTCGGCGGTGATCACCATGCGGCGGCGGTCCACGCTGTCGGCGAGCGCGCCGCTGTAGAGGGCGATCACCACGAGCGGGACGGCCTGCGCGAGCCCGACCGCGCCGACCGCAAACGGGGAGTGGGTGAGCGCGAAGACCTCGAACGGCAGCCCGACCGTCGTCATCATCGTGCCGGCCATCGAGATCCCGCGGGCGCCGAGGGCCAGGCGGAACTCGTGCCGCCGACCCAGCAGCGAGAAGTCGAGGCCGAGGCGGCTCACGCGGGCACGACCCCGAGGCTCATCCGGCCAGAGTACGAGTGCCCGGCCCGGGTACCGGCCTAGGATTTCGCTGATGCCCGACGGGATCGCGCAGCGCCTGGCCGAACTGGCTGTCCACGTCGGCGCCAACGTGCAGGACGACCAGATCGTCTCGGTCGGGTGCGAACCCGGCAAGGAGTACCTCGCCCGCGCCGTCGCCGAGGCCGCCTACAAGGCCGGCGCCCGCTTCGTCGACGTGCAATGGTTCGACCCCTTCGTCAAGCGCGCGCGGATCGAGTTCGCCCGCGACGAGACGCTCGAGTTCGTGCCGTCGTGGTACGGCGAGCGGCTGCTGGCCCTCGGCGACCAGCACGCCGCCCGGATCGCCTTCTCGGGTCCGGCGAATCCCGGCCTGCTCGACGGCCTGGACCCCGTGCGCGCCGCCCGCGACCGCCTGCCCGCCATCAAGGAGAGCTCGCAGGTCCTTGCCGACCGCACGACCAACTGGAGCATCGTCCCCTGCCCGAGCGTGCCGTGGGCCAGGCTGGTGCATCCCGACCTGGAGCCCGACGCCGCGCTCGCGAGGCTGTGGGAGCAGATCACCCACGTCTGCCGCCTCGACGAGCCCGATCCGGCCGCCGCCTGGGACGCGCGCCGCGAGCAGCTCGAAGGCGCCGCGGCACGGCTGTCGCAGCGCAGCTTCGACGCCCTGCGCTACGAGGGCCCCGGCACCGACCTGACCGTCGGGCTGCTCGGAGGCCATCGCTGGATCGCCGGCGGCCTGACCACCGTCGACGGGGTCGCCCACATGGCCAACATCCCGACCGAGGAGGTGTTCACGAGTCCGGATCCGGAGCGCACCTCCGGCACGGTCACCGCGTCGAAGCCGCTCGTCCTGCTCGACGGGACGGTCGTGCGCGACCTCGCGATGCGCTTCGAGGGCGGTCGCGTGGTCGAGCTGAAGTCCTCGACCGCCCAGGACCAGATGCGCACGATCATCGAGCGCGACGAGGGAGCCGCCCGTCTCGGCGAGGCCGCGCTGGTCGACAACCAGGGCCGCATCGGCGCGCTCGACACGATCTTCTACGACACGCTGCTCGACGAGAACGCCGCCAGCCACCTGGCCATCGGCGTCGGCTTCCCGTTCGCCGTCGAGGGCGACAGCGCGGACCGCGTCAACAGATCCGAGGTCCACATCGACTTCATGATCGGCTCCCCGCAACTCGACGTCACCGGCGTCACGTCGCAGGGCGAGCGCGTGCCCGTTCTGATCGGCGGGGTCTGGAAGATCTGAGGGCCGTCGCTACCCTTCACCGCCGTTTCCCAGGAGAGGTGCCGGAGCGGCTGAACGGGCACGACTGGAAATCGTGTGACGGCGGAAACGTCGTCCGAGGGTTCGAATCCCTCTCTCTCCGCTGTTAGCACGATCACGGCCGCTCCTGGCCGTGCTGGGCCGAAATCTGCCGAGCGGCCGGACCCCGGGAGGTGGAGTCTCGTCCGAGCTTTCGACGGGTGGTCGTCGACCAGATGACGCGTTCGGCAGTACGCCATCCGTGTCCCGCTCCGGGGTGACGCGGCGAGGGTGGCACTCGAGAGGTCCGTGAGCTTGGGTACTGTGGATCGGTGGTCGATGACGAGGTGATCGCGGAGGCGGGACGCACGTTGGGTCGGTGTGCGAGCTCGTCGGCGCGGGTGGTGCTGTTCGGATCGCGCGCCCGCAACGCCCACCGCGAGGACAGCGACCTGGACTTCCTCGTCATTGAAGATCGGGTTGACAGCAAGCTCGCGGAGATGGTGGCGCTTCGCGACGCTCTGCCGCCTCTGGGCGTGCCGGTGGATGTGGTGGTGGTATCTCGTGAAGAGGTCGAGCTCCGTGGCAGCAGGCCCGGGACGCTCATCCATCGAGCGCTTTCAGAGGGGCGGGTGATCTATGAGCCCTGATCGCGAGGAGGCTGAGCGGCTGCTGCGCAAGGCCGACCAGGACGAGGCCGTTGTGCGCCGCTGCGCGGAGCTGCCCGAGATCGCGGACGCCATCATCGGCTTTCATGCTCAGCAGGCGGTCGAGAAGTCGCTCAAAGCTGTGCTGGCGGCGAACGGTGAGGAGTTCCCCTGGACCCACGATCTGCGATTCCTTCTCGAACGCCTCGATCAGGTGACGATCGCCTATCCGGACTGGGTCGCAGACGCTCGTCGGTTCACGCCGTGGGCCGTCGAGTTTCGTTACGGCGAGACGGTCGATGATGCGTTGGATCGCGCAGCGACGGCCGCGCTGGTCGCCAATCTGATCAGGTGGGCGAGATCACTCGTGCGGGCAGAAGACGGCGCATGAGCCTGATCTTGGAGTGACGTCGGTTTCCCAGGAGCGGCATCGGTCCACAAATCCGTCATGCGATCCACGCTGGAAGGGCGTCCCGCGGCTCAGCCGGTGTCAACGACTTCGATCACCCCGCTGGTGGCGTCGAGCGCCTCGACCGTCCGGCGCGCGGCCTCGTCGACGTGCACGGCCGGCGGCGGCCCCTTATCGTGTACGTGGTAGGTGCCGGGCCCATAGAAGCGCCCGTAGCGCAGCACCACCCCGCCCGCGTCGAGCACCGCCCGTTCGTGCTCCTCCACGGCCGCCGCGCTGTCTCCTTGCAGCGGAAACGCCACGCTCTGGGCGATCAATCGCGCGGCGCCCGCCTCCCGGGCCGCGGCGAGGAGGTTGCGCGTCCCCTCGCGACGGATGCGATTGTTGCCGGCTGCCCTGGCCGGGATCTGATCGGCGTCCTGCGGGAGGTCGGTGAGCTGGTGGACCAGCGCATCGGGAGCGAACGCAACGACAGCCTCGGTGAGGCCGGCGAGGTCGAAGACGTCGCATACGATCGGCTCCACTTTGAGGTCGCGCAGCCGTTGGGACTTGCGCTCGCTCCTGGTCATGCCGGCGACGATGTGTCCTGCGCTGACGAGCTGGGGCACGAGCGGCGCTCCGATCGCGCCCGTGGCGCCGGCGACGAAGATCCGCATGCTCAGGTCCTCCTCCGGTGGCTTTCGGCTGCCCGGGGCCCGCAAGCCCGTACGACACCCGCGGGAGGAGGATAGGAACGGCCATCGGCGGTCGCCGCCAGATGGCCGAAGACCGGGAGCTTGACGCCGCCCGAACTTGCCGCCGAGTTCGCCTGCGGCGGGGCGGCTAACTGGCTGCGCTTCGTCTGTGGAATGCGGCCCCAGTCGCGGCGTCGTCGCGGCCCCCACGAATGACAGGGCGCGGCCGGTCGGGACCGCGGCCCGCACCGCCGCCGTCCGCCTCGGCGTCCGCCCCGACGACGAGGCGCCGGTCGAGGCCTACTGAGCCCGAGGCAGCACGTTGATCGCGTGGTCGCCCAGCGCCCACAGGTGCTGGACCGCGTACGCGCGCCACGGGCGCCAGCGCTCGGCGTCGCGCACGGTCAGGCCGAGCGCGGCCAGCGCCGCCCTGACGCCCAGGTCGCTCGCGACGAAGGCGTCCGGGTCGCCGAGCGCGCGCATCGCGATCGTCTCCACCGTCCACGGCCCGATGCCCGAAAGCGCCAGTAGGCGCGCGCGGGCGGCGTCGCGGTCGCCGGTCGGGCGGAGGTCGATCTCCCCGCGCGCGAGCGCGGCTGCGAGACCGAGCAGGCTGCGGCGCCGGCTCTGGGGCATGGCGAGGAGCGCCGGGTCAAGCTCGGCGACCGCCGCTGCCGTTGGGAACAGGTGCGAGAGGCCGCCGGCGGGGTCGCGGATCTCCTCGCCGGCGGCGCGGACGATGCGGGCCGCGAGCGTGCGGGCGGCCGCCGTGCTGACCTGCTGACCGACGACGGCGCGCAGCGCCATCTCGTCGCCGTCCGCCGCGCCCGGCACGCGGCGGCCCGGCGCGCGGGCGACCAGCGGCGCGAGGACGGGATCGGCGGCGAGCGCGCTGTCGATGGCGGCCGGATCGGCGTCGAGGTCGAGCAGCCGCCGGCAGATGGCGACGGCGGCGCCGCCGTCGCGCGGGTCGGTGAGCGTCAGCTCGCAGGCGATGTGGTCCGGGCGCGGTCTCAGCGCGACGACGGCGGGGCCGCGCGCCAGGCGCAGCGCGCGCCGGTAGGCGCCGTCGCGCCACTCCTCCACGCCCGGCACGGCAGTCGCCGCCAGATGGCCGAAGACGTTGTCGGGCCAGAAGGGGCGCTGGAAGGCGAGCCGCATCGCAGGCTACGGTGGCAGCATGAGCTCCGCCGTGACCCCCACCCTGACCGGTGGCTGCGGCTGCGGCGCCGTGCGCTTCGAGATCTCCGAGCCGCTGCAGGTCGCCGCCTACTGCCACTGCACCCGCTGCCAGCATCGCACCGGCGCCGCCGCGGCGGCCTCGGCGCGGCCGGCGCCGGGGAGCTTTCGCGTCGTCGCGGGCGAGGAGCACCTCGGGCGCTGGGCGCCCGGCGGCGGCGGGTTCGACAAGCTCTTCTGCCGCGAGTGCGGCTCGGCGGTCTTCGGCGAGCAGCCAGATGACCCGAACCTCGTCACGGTCCGCCTCGGCGCGATCGACGGAGACCCGGGCATCCGGCCGCAGGCCCGCCAGTTCGTCGCCTACGCCGCCGTCTGGGAGCCGATCCCCGACGACGGCCTGCCGCGCTTCGACGAGCGGATGCCGCGCTGATGGCGACCGTCGAGGAGCTGCTCGCTCGCGCGCGCGAGAACCTGGAGCGCGTGGATGCCGAGGCGGCTGCGGCGGCGGTCGCCGCGGACGCCGTGCTCGTCGACATCCGCTCCGACGAGCAGCGGGCGCAGGACGGGGTGGTGCCCGGCGCGGTCCGGATCGCCCGCAACGTGCTCGAGTGGCGCTGTGACCCGGAGTCCGATGCGCGCGAGCCGGAGGTCTCAGACCCCGCCCGGCGGATCATCCTGATGTGCGACCGGGGCTATCAGTCGAGCCTTGCCGCGGCGACCCTGCACCAGCTCGGGCTGCCGCACGCGACCGACCTCGACGGCGGCTTTCAGGCCTGGCGCGACGCCGGCCTGCCCGTCGAGCGCTGAGCTGAGGAAGCGTCAATCAACAAGAGCACGGTTTGGGCACCCGCCCGCGGCGCCAGACATCACCCTCGATGCTCGCGATACCACCGGTATCGCTGCGCTCGAGTGCGGCGTCTGGCATCACGGATCGGGGGCCAGATCGCACACTTGTTTCTCGACGCTTCCTCAGGCCGCGGGCGGCAGGTCCGCGCGGTGCAGCTGGAAGCCCGCGGCGTCGAGGATGCCGCGGTCCAGCAGCCGCTCGAGGCGCTCGCCGACGGTCTCGTCGGGCACCTCCCAGACCCGCACCCGCGGGTCCTCGTCGATCGTGTTGAGGCCCATCTGCCCCGGCTCGTCGACGGCCTGGCGCAGCCAGGCGAGATCGTCCGTCGCGCGCCGCGGACGCTCCACGGCCTCGGGGCTCCAGGGATCCTCGCCGGACCGGCGCTCGGGCACGCCGGGTGGGCGCGTCAGCGCGACCTCGAGGGCCGACCGCCACGCCGGCGTGGTCCGCAGTTGTTCGAGCAGCAGCATGCGCCCATTGTGCCTGAGAATCATCGCGGCCGGTGCGTGGTCACCTCGACGACCTGCTGCTGGGTCGGCCGGTTCTGCCACGGCTGCAGCGGCTGGGAGACGACCCCCAGCGGGCGGTAGCGCAGCGCGTCGAAGCAGGCCTGCGCGTCCATCTTCCCGCAGTCCTCGCCGGCGAGCGTCGGGTCGGCGAGCAGCTGCGCCGGGTCGATTCTCAGGGCCTTGGCCAGCGACGCGCGGACGGCCTTGCGGCAGGCGCCGAGTTTGCCCTTGCCGCAGAAGCGGACGCGGTAGGTGCCGCGCACCGTCTTCGGCGCCACCAGCGAGCGCAGGTCCTTCTGGACGTAGCCGAACCAGCCGTCCTCCCACGAGGAGCCGAGGTGGTCGTGGCCGTTGCCGTGGAAGGAGTTGGGCCGGTCGGGGGCGAGGTCTGCGTCGTAGCGCTTGAAGACGTCGGCCCCCATGCGCGGACCGAAGACCGCCCGCGGGAGCGTCTCATACCAGGCGTCCATGAGCCGGACGGCGTCGGCGTGCTCGTAGTGGCCGTCGCGGTCGCGGTCGATGCGGTGCGCTCCGGACGCCTGCCAGGCGCGCAGCGTCTGCGCCGCCGCGGCGAGCTTGGGGTCCCGCGGATGGCCGAGCACCTTCAGCGCCACGGGCAGCATCTTGTCGCCGCGCAGGTCGCCGGTCGCGCCGTTCTCGGCGGCGTCGACCACCTCGCCGAGCGTCAGCTTGTGGCCGCCGGCGAGCCGGTTGTCGAGGCCGTCGGTCAGCAGCTGGGAGCGCCACAGCGGCGTGTAGGACGACCCTCCGCAGCAGTGGCGGGCCTGCTTGTTGTTCCACGAGACGAGGTAGCGCTGGTTGAGCGCCTGCGGGCGCCTGCTCTGCGCCTGGTAGGTGGCGAGGTTGGTCTGCGGGTCAAAGCCCTTCCACTCGCGCCTGCGTGAGTAGCGGATCGGGAGTAGGCCGTTGACGCCCTTCGGCCGCAGCGGGTTGTTGCCGGTGTTGATGTAGCCGATGTCGCGGTCGTCGGTGTAGAGCCAGTTGAACGTGTAGCCGACGCCCATCGCGCTGCGCTGGAAGCTGTGGACGTCGTGGGTCTTCTCCGGGTCGTTGAAGGCCTGAAAGCCGCGGCCGGAGTCGAACTCGTGCTGGTAGGTCGAGCGCAGCCTGGTGTAGACGACCGGCCTGCCGTTGATCGTCGCGCGGGCCACGACGAGGCCGAGCTTGGTGCGCAGCACGCGGAAGGTGACCGAGCCCGCGGGCGTCGCGTCGGCGAGGCTCGGCGACCAGCGCTCGGAGCGCACGACGGGCTCCATCGCCAGGCACTGGCCGCGGTAGCGGTAGTGCATCGCGTCCTGGCAGGTGTCCAGTGCGAAGACGTCGATGATGTCCTGGCCGGCCGAGGTCGCGCTCCAGGCGTAGTCGCGCCCGCGGCCGATCTCGACGTAGGGGCCGGTGCCCGGGATGTTGGCGCCGCGGACGTCGAATCCGGGCCCGTGGGCCTCGACGTCCCACCAGATCTCGGGCTGGAAGTAGCCCGCCTGCGAGCCGAAGACGGCGAGCGGATGGCCGGTGGCCGAGTTGCCGGCGGATACCAGGAGGGCGTTGGAGTCCGACTGCGGGAAGCGCAGCAGGCCCCGCAGCATGCCGGTCGAGTGCCGCATCGCGGGCGTGTCGGGTCTGCCCACGTCGACGGAGGCGAGCTTCAGCGAGCCCGCGTCGGGCAGGGCGACGCCGCCGAGCGGCCGCTTCGGGATCTGGCCGTACGGGAAGCCTCGCCTGCGCGTCGCGGTGACGGGTGCCTCCGGGTCGTCCAGGCTGCGCAGGTCCGTCCACGTCTGCACGCCGCGCTTGGGGCCGAAGCGCCGGATGTCCGCCTGCAGCAGCTGCAGCTGGGAGAGCTCGTTGCCGCCGCCGTTACCGAGTTGCGCGCCGATCAGCGAGGCGACGCTGAGCACGTTGGACGGCGTCCACGGGTCCGGCCCGAGGGGCTTGCCGATCGCGGCGTACTCCCCGGGCATCAGCGTGGGGTTGAGCCTGGCGGCGGCGATGTAGGCGTTGACGCCGTCGCAGTAGGCCTGCACGTCGTCGACGAGGTTCTGCCCGTCGCGCCCGTAGAGCCGGGGCAGCTGCTCGAACTGCTTGACCAGGTCGGCCGCGGTGTAGGGCGCGGCCTCGAACTGCTCGCGGTCGGTCGCGACGTTCGCCCCCCCGGCGAAGGACGCGAGCTCGCCGTTGCCGTAGTGGCGCAGGACGTCCATGAAGAACAGCCGGTCCTCCGCGACCGCGTAGCCGACGCCGAAGCTCGTCCCCGACCGCGTCGAACCGTAGACGTGCGGCGTGCCGAAGCTCTTGTCGCGCACGATCGTCACGTCGCCGCGCGGGTGGTAGGTGCGCGCCGCGTCGCCCGGCGCGACGCCGAAGCTCGCGTCCGGGAAGTAGCGCCCGATGTCTGCGTCCTGAAGCCCCGGCGTGGCGTACAGGAGGTTCGTATAGAGGTCGCGCTGGTCGGAGAAGTGCGGCGGCTGCTGCCGCGTCGTCAAAAACGCGGCCGTCTGCACGAGGTTGGCGGTGCCCGCCTCGCCCGGCGGGATGATGTGAAAGAAGCGACCGTTGGCCGCGCCCTCGTAGGGCGTGGGGACCGGAGGTGCGGCGGCCGCCACGGTGGGCAGGAGGGCGAGGGCGAGGACGGCCAGCAGGGTCGCGCGCATCTGCCGGGACGCTACACCCGCGTGGGTCGTGGGCTCGCCGGTTCGACGACGGATCGCGCGGAGCTGTGTATCCAGGGGTATGAGGACAACGGGCATGCGAAGCTGGCGGTGTGACCTGGGACGATGTCCGCCGCATCCTCTCCGCCTTCGGCGGGTGTGAGGAGGGCACCTCCTACCGCACCCCCGCGTTCCGCTGCAGGCGCAAGTTCCTGTGCCGGATGCGGGAGGATGGCGAGACGCTCGTGGTCAAGCTCGATGCCGACGAGAAGCTGGCGCTGCTGCAGTCGGATTCGCCCCTGTACTTCACCACCGCGCACTACGACGGCCACCCGAGCGTGCTCGTGCGCCTGCCGCTGATCGAGGAGGCTGAGCTCGCCGAGCTCCTCGAGCTCGCCTATCTGATCAGCTCCAACACGACCAGGCCGCCGCGATCGTAGACGACGCGCGAGCGCGGTCGCAGGGCCGCCACCAGCGCGCCCACCCGCGCGCGGTCGCGGTTGGGGAAGACGCCGGCGCGGCTCGCGTCCTGCGTCGCGGCGACCACCCACCCGGAGGCCGGCGGCGACGGGCCGAGCTCCTGCACGTCGTCGCGCGCCGACAGGTGTGCGACGAGGCGGTTGGAGGCACTCACCGGCGCGCGCGCCGGGATTCGCGCCAGCGCGGCACGCGCCTGCCGGTAGGCGGCCGGCGCGCGGTAGCTGCCCGGCTCCAGGAGATGCACGATCGGAAAGGCCGGGACGAGGACGACTGCCAGCGCAGCGACGGCCGCGGCGATCCGGCCGGGCCGGGACAGGCGTGCCAGGCCGTCGGCCGCCGCCAGCGCGAGCACCGGCGCGATCGTCAGCGAATAGTGGTTCTGCAGCGTCCAGTACTGCGGAATGGTCGAGAGCAGCCGCTCGGCGAGCAGCGGCACGGCGAGAACCACCAGCGGGGAGAGCAGCGGCAGCCCGAGGAAGGCGCCGAACGTGTAGGCGAGCGTGCGCGCCTTCGTGAGCAGACCCTGGGTGAACGCGCCGCCTGAGAAGTAACCGTAGCCCTGGCCGCCGGCGAAGTGCGGGACGACGATCTGCGTGGAGACGACCAGCCATGTGACACCGAGCGCCGCGGTCAGCGCGCCGAGCCGGCGATCGCCGCGCAGCGCGTAGACGACGCCGAAGGCGCCGACGAGCAGGGCCAGATCCTCCTTGACGAGCAGGAGCGCGGCGACTGCGGCAAAGGACGCGCGGCGATGGCCGCGATCGAGTTGGTCGACCGCCAGGGCGATCAGCAGCGGGGCAAAGGCGATCTCGTGGACGTCGAACCACAGCGCGGCCTGGACGCCGCCGAAGAGCAGGTAGGCGACGATCACGCCGATCGCCGCCGCCTCCGTGACCCGGCGCCGGGCGTAGGCGAAGATCGGCAGGGCGGCGGCGCAGACCAGGATGGCCTGCGCGACGATCAGCGCCTCGGTCCCGAGCAGCCGCACGGGCGCCAGCAGCACGAGGATGGGCGAGAAGTGGTCTCCGAGCAGGCTGGGAAGGCCCTTGAGCGAGCTGGCCGGTGCCTCCAGGCGCGAGTAGTGCCAGGTGGCCTGGTCGAAGATCCCCAGGTCGAAGCCCGTCGAACGGAACGTGCGGTGGCGGGCGATGCCGAGGACGGCATAGGCGAGGGTCGCGAGCGCCGCCGCCGCCGCGGCCCGCTTCATCCGCGGGCCCCGAAGTCGATGCGCACGACCTCGCTGACCGGTGCGCGCCAGAACGCGATGCCGCGGTGCGAGAGCACCGCCAGCTCGCGCTCGCCGCGCAGCACGCCGGCCATGTAGCCGACGGCCGCGCTCGTCCAGTCCGGCGTGCGGTCGTCGAAGTGCGCGGACGCCGGCCCGGCGACGACGACCGCGGCGCGCAGCGAGACCTGCGCCGCGAGCGTCCATCCCGGCTCCCGCGCGTGGGGCAGCGTGACCGCGACGCCGGCGTCACCGAAGTCCACCTCCACGCCGGCGCGGTCCAGGTCCGGCGGATGCTGCGCGACCAGCAGCTCGCGGAGCTCGTCGTAGAAGGCGCGCGGCCCGGGCGGCAGGCTCGGCGGGGGGTCGGGCAGCAGGGTCACGGCGCGCCGGCAAGGCTACGCCGCGCGGCACGCCTGACCCTACGCGCGGTGCTCGGGGTTCTCGTGGGTGGTGTCCAGGCCGAGGTCCCACTCCGTGCGCGAGTTCCCGTGCGCGGGGAAGCCTCCGGCGTCGGAGAGCATGCGCGCGGTGTGCAGCAGGTTCCAGGTCATGAAGCTCGTGTTGCGGTTGGTGAAGTCGTTGTCGGGCCCGCCCGACCCCTCGTCGAGGTAGCTCGGCCCCGGGCCGACGCCGCCGAGCCACGCCGAGTCGGCCTGCGGCGGGATCACGTAGCCGAGGTGCTGCAGCGAGTACAGGATGTTCATCGAGCAGTGCTTGGCGCCGTCCTCGTTGCCGGTGACGATGCAGCCGCCGCAGCGGCCGTAGTAGGCGTACTGGCCGGCCTCGTTGAGCAGGTGGCTGTTGCCGTACAGGCGCTCGATGACCTGCGTGCAGACCGACGACTTCTCCCCCAGCCAGATCGGCGTGAGCAGCACGAGGATGTCGGCGGCCATGACCTGGTCAAAGAGGGCGGGCCAGTCGTCTGACTCCCAGCCGTGCTCGGTCATGTCGGGCCAGACGCCCGTGGCGATATCGAGGTCGATCGCTCGGACGACGTCGACGGTGACGGCCTGCTCGCGCAGGATCGCGATCGAGCGGTCGGCGAGCGCCTGGGTGTTCGACGGCTCGGGTGAGCGCTTCAGCGTGCAGTTGATGTACAGCGCGCGGAGGTCGGAGTAGGCCATGTCCGCGCTGTCGGCTCAGGCGGGGGCGGCGTTACGCGCCCGGTGCCGGCGGGGGTGTCGACGGGCTCGTGTAGTCCGCCAGACCGGGCGCCGCGCTGTGTTCCTCGATGACTCCGAGCTGCTCGATCTCGCCCAGCGCCACGATGTGCCGGCAGCCGACGGCGATGAAGTCCTGCGTCGCGGAGGGCGAGCCGTCGGTCGGGGCGACCTCGGCGTCCGTCAGCGCGATGAAGCCGCCGTCCTGGCCGTTGAGGAAGTCGGTGACCCGGCTGCGATAGCCCTCGGTCGGCAGCTGCAGGACGCCGGAGATGCGCAGGCGCTCCGTGTCGATCTGGACGCGCACGCGGCGGATCTGCATGCCCGAGGACCCTATAGCGTCCGCCGCATGGTGCCGATCGAGGAGACCTTCACGCCCTGGCTGGACCGCCTGCGCTCCGACGCCGGTGAGCTCGAGCTCTTCGATGCCCACACGCACATCGGGCGTAACGATCCCGACGGCTTCCGGCAGACGCCGGCCGAGCTGCTCGAAGGTCTCGGCACCTGCGGCGCACGTGCGCTGGTGTTCCCGATGCACGAGCCTCAGGGCTACGCCGACGGCGTCGCCAACGACGAGGTCATAGCGTCGGCACAGGCCGCCGGCGGCCGGCTCGTGGCCTTCTGCCGGGTCGACCCCAACGAGGGCGACGCGGCGCTGGTCGAGGCGCGCCGCGCCCTCGACGAGGGCGCTCGCGGGATCAAGCTCCACCCGCGCGCGGAGCGCTTCACCCTGTCTCACCCCGCGGTCCGCGACCTCGTCGCCCTCGCGCACGAGCGTCAGCTGCCGGTGCTCATCCACGCCGGCCGCGGCATCCCCGCGCTCGGTGAGGACACCGTGCGCCACAGCGCGGAGTTCCCGCACGCCAAGCTGATCCTCGCCCACGCCGCGATCTCCGACCTCGCCTGGGTGTGGCGGGAGCTGCGCAGGCATCCGAACCTCTACGTGGACACGGCGTGGTGGAACCCGGTCGACGTGATCGCGCTCTACGCGCTCGCGCCCCCCGCTCAGGTGCTGTGGGCGAGCGACTCCCCCTACGGGCTGCCGATCGTGGCCGCCGTGCAGGGCCTGCGCTGCGCCGTGCAGGCGGGCCTCACGCCGGAGCAGCTGCGCGGCTCCGCCGGTGGACAGCTCGCGCGCATCGTCGCGGGAGAGCCGCCGCTGGACCTCGGGGATCCGCCCGCGACCGTCCGAGCCCTGGATCCCCTGCTCGAGCGCGTGGTGAGCCACCTGTGCACGACGATCGGCCGCGCCTTCGTGCAGGCCGACTACGACGAGACGCTCGCCCTCGCGCGCCTGGCCTGCGCGGTCGGGGACGACCTCGAGATCTCGCCGGTCTGCGCCGCCGTGCTCGAGCTGCTCGATCTCTTCCAGGAGCACGTCGGCCCCCCGCGCGAGGGCCACCCGATACCCGATGCGGCCCGCTTTCTGATCGGCGCGCTGTACGTGGCGCGGACGCCGGACGTGCCGCTGCCGTAGGCGACGCGCGACGGCGCGTGAGATCGACCGACTCGTACGTTCGTCCAGTACCCCCTCAAGGGGCTTGAGGGTGCTGCCGATACGCGCAGGGAACAGGAGCCCAATGGAGGGTCCCATAACCGTGACACTGGGAGGTGCCGTGGGAAAAACCGAGCCTTCGTCACGTGGTAGGGCCCCCGGCTCGACCAGCTCGCGGCGGCCCTCGCCGTAGGTACGTGGTGACGTGCTCGTCCACCAGCCGTGCGATGGCGTCCCGTGTGAAGGCCGGAGCACCGTCCTGGCTTTCAGTCGCGTCCACCGGTCCCGTGGCCTCTCGTCGGCCCCCTGCCTTCAAGCTCTACGTCACGGCCGTCGCCACCGTGGGGATCGCCCTGCTCGCCTTCACTGTGGTGGCCGACACGCCGGACGTCCTCGTCGACGCCCCGTTGTTGCTCTGGGTGCTGTCTGCCTGCGTGATCATCGGGGAGCTGCTGCCGCTCAACGTGGTCCTGCGCGGCCAGGAGGGGGAGCTGCTCACCTCCACGGCGTTCGCCTTCGCCATGATGCTGGCCTTCGGGCCCGGGGCCGCGATCCCGGCGCTGTGCATCGGCAGCGTGATCGGCGACCTTGCCCGCCGCAAGGCGCTGTACCGGGTCGCCTTCAACGTCGGCCAGTACGCCATCGCGCTGTTCGTGACCGGCGTGCTGATGCAGACGCTCACGAACGTCCCGCGGGCGCCGCTGGCCGCGTTCGTCGGCGCCGACCTCCCGATGCTGCTGCTGTCGGGCGTCGTCTTCTTCGTCGTCAACACGCTGCTCGTCGCGACGGTCCTCGCCCTCTCGAGCGGCCATGCCGTCTGGAGCTCCTTCGCCGCGGACTTCCTGCTGCAGTCCTCCACGGCCGGCTTCGCGCTCGGCCTGGCGCCGCTGATGGTCATCGTCGGCGAGTTCTCCATCGGGATGTTGCCGCTGCTGGCGCTCCCGATCATCGCCATCCACCGCAATACGCGCCAGGCGGTGCTCAACGAGCACCAGGCGCTGCACGACTCGCTGACGGGGCTGCCGAACCGCGCCCTGTTTCATGATCGCGTGCGCCAGGCGATCGTGGCCGCCCGCCGCCAGGACGCCACGAGCGCGGTCATGGTGATGGACCTCGACCACTTCAAGGAGATCAACGACACCCTCGGCCACTACCACGGCGACCGCCTGCTCCAGCTCGTCGGGGAGCGGTTGAGCGCATCGCTGCGGGGCGAGGACACCGTCGCGCGGCTCGGCGGCGACGAGTTCGCCCTGCTGCTGCCGTCCGTCGGTGACCACCAGCACGCGCTCGACGTGGCCAACAAGGTGCTCGAGGCCCTCGGGCGCTCGTTCGAGGTCGACGGCCTGACGCTCGAGGTCGGCGCCTCGATCGGCATCGCGTGCTTCCCCGAGCACGGCGCCGACGGCGAGGCGCTGCTCCAGCGCGCCGACATCGCGATGTACGTCGCCAAGAGCGACCACTCCGGCGCGCAGCTGTACGAGGTCGCCCAGGACCAGCACAGCGTCCAGCGCCTCGCGCTCGCGGGTGAGCTGCGCCGGGCGATCGAGCACGGCGAGCTCGTGCTGCACTACCAGCCGAAGGTCGACATCGCCTCCGGACGGCTCGTCGGCGTGGAGGCCCTGTGCCGCTGGCAGCACCCGTCGCTGGGGCTGATCATGCCCGACGACTTCGTGCCGATGGCCGAGCACACGGGCCTGATCACCCCGCTGACCAAGGTGGTGCTCGACATCGCGCTCGAGCAGATCGCCACGTGGGCCGAACAGGGCATGGGCATGAGCGTCGCCGTCAACCTCTCGGCGCGCTCCTTCCTGGACTCCCAGCTGCTCGAGGAGCTGCCGCAGATGCTCGCCACCTGGAACGTCGACCCCGCGCGGCTCGAGCTCGAGATCACGGAGTCGATGATCGTCGGCGACCCTCGGCGCGCCCGCAGCGTGCTCGAGCGGCTCGACGAGCTCGGGGTCTCCCTCGCCATCGACGACTTCGGGACGGGCTACTCCTCGCTCGCCTACCTGCGGGAGCTGCCAGTCGACGAGATCAAGATCGATCGCTCCTTCGTGCTCGAG
>JBBQBV010000043.1:0-25296 GCA_038318085.1 Solirubrobacterales bacterium
GACGCGGCGAGCGCGAGCGGGGCGTTGCGGTTGATGTGAGCGGCGAGCCCGCGGGCGGCGTCCAGCGCTTCGCAGGGCTCGACCAACCGGTTGACGATCCCGAGCTCGGCCGCGCGCTCGGCGCCGATCCGGTCGCCGGTCAGCGCGAGCTCCATCGCCAGGTGGTACGGGATCCGCTCGGGCAGGCGGAAGAGGCCGCCGGCGGCGGCGACCAGCCCGCGCTTGACCTCTGGGATGCCGAAGCGCGCGTCGCGCGCGGCCACGACCAGGTCGCAGGCGAGCGCGATCTCGAAGCCGCCGGCCAGCGCGTAGCCCTCGACGGCGGCGATCAGCGGCTTCTCCGCGGCGCGCTGGGTGATGCCCGCGAAGCCGCGGTCGCCCGCCCACGGGCGCTCGCCGGTCACGAACGCCTTCAGGTCCATCCCGGCGCAGAAGGTCCCGCCGGCGCCGGTGAGGATGCCGATGCGCAGCTCGTCGGAGGCGTCGAGGCGGTCCAGCGCCGCGGCGAGACCCTCGGCGACCGCGCCCTTGACGGCGTTGCGGGCCTCGGGCCGGTTGAGGGTGATGGTGAGGATGCCGCCGTCGGCGGCCAGGAGCACCGGCGAGTCGCTCATGCCGCGAACAGTGTCAGCTCCGGCTCGCGCTCGCCGCGCAGGACGGCGAGGTCCACCTCGACGCAGTCGATGCCACGCGCCTCCGCCAGCACCTTGGCCTGCGGCTTGATCGACTGCGCGGCCAGCACGCCGCGGCACGCGGCCATCGCCGGGTCGTGACGCAGGCGCTCGAGGTAGCGCGTGAGCTGCTCGACGGCGTCGATCGTGCCGATCCGCTTGATCTCGACGGCGATCCAGCCGTCGTCGGCGTCGCGGCACATGAGGTCCACCGGGCCGATGTCGGTCGGCCACTCGCGGCGCACGAGGCGGAAGCCCTCGCCGCACCACTGCGGCGCGTCGGCGAGCACCTCCTGCAGATGGAACTCGACGCCGTCCTTCTCGAGCCCGCTCTGGACGTCGCACTCCACGGTCATGTCCGAGATCACGTCGACCAGCCGGATCTGGAGCTGGTCCTCGCCCTTGACCTTGCGGACCACGATCGTGTCCCCGTCCTCGGCGATCGCGGTCGGCGCCGTCATCCAGTTCAGCGGCTTGTACCCGCCGCCGTCGCAGTGCACGAGCACGGAGCCGTCGGCCTTGAACATCAGCAGCCGCACGGCCTCCGGCAGGTGGGCGGTGAGCCGACCGGTGTACTCGACCGTGCAGCGGGCGACGACGAGGCGCATGGGACGCGCAAGCTAGCCAGCCGACCGGACGTGAGTCGTCCCGCCGATCTCCGAGGTGCCTGACGTTATGGGCGTATATGACGCATAACCTCAGGCACCGACCAGAGCCCGCCCTTACCAGCCGCTTTTGGCGCCCGAGCCGGGGCCGCCTCGAGAGTTCCTCACGCCGCCGCGATCGCGCGCGGCAGCCGCTCGCGGACCTGCTCGGCCAGGGCGCGGACCTCGGGGTCGTCGGCGAGCGCGAGGGCGCGGTCGCAGGCGGCGAGGCAGTCCGTCGGGCGGTCGGTGCGGGCGAGCGCGTGCGCGAGGCGCGACCACGCCGCGCCGGAGTCGGGCGCGAGGCCGATGGCCTGCTCGCAGGCCGCGAGCTCCCTGCCGAGGTCGCCGATCAGGCAGGCGATCAGCGCGAGGTCGAGCAGCCCCTGTTCGCTGGGGGCCAGCGCGCGCGCGCGCTCGAGCGCCTCCAGCGCCCCGGCGCGGTCGAAGCGCCGCATGCGCAGGCGCCCGAGGCGCTCCCAGGCGGTCGCGTCCCGGGGCGCCGCCAGCGTCTCCCGCTGGGCGGCGTCATGCGCCTGCGAGAGGGAGCCCATGTCCTCGTAGATGCGCGCGGCCGTGCGGTGCGGGCCGGGGCGCTCGGGCTCCACGCGCGCCCAGTCGCGCACGCAGCGCGCCGCGGCGGCGTAGTCGCCCGCCTGCCAGAAGGCCGTGGTCATGAGCCGCAGCACGGCGGCGTTGGCGGGCTCCGCGTCGCGCGCGAAGACCAGCCGCTTGGCGGCCAGCGCGAAGTCCCCCTCGGCGAGCGCGTGCTTGGCCGCCGTCATGAAGCGCTCGACGCGCTCGGCGCCCGGATCGGGCGTGGAGAAGTCGACGAACTGCAGCGACCCGGCGGGCACCGTGCGGATTCCGATGTGAAACGACACCCGCGCCCACTGCTGCATCGAGGCGTCGTTCTCGGAGTCCCCCGTGAAGTAGATGCCGTTGACGGTTCCGACGCCCCACTCGGGGTAGGACAGGCAGCGCGCGTAGCGGTGCACGACCGAGTGGTCGGGCATGCGGGTGCCGAACGGGTCGTGCTTCTGGCTCTCGGCCGAGGCGGCGCGGGCGCGCTCCTGCTCCTCGTAGTTGCGCCGGCCCGCCTCCGCGCGCGCCGCGCGGGCCGCGCCGGCGCTGACCTTGACGGCGTTGCGCGTGACCCGGCCGCCGCGCGAGGTCTCCGCCAGGCGCTCGAGCGTGTCGGCCGCCTCGTTGATGGCCTTCAGGTGGCGCTCGTGCTCGAACTGCTTGCCGGGCGGCGCGATGTCCGGGTGCCAGACCTTCGCCAGCCTGCGCCGCGCCAGCTGCACCTCGCGCATGCCGAACGGGGGCTCGAGCTCGAGCAGCAGAACAGCTTGTTCCACGTCGAAGACCGGAGGTGCCACGGTCTTTCCACGGTACTAGCCCGGGCCCTCAGGTCAGTCGATCAGGCGGCCGGACAGGCGCCAGTTCGCGAGGTACCACATGAGCACCGCGAAGATGATCAACGCGCCCGTGTGCCAGAGGTCGACCGTCTCAAAGCCGAAGCTCGCGTGGCGGACGAGCTCGACGCAGTGATACAGCGGGTTGGCCTGCGACGCGACGCGCGCCCACTCCGGCAGCTGGTCGATCGGAAAGAACGTGCCGGCGAGCAGGAACATCGGGGTGATCAGCAGGCTCTGCACGTAGCTGGTGTTGTCGAAGTTCTCGACGATCGCTGCGATCAGGATCCCGCCGGCGGCGAAGCCGAACCCCGTGAGGATCCCGATGGCCGGCACGAGCAGCATGCCGGCGGTGGCGTTCAGCCCGAAGAAGAAGCCGACGATCAGCGGGGCGCAGCCGTAGATGCCCGAGCGCACGCCGATCCACATCGACTCGGCGGTGACGATCTCCGCGACGCTCACCGGCGCGGCGAGCAGCGCGTCGTAGGTGCGCTGGTACTTCCACTTCAGCAGCGTCCCGAAGATGCCCGAGAAGACCGAGGAGAACAGGATCGCCGTGGCGACCGTGCCGATGGCCACGAACTCGATGTACTTCACGCCGCCGACCTTGTCGACCAGCGAGCCGAAGCCGAAGCCGAAGGCCAGCAGGTAGACGATCGGCTGCACGATCGCCGAGAACGTCGAGGCGCGCCACATCGTTCCGAAGTTGATGACCTCGCGCACCAGCACGCCCATCAGGCCGGACCGCTCGATCTTCGACATCAGTCCACCTCCTCACCGGTGAGCAGCACGAAGACGTCCTCGAGGCTCGCCACGCGCTTCGCGCCCTCGGGGAGCTCGCCGTTGGCCGACTCCGTGCCGAGGATCGCGATCGACGTTCCGGTGCGGCGGGTCTTGTAGCCCTGGGCCTTGACCTGCGCCTCGACCTCGACGAGCCGCTCCGCCGGGCCGTAGACCTCGGTGACCTGGACGCCGACGAGGTCGCGCACGAGCTCGGAGGGCTTGCCGGCCGCGACGGCCTTGCCGCGGCTCATGATCAGCACCGTGTCTGCGAGGCGCTCGGCCTCCTCGATGTAGTGCGTCGACATCAGGATCGACGTGCCCTGCGCGCGCAGGCCGTCGATCAGCCCCCACAGCTCCTGGCGCACCTGCGGGTCCAGGCCGACCGTGGGCTCGTCGAGCAGCAACAGCCGCGGGGCGTGGATGAGCGCCCGGGCGATCAGCAGGCGCCGGCGCATGCCGCCGGAGAGCTTGTCCACGCGCGTATCGCGCCGCTCGGCGAGGTTGCCGACCTGCAGGACACGGTCGATCGCGTCCCTGCGCTCGCGGCGCGGCACCCGGTACAGGTGGGAGAAGATCAGCAGCGTCTGCTCGACCGTCAGCGCGATGTCGAGGTTGTCGAGCTGCGGGACGACGCCCATCTGCGCCCGCGCCACCTTGGACTCGGCGGGCATCGGGAGGCCGAGGACCTCGATCTCCCCCTCATCGGCCACTGTCTGGCCGGTGAGCATGCGCATCGTCGTCGACTTGCCCGCGCCGTTGGGCCCGAGCAGGCCGACGCATGTCCCCTCGGGTACGTCGAAATCGAGGCCCTCCACGGCCGTGATCGGGCCGTAGCGCTTGACGACGTGGTGCACGCTGATCGCAGGCATCCCCCTCAGCTTGCCAGGTACCGGCGCGTGGACCCCGTCCGCTGCCCCGCCATCGCGTGCGCCCAGCGGTGCACCGCATCCCGCCGGGCGGCCGCTCCCTGCCCCGCCACGACGGCGATCGTCGCACCTTGGGCGTGGACTCGAACCGCCGTCACCAGCACCCCGTCGAGCGCGCTCACCTCGGCGTCCGTGGCGGACTCGAGACCCAGCTCGGCCAGCGTCGCCGCCTCGCGGCCACGGGCGCGCAGCTCGGCGGCGAGCGCGCGCGGCAGCATGTCGTCGAGGATCAGGAGGCGCACGCCGCCCACCATGCGCGCGCGTCCGCGAGCTGCCCTGCCGTGAGCTCGAGCCCGTCGGGGTCGGCGACGGCGTCCTGGACGGGCACGCGCCGCCCGCGCAGGCATGGCCGCCCGTCGAGCCGCGCCGGGTCGACCTCCACCCCGCGCACGCCGCCCACGCGCGCGGGCCACCCGCCGGTCCGCAGCAGGGCGACCGCGTCCAGGCGACCGTCGAGCGGGAGCACGCGCTGCTCGGTGAAGACGTCCTCGAGGCCCTCGCCGCGCTCGACCGCGAGCCGGTGGTCGACGACGTGCAGACCGCCACAGAGCGGATGCTCGCCGCCCAGGCGCTCGACGGCCCGCCGGATCACCGGCAGGGTGAAGCCGTCCTCGAGCAGCAGGTGCACGGCGAGCGCGTCCGCCACGTCGGCGAAGGCGTACACGTGCGGCTCGCCGTCGGAGACCGACGCGCGAATGTGGCCCCAGCGCGCCCACTGGCCGACGCGGTCGCCGGGCACGCCCGCCAGACGGCCGGCCTCGTGGGCGAGGTAGTGACCTACAGTGGCTCGGTCCATGAGTTCGCAGTACATCTTCACCATGCACCGCCTCACACGGCGCTTCCCCCCGGACAAGACGGTCCTGCAGGACGTCTCGCTGTCGTTCTTCCCCGGCGCCAAGATCGGCGTCCTCGGCTACAACGGCGCGGGCAAGTCCACCGTCCTGCGCATCATGGCCGGGGTCGACGTCGAGTATCAGGGCGAGGCGCGCCTGGCGCCCGGCGCCTCGGTCGGCATGCTCGAGCAGGAGCCGCACCTCGACGAGGCCAAGGACGTGCGCTCAAACGTCGAGGACGGCGTGCACGAGGTCCGCGACCTGATGGCCCGCTTCAACGAGCTGGCGGCCAACTACTCCGAGGACACCGCGGACGAGTTCGCGCGCCTGCAGGACCAGATCGACGCGGCCGAGGGCTGGACCCTCGACACGACGATCGAGACGGCCATGGACGCCCTGCGCCTGCCGCCGGCCGACGCCACCGTCGAGCATCTCTCGGGCGGCGAGCGCCGCCGCGTGGCGCTGTGCCGCCTGCTGCTCTCCGCGCCCGACCTGCTGCTGCTCGACGAGCCCACCAACCACCTCGACGCCGAGTCGGTCGCCTGGCTCGAGCAGCACCTGGCCGAGTACAAGGGCGCGGTGGTGGCCGTCACGCACGATCGCTACTTCCTCGACAACGTCGCCGGCTGGATCCTCGAGATCGACCGCTCGCGCGGCATTCCCTACGAGGGCAATTACTCCGCCTGGCTCGAGCAGAAGCAGCAGCGGCTCAAACAAGAGGAGCGCAAGGAGTCCTCGCGCCAGCGCACGATCGCCGCCGAGCTCGAGTGGGTGCGCACGAACCCCAAGGGCCGCCGGGTCAAGAACAAGGCGCGGCTCGCCCGCTACGAGGACCTGCTCGCCGAGGACCGCAACGTCAAGCTCGACCAGGTCCAGATCCACATCCCCGCCGGCAAGCGCCTCGGCGACACGGTGATCGAGGCCAAGGACCTGCGCAAGGGGTTTGGCGAGAAGCTGCTCATCGATTCGCTGTCCTTCACGCTGCCGCCCGCGGGCATCGTCGGCGTGATCGGCCCCAACGGGGCCGGCAAGACGACGCTGTTTCAGATGATCACCGGGCAGGAGCAGCCGGACTCGGGCGTGCTGCGCGTCGGCGACACCGTCGACCTCGCCTACGTCGACCAGTCGCGCGACGCGCTGAACGCGGAGAAGTCCGTCTGGGAGGAGATCTCCGACGGCTACGACGTCATCAAGGTCGGCACGAACGAGATGAACTCGCGCGCCTACGTGAGCGGCTTCAACTTCAAGGGCTCCGACCAGCAGCGCAAGGTCGGCGTGCTCTCCGGCGGCGAGCGCAACCGCGTGCACCTGGCCAAGCTGCTGAAGTCCGGCGGCAACCTGCTGCTGCTCGACGAGCCGACCAACGACCTCGACGTCGACACGCTGCGCGCCCTCGAGGACGCGCTCGTGAACTTCGCCGGCTGCGCCGTGGTCATCTCCCACGACCGCTGGTTTCTCGACCGCGTCTGCACGCACGTGCTCGCCTTCGAGGGCGACTCGCAGGTCACCTGGTTCGAGGGCAACTTCGAGGCCTACGAGGAGCACCGCCGCGAGCAGCTCGGCGATGCCGCCGACCGGCCCCACCGCATCACGTACAAGAAGCTGACGCGCGCGTAGATGGGTGATTCCACGAGAACCGTGGTTCCGAGCGCGGTCATGGCCGCGCCGGGCGTGGCGGGCCGGCGAAGCCCCTACCGGTAGTACGGGCAGACCGGACCGGCTCGATCCGGCGAAGTGCCAGGGCCGTGCTCGGGGCGCGGGTCGTGAAATCACCCATCTGTGTCGCCGCGGTAGGGTTCCGCGGCCTGATGGTCGCTCTGCTCGCGAGCCTGATCTGCGGGAGCGCGCTGCTCGCCGCCGCAGCCATGAAGGCGGCCGAGCCCGCGGCCTCGCGCGTGGCCTTCGCGACCTATGGCGCGCCAGGCTGGTGGCTGGCGCCGCTGGTCGCCGTCGAAGCGCTGCTGGGCGCGGCCATGCTGGCCGGCGCGGGCGGCGCGGGCTGGGCCGCGGCTGCCCTGTTGGCCGGCTTCGCTGTCGCACAGTCGGTGGTCCTTCTTCGCGGCGGGGGCGGCGCGCCCTGCGGGTGTCTCGGCGGGCGCGGCACGATATCGGCGGCGTCCGTGGTGCGCGTGGCCGGTCTGGCCGGGATCGCGGCGCTCGCAGACGGCGGCGGGCGGCCCGAGGTCGCGCTCGTGGGCGTCGGCGTGGCCGCCGTCGCCGCGCTGCTGGCGCAGCGCGCGCCGCGCGGGGCGCTCGACGTCGCCGGCGAGGGTCCGGAGATCGGGTCGCCGCTGCCCGGCCCCACCGGCCTGCTGTTGTTCACCGCCGGCGGCTGCCGGCTGTGCGCGCGCGTCAGGCGCGGGTTGGCGGGCGTCGTCGTCGAGCTCGACGAGGAGCGTGACGCCGCCGCGTGGCTCGCCGCGCGCGTGCCGGGGGCCCCGTACGCGGTCCTCGTGGGCGACGACGGGGTGGTGCGCGCGAAGGGCACCGTCAACACCGCGGCGCAGGCCCGCTCGCTGCTCGGCCACTCGCGGCGGACGTTCTTCAGCCGGGCGGCCGGCGTCGCAGCCGCGGTCGCCGGCGCGCAGACCATCGGCGCGCTCGTCCGCCCCGGCGAGGCCGAGGCCTACCACTTCTGCGGCCACATCTTCACGACCGACTCCTGCCCGCACCCGACCGGCCTGCCGCGCATCGACGCGAAGGGCTACCCGCTGCGAGCGAAGGACGGGCACCGCGTGGACGACCTCGGCCGCCTGATCGACCGCGAGGGGCGCGCCGTCGGCGAGGACGGCCGGCGACTGGTCGACCCCGACGGCCGCCCCCTGCCCGTCGCCGGCCGGACGAAGGTCTGCACGGCGACCGGCCACCGATACGGCTTCGCGACGCAGATCGACGGCGCCTGGTACCGCTGCTGCCAGGGCCACGTGCGCAAGCTCGTCGACTGCTGCTCGGGCCACGACCGACGCATCAACGGCGACAAGGCCCTGCGCGGCTACTGCTACGGAGGTCGCCGGGTGTTCTGCGTGATGTTCCATCAGACCAAGGTCCCGTGCTGACGGCCGCGCTGCTCGCCGCGGCGGTCGTCGCCGGCATCGCCGGGTCCTGGTCGCCGTGCGGCCTCTCGATGGTCGACACGCTCGCGCCGGCCGGCTGCGCGGGGCGGCGCCGGACGTCCGTCGTCGGCGCGCTCGCGTTCGCCGTCGGCGCGCTCGGCGGCGGCGTCGCGACCTTCGGCGGGCTCGCGCTGCTCGGCTCGCGGCTCGGGGTCACCGGCGGCGCGGCCGCCGCGCTCGCCGCCGCCGCCCTGCTGCTCGGCGCCGCCGGGGACGCTGCCGGCCGCCGAATCGTGCCGCAGGTGCGCCGGCAGGTCCCCGAGACCTGGCGCCGTGTGCTCCCCGTGCCACTGGCCGCCGGCCTGTACGGCGTGCTGCTCGGCCTCGGCTTCACGACCTTCGTGCTCTCGTTTGCGACCTGGGCGCTTGCGGCCGCCTGCCTCGCCGTCGGCGCGCCGGCGACCGGGGCGACGATCGGGCTCGCGTTCGGCGCCGGGCGGGCGCTGCCGGTCGGGCTGCTCGCGCCGTGGCAGGACCGCGAGGGCCCGGCCGCGGTCGCCGCCGCCATGGGCGAGCACCCCGCGGTCCTGCGCGGGCTGCGCGCCGCCGCCGCGGTGGGCCTCGCCGTCGCGGCGGCGACGCTGCTCGCCGCGCCGCCGTCGGCGCGCGCCGCGACCACGTTCGCGCTCGACGCAACGGACCCGAGCGCCAGCGCGGGGCTCGTCGCCTGGCAGGTGCCGGGCGGCACGGGTCGGCTGCGGCGCACGGACGGGCAGGTCGTCCCGGTGCCGGGTGCCCATCCGGCCGTCAGCGGCGGGCTGATCGCCTGGCTCGCGGGCGGCGAAGCGGTGGTGGCCGACGTCACCACGCTGCAGCCGCTGGTCGCCTTTCCGGCACCGGGCGCCGACGCCCTGGGGCTCTCCGGGCGCTACGTGGCGTGGCGCGCGCCGGGCGAGGGCGGGCGCGACGCGATCTTCGCCCGGAGCCTGCTGACGCCGTCGGGGGCGACGGTGGTGGCGGTCGCCCGGGACCGTGGCAGCCTCGGCCGCCCGGTGGTCGACGACACGCGCATCGTCTTCGACGACCAGACGCCGACACTCAGCCGGATCCTCCAACGCGACCTCGCCACCGGCGAGCTGAGCACCCTGCGCCGCGCCACCGGCGCGCTGCTGCTGCAGCCGTCCATGGTCAACCGCCGGCTCATGTACGTCCGCTCGACATCCGACGACCAGACGGCCTACCTCGGCGGCCACCGTGTGTACACGACGACGCCGAGCGCGCGCCGCGACGCCGGCGTGGGAAAGGGCCACCACAAGCACCGCGCCGGCTACCCGCGCGGCAGGCGCCCGAGGGACCCGCCGCGTCCGCCGGCCGGTCTCACCGTGACACTGTGGACGACTGCGTTCGACGGGCCGGCTGCGTATGTGACCCGTCTGCGTCACCGCGCCGGCGGGACGGTGCAGGCGCGCATCCTGCGCTTCGGGCCGTAGGCCGTCGGGCGCGCCCGGCAATGGATCGGGCCTACGCCAACGACGCGAGCAGCGGCGCCAGCTCCGCCGCGCCCGCGGCCACGTGGTCGGCGTCGGCGAGGGCCGCCGCGTCGAAGGAGCCGGTGGTGACCGCGACGACGCGCAGGCCGTCGGCGCGCGCGCAGGCAACGTCGCGCGGGGTGTCGCCGATGACGATCGTCCGCTCGCGCGGCCACGGCGCGCCGTCCTCGCCGCCCGCGCGCCGGCGCGCCAGCGGCGGGAGCGACTCGCGCTGCTCGGCGTCGGAGCCGAAGCCGCCCTGGCCCGGCTCGAAGCGAGCGCCGATCCCGGCGCGGTGGAGCTTCAGCCGCGCCACGGGCTCGAAGTTGCCCGTGACCAGCGAGGAGCGGAAGCGCGGGTCGCCGGCGAGCGACGCGAGCAGCTCCCCGATGCCCGGAGCGACGAAGGCCGAGAGATCGAGCGGGCACAGCTGCGCGTAGGCCGCGGCGGTCGCGCGGGCGACCGCCTGCACCTCGCGGTCGATCGCCTCGGGATTGACCCCCAGCGCCAGCAGGACGTCGCGCGCGATCGCGCCGTCCGTGCGCCCGGCGGCCTCGATCCCGCGCACGTCCTGCGGGCGCAGCCGGTCGCCGTGCACCGCGCGCATCGCGCGCTGCAGGGCCCGGGCGTGGGCGACCGAGGCCCGCTGCAGCAGCGTGCCGTCGATGTCCCAGAGCAGCAGGAGCGGGAGGTCGGTCACCGCGCGAACGACACGTCGCCCGACAGGCGCCGCGCGAACGCCGCGCAGAGCCTCGCCGTGGCGAGCACGTCGTCGATCTGGACCATCTCGACCGCGGAGTGCATGTAGCGCAGCGGCACGCCGATCGACCCCGTCGGGATGCCCGCGCGGCTGTTGACGATCGCGTCCGCGTCGGTCCCGGTCGCGCGGCCCGTCGCCTCCACGGTGTAGGGGATCCCCTGCGCCTCGGCGGTCTCGACCAGCAGCTCGAACACCTTCGGCGACAGCGTCGCGCCGCGCCCGATGACCGGCCCGGAGCCGAACAGGTGGCGGCCGTTGTCCTTCTCGTCGACGCCCGGGGCACCCGTCTCGTGCGTCACGTCGATGACGACGGCGACGTCCGGGCGCAGCGCGTAGGCCGTGGTGATCGCGCCCTGAAAGCTCGTCTCCTCGTGGTTGACCGCCGCGGCGTGGAAGTCCCCGGGGGCGGGCCCGTCCTCGGCCAGCAGCCGCAGCGCCTCATAGGCGACGAAGCAGCCGATGCGGTTGTCCAGCGACCGCGACACCAGGCGCCCGTTGGGAAACTCGACCGGCTCCGCGCTGATGACCGCCACGTCCCCGACCGCGGCCATGGCGCGAGCGTCGTCGCCGTCCGCCGCGCCGATGTCGATGTGCAGGTCCTTGAGCTTCGGGACCCGCTTGCGCTCCTCCTCGTCGAGCAGGTGGATCGGCTTGCGGCCGGCCACGCCGGGAATGATCCCGTCGCGCGTCAGCACGTCGACGCGCTGGCCGACGAGGATCTGCGGGTCCCAGCCGCCCACGGACAAAAACCACAGAAAGCCCTTGTCGTCGATGTGCGAGACGATCAGGCCGATCTCATCGATGTGGCCGAGGACGGTGACGCTCGGCCCGTCGCCGGACCCGGCCAGGCGCGCGACGGACGAGCCGACGCTGTCGCCCGTCACCTCCGTCGCCAGCGGCTCGCACGCGGCGCGGAAGGCGGCGGCGGGGAGCGACTCGTAACCCGACGGCCCCGGCGCGGTGAGCAGGGAGCGCAGGACCGCGGGGACGTCGGTCACGCCGATGTCCCGGACCTCTGCAGCAGCTGGCGCAGCACGAAGGGCAGGATGCCGCCGTGCCGGAAGTACTCGACCTCCTTGGGCGTGTCGATCCGCACCCGCGCCCTGAACTCGATGTCGCCGGCCCTGACGGTGACCTCCTTCTCGGAGCCGTCGCCCAGCCCCGTGATCGCAAACGACTCCGCTCCGGTGAGCCCGAGCGACTCCGCGTCCTCGCCGTCGGCGAACTGCAGCGGCAGCACGCCCATGCCGACGAGGTTCGAGCGGTGGATGCGCTCGAAGGACGCGGCGATCACGGCCCGGACGCCGAGCAGGTTCGTGCCCTTGGCCGCCCAGTCGCGCGAGGACCCCGAGCCGTACTCCTTGCCGGCCAGCACGACCAGCGGCGTGTGGTTCTCGGCGTACTTCATGGCCGCGTCGTAGATCGTCATCTCCTCGCCGCCAGGCATGAGCCGCGTCACCCCACCCTCCGTGCCCGGCGCCAGCTGGTTGCGCAGGCGGATGTTGGCGAACGTGCCGCGGACCATGACCTCGTGATTGCCGCGCCGCGAGCCGTAGGAGTTGAAGTCCTTCGGCTCGACGCCGTGGTCGGAGAGGTAGCGGCCGGCCGGCGAGTCCTTGTTGATCGCGCCGGCGGGCGAGATGTGGTCTGTCGTGACCGAGTCGCCGAGCTTGGCGAGCACGCGCGCGCCCTCGATGTCCGTGACGGCGACGGGGTCCGCCGACACGTCGATCAAGAAGGTCGGCCGGCGCACGTAGGTGGAGTCCTCGTCCCAGGCGAAGCGCTCGCCGCCCGGCACGTCGAGCGACCGCCAGTTCTCGTCGCCCTCGAAGACCCCTTCGTAGGAGGACGTGAACATGGCCGAGCGCACGGACTCCTCGACGACGCGGGCGACGTCCTCGGCGGCGGGCCAGATGTCCTTGAGGTAGACCTCGTTGCCGTCGGAGTCCTCGCCGATCGGGTCCTCGTAGGGATCCCAGGCCATGGTGCCCGCCAGCGCGTAGGCGACCACCAGCGGCGGCGACGCGAGGAAGTTCATCTTCACGTCCGGGTTGATGCGCCCCTCGAAGTTGCGGTTGCCCGAGAGCACCGACGCGACGGCGAGGTCGGCCTCGTTGACGACCTCGGAGATCTCGTCGGGCAGCGGCCCGGAGTTGCCGATGCACGTGGTGCAGCCGTAGCCGACGAGATGGAACCCGAGCGCCTCGAGCGAGTCGACGAGCTCGGCCTGCTCGTAGTACTCCATGACGACCTTCGAGCCCGGCGCCAGGGAGGTCTTGACCCAGGGCTTGGACGTCAGGCCCTTCGCGACCGCCCTCTGGGCGAGCAGGCCGGCGGCGATCATCACGCTCGGATTCGAGGTGTTGGTGCACGAGGTGATCGCGGCGATCACGACGTGCCCGTGGTCGAGGAAGGTCTCCGTGCCGTCAGCGAGCGTCACCCTCGCGGCGGCCTCCTCGAGCGTGGCCGTGACGACCTCCTCGCCTGGCGCCTGCACCTGCTCGGTCGGCCGCGGCCTCCCCGAGCCCGTCGCGCCGTTGGCCGGCGGGTCCGAGGCGGGGAAGGACTCGTCGGAGGCCTCGTCGTGGGAGTCCTGCAGTGACGGGACGACCTCCGTGAGCGCCTTGGCGAACGCCTGCTTGGCGTCCTTGAGCGAGATCCGGTCCTGCGGGCGCTTCGGACCGGCGAGCGACGGGACCACCTCGTCGAGGTCGAGCTCGAGGACGTCGGAGTACGTGGCCGCCTCGGAGTCCTCGTCGTGCCACAGGCCCTGCGCCTTCGCGTAGGCCTCCACGCGCGCGATGTGCTCCTGCGCGCGCCCGGAGAACGCCAGGTAGCGCAGCGTCTCGGCGTCGATCGGGAAGATCGCGCACGTCGAGCCGAACTCGGGCGACATGTTGCCGATCGTGGCGCGGTCGGCCAGGCCGAGGCGCGACACGCCGGGCCCGAAGAACTCGACGAACTTGCCCACCACGCCGTAGGAGCGCAGCATCTCGGTCACGGTCAGCACGAGGTCGGTGGCCGTCGCGCCTTCGGGCAACGCGCCGTTGAGCTTGAAGCCGATGACCTGCGGGACGAGCATCGGCATCGGCTGGCCGAGCATGGCCGCCTCGGCCTCGATGCCGCCGACGCCCCAGCCCAGCACACCGAGCCCGTTGATCATCGTGGTGTGCGAATCGGTGCCGACCAGCGTGTCGGGGTAGAGCACGTCGCCGTCGTCGAAGACGACCCGCGCGAGGTACTCGAGGTTGACCTGATGGACGATCCCCGTGTCCGGGGGGACGACCTTCAGCCGCTGGAAGGCGCCCTGCCCCCACTTGAGCAGCTGGTAGCGCTCCGCGTTGCGCTCGTGTTCGCGCTGGGCGTTGAGGTGAAAGGAGTCGCGGCTGCCGAAGGAGTCGACCTGCACGGAGTGGTCGATGACGAGCTCGGCGGGGACGAGCGGCTCGATCACGGACGGGTCGCCGTCCATGTCGGCGAGCGCGTCGCGCAGGGCCGCGAGGTCGACGACGGCCGGCACGCCGGTGAAGTCCTGCAGGACCACGCGGGCGGGCGTGAAGGCGATCTGCTTGGAGGGATCGGCCTTGTGGTCCCAGGTGACCAACGCCTCGATGTCGTCGGAGCGGACCGCGTCGCCGTCCTCGTTGCGCAGGACGTTCTCGAGCAGGATCTTCAGTGAGAACGGCAAGCGCGCGACGTCGCAGGAGGACTGCAGCGCCTCGAGGGCATAGTACGTGTACGTCTTCCCGCCGACGTCCAGCTCAGCGCGGGCGTCGTAGCTGTCCTCGGTCATGGGCCGGCTCCGAATCAAAGGTGAGCGCTGCACTTAAGCAGGCTTACGCCGATCAGTCGGTCTTGGCGCGGGCCGGGAGTGGGAGCGTCCCGGACCCGTAGTCGACGTGCACGGGCAGCTTCAGGCCCGGGCGCAGCCGGTAGGAGACGTACAGCGGCGCGGTGCGGCCCGGCGCGAGCTTGATCTTCAGCCCGAGGCGCAGCAGCTCAGACTCCTCTACGTCGACCGGCTTCTGGTACGCGCCGTAGATGCCGTGCGCGTAGCTCGCGATGAACTGCGCGGAGCCGCGCAGCCGGCGCCCGCCGGCGTCGACGACATGGACCTGGGACGCGTCGAGGACCAGCCACGCGCGCTTGGACGCGTTGCGCACGGTGCCCAGCACGACCCGGTCGGTCGGGAGCGTCCTGGGCGAGAAGGCGGCCGGCCGGCTCTTCCATGTCAGCCAGGCCTGGTCGGTGGGCGTCGCGCCGCAGCCCGCGAGGACGATCAGGGCGAGGCCGCCCGCCGCCCCGCGGCGCAGCCTCACCGGGGCTCGGCCGGGAGGTCGAACCAGTCGCACGCGACGGGTCGGGGGTTTCTCTCGGGGTCCCAGGTCGTGCACGGCACGAGCAGGGCCGTCTTGTCGAGCCGCGACACGGGTGAGGTGGAGGGACGGGCGCAGCCCGGCAGCGACGCGGGATCGGAGAAGCGGCCCTTGCCCGAGGAGGAGACGTTGCCCTGCCAGCAGTTGCCCACGCCCTGCTCGTCCCACCAGAAGTCGTGGCCGTTGGGGTCTGGCGTGCCGTCCGGCCGGCGCCCCATGATGTTGTCGAGGAAGTGGTTGTCGTTGGACGTGTCGGCCTGGCGGTCGAGTCGGTCGTCGCCGCGGATCGCGGCGGGGACCCAGATCAGCATCACGCCGTAGCGCCAGTTGTCGTAGATGTGGTTGTCCTTGACGGTGTCGCGCGAGCCGCCGCCGATCAGGATCCCCGTCCCGACGGCGGTCTGAAAGTGCGGGCAGACGATCGTGGCCGGACGAACCGGGAACGGCGTGGCGTTGCAGTAGCGCTGGCGCTGCGCCGTGAAGAGATTGTTGTTGTTGGAGTAGATCTGGTTGTTCTCCCAGCGGAAGCACTCCTGCGGCATGCCGGGGTGCCCGGAGGCGAAGGAGTCCGTCGACAGGCCGGTCGCGTTGTCGTGAAAGCGCGAGTCGTGCACGTAGGTCGAGTTGCCCGCCGTCCCGCTGTAGCCCAGGACGTTGTCGTGCGAGTCGATGTTCTTGAGCTCGGTCGTCGAGTACTGGCAGCCCGTCCTGGCGCACGTCTGATAAGCGCCGTTGTAGTCGATGTCGCAGCCCTTCTGGTTGGAGCCCGGGTACACGCCCGAGTCGCCGTTGCCGTACGCCTCGATGCGGTCGTACAGGCCGTTGCCCGAGGTGAAGGTGAGCACGCCGTAATCGGAGTTGTTGCGCGCCACGACGTCCTTGACCACGAAGCCGTTGACCTCGACGAGGTCGATCCCGTTGAAGGCCGCCTGCTCGACGGTGAAGTTGCGCAGGTAGACGCCCTGGGCGCGGTCGACGCGCAGCACGTCCATCTTCAGGCGGTCCCCGCGCAGCACGACGTCGGTCGGCCTGCGCCCAAGGCCCTCGATCTGCAGGTTGCACAGCTGCAGGCACATGGGTACCACGGAGGGCGCCGCGGGCGCCGGCTCGGGCCGGGTGTCGCCGATCACCGCGGTCAGGTTCTTCGCGTTGGGGCAGTTGATCTGGAGGTTGCGGTCCGGCCGGACGGCCGGGTCGTTGGAGCGCCGGCCCACGGGCGGCGGCGCGTCGTTGCCGAAGCCCTCGGTCGCGACGTAGTCGTTCGGGCACGGGCCGCTGCGGTAGCCGCCGACCGCGACGGCGCGGCTCGTGGGCTCTGAGTAGACGCCGGGCATGAGCAGGATGCGATCACCCGAGTGCGCGGCGTTGATCGCCTTCTGGATCTCATGCACGCGGCACTGCTTGAGGAGCTTGAGGCGCTTCCTGCGCGCCTTCGAGCCCGCCTTGAACTGCTTCTTGATCCCGGTGCGCGAGCCCTTCGTGCAGACGACGATCTTCGGGCCCGACGTGCGGTAGGTCGGATACTTCAGGCCGGCCCACGCCGGGAACAGCGTGGCCCGCTCTGGATGGGCCGCCGCGACGCCGGGCAGCAGGCACAGCAACAGGCAGACGGCGAGCGAGCGCTTCATGTCAGTGGATTGTGCCCTACACCCAGCCCGAGCCTCAACCATGAGCACCCGGGCCGCGACAGGCCTGACCCCGCCGACGCCCGGGTAGCGGCCCCGCATGGCCCGAAGCAGCCTCGCCGGCGTCCGGCTGCCCCGCGTCCCCCGCGACGCGGCCCACCCTGACCCGCGCCGCGGCATCGCCGCTACCGACGACATGGCGGCGACCGTGCGCACCGCACGGGGCTGAAGGGAGGCGACCGTCGAGGTAGAGCGGCTGCTCGGCGAGCTGCGGGGCCGACTGCACGACGAGCGCGTCCTGACCGCCATCGGCGCGGTCCCGCGCGACGTCTTCGTGCCCGCCCGCAGGCGCGGGCAGGCGTGGGACAACGAGTCGCTGCCGATCGGCTGCGGCCAGACGATCTCCCAACCGTTGGTCGTGGGGGTGATGTGCGAGCTGCTGCAGCTGCAGGGCACCGAGCGGATCCTGGACGTCGGGACGGGGTCGGGCTATCACGCGGCCGTGCTCGCCCGGCTGGCCGCGCACGTCTTTAGCGTCGAGGTGCGCGCCTCCCTGTCGGCGGGCGCCCGCGACGCGCTCGCGGCGGCGGGGGCGCGCAACGTGACCTGCCTGCTCGGCGACGGCACCCGCGGCCTGCCCGAGCACGCGCCGTTTCAGGCGATCAACGTCGCCGCCGCCGGCCCGCTGGAGCAGCTCGACACCCTGGCGCGGCAGCTCGCGCCCGGCGGGCGCCTCGTCGCGCCCGTCGTCGTCGACGACGCCCGCGAACAGGTGCTGATCGTCCTGCACCGGACAGCGGACGGCGGCCTCGCGCGCTCCGAGCACGGACCGGTGCGCTTCGTCCCGCTGGTGGGAAACTGACAGAAGGCGGGCGGGTTCGTTGTCAACCGTGTGGTTTGCCTCTATGATCCCATGCAGTCCGAAGGGCGAGCGGGGCACCTGCCAAGCCGGCCCGTTGGACGACTTGAGGATTTGAAGCGAGGAGCGCAGGGGGACGGTCGAGCGGGAGCGCCGGCCGACGGTCGGCGAGACAAGCGAGTCCGCAACCCCACCGGAGACCACGTGTCCTACCTCACCTGCCCCAGCTGTCAGTTCACCGTCTCGGAGACGGGCGCCCGCTCCCCCTTCCAGAACTGCCCGCGCTGTCTGCTGCGCCGGGGGACGCGGCGGATGATGGAGTTCACCTCGACGCCGCCGCAGCGCTTCCAGCGGCGGCCGCTCGCCGGCCTCGGACGCGTCGTCGAGGCCAAGGCGCGCCTCAGCTCACCGCCTCGAGACGCGCGTTCGGGTTGAGCTGGCGGCCCGCGCCGCCTCGAAGCGTCGGATGCGCGGAGCGTCGAAGCCGCCGGAGAGCACGATCTGCACCCCTTCGAAGCCCGCCGCGTCGAGCGCGTCGCGGACGGCGGGGGCAGCGGCGCTCCTCCGCCAGCAGCTGCTTGGTGAAGGTGAAGTAGCAGCCCTCGCGCAGCCCGCTCCACGGGAGGCGGAAGGTCTCGGGCGCCAAGCGGTCTCGCGGCACGCGGGAATCGTATGGTTCGGAGAATGCGCTATGGCTACAAGGCCTCCGCCGAGCAGTTCGGCCCCACGCAGCTGCTCGCCCATGCGCTGGAGGCGGAGCGTCTCGGGCTCGACACCGTGGCGGTCTCCGACCACTTCCAGCCCTGGCGCCACACGGGCGGGCACTCCCCGGCCGCGCTGCCGTGGCTCGGCGCGCTGAGCGTCCGCGCGCAGCGCGCGCGGGTGGGGACGAGCGTGCTCACGCCGACCCTGCGCTACGAGCCGGCCATCATCGCCCAGGCCTTCGCGACGCTCGCCTGCCTGGCGCCGGGTCGGGTGTTCCTGGGCATCGGCACGGGCGAGGGCCTCAACGAGACGCCCGCGACCGGCCGCGCCTTCCCCGGCGTCAAGGAGCGCCGTCAGCGCCTCAGCGAGACCGTCAAGCTGATCAAGCGGCTGTGGAGCGAGGAGCGCGTCGACTTCGAGGGCGAGTGGTACCGGACGGAGAAGGCGACGATCTACGACCGGCCGGACGAGCCCGTGCCGATCTACATCGCGGCCTCGGGGCCCCTGGCCGCCCGGCTCGCCGGACGCCTCGGCGACGGCGTCATCATGACCTCGGGCAAGGAGCCCGAGCTCTACGAGACCCTGACCGCCGCGGTCGCCGAGGGCTCCGAGAAGGCGCGCCGCGATCCGGCCACGATCGCGCACCTGATCGAGATCAAGGTGTCCTACGACGCCGACCGCGCGTTCGCGCATGATGCCTGCCGGCCGTGGGCGGCGCTCGCGCTGACCCCCGACGAGAAGTCCGGCATCGAGGATCCGATCGAGATGGAGAAGGCGTCGGAGGCGGCTGCCGATCGCGCCCACACCCGGTTCGTCGTCTCCGCCGATCCCGACGAGGTGGTGGAGGAGATCGCGACCTACGTGGACCTCGGCTTCCAGGAGCTCATCTTTCACTTCCCGGGTGAGGACCAGGCCCGCCAGACGTCCGCCTTCGCCAAGGACGTGCTGCCGCGCCTGCGCGCGCGGTTTGGCTGACATGTCGACGTCCCACCGCCGGACCGAAGGCCACCGTCCACGGCGGCAAGGGCTACGACATCGTGCGCTGCAACCCGGAGGAGCGCCGGCGCATCCACGGCGCCGAGCGGATCTCGGTCACCAAGCGCGTGAAGGGCTGACCGGTGAAGGCAGGGCGGGCGCCGTGTGCGTCCGCCCAGCTCCAGTGCGCGGCCAACGGACGTTGCGGGCACGCTCGCGGCGGGAGCGTGGCGGTGTGTCGATATCCGTACTCCGCCGGGTGTAGGCGGGCGCGCGAGAAGCCTCCCCCGGGCGGATGTGCCGCACGGCCGCGTGTCGGACCATGCGGGGCATGCTCACTTCTCGCCTCGCTGCCCACCCCCGCCGCACCCTGCTGATCGTCCTGTTGCTCGTCGTCGTCGCCGGTGTCCTCGGGGGTCCGGTCGCCGGTGCGCTGAAGAGCTCGGGTGGGTTCGTCGCGCCCGGGGCCGACTCGGAGGTCGCGGTGAACCGGATCGAGGCGGCCACCGGGCTCGAGCCGGACGCCGGCCTCGTGCTGCTCGTCGACTCCCCCACGAGGGCTCGGCTCGAAACGGTCGCGCGCCGGGTTCAACGCATCCGCGGCGTCGCGAGCGCGGACACCGGCGGGCACGCCGGCGATCGCGGGCTGGTGAGCGCGGTGCTGCGCGTCGATGCCGACGACGACGCGGTCGCCGGGGACGCAGTGGACGCCTTCGCGCGCCGGCACGACGTGACGGTCGGCGGCTCCGCCGTGGCGAGCATGCAGATCGGCGAGACGGTCGGCGCCGACCTCGGGCGCGCGGAGCTGATCGCGTTCCCCTTCCTGCTTGTGCTCTCGCTGCTGTTCTTCCGCGGCCGGGCGACGCTGATGCCGGTGTTGGTGGGGATGACGACCGTGCTCGGCACGTTCCTCGTGCTCGCGGGCGTCAATCGGGTCTACGGGCTCAGCGTCTTCGCGCTCAACCTCGTGATCGGCCTCGGCCTCGGCCTGGCGATCGACTACACGCTGTTCCTGGTCACCCGCTACCGCGAGGAGCTCGCCGCGCGCGGCGCGACGCCGGCAGCCATCGCCGCCACGATGGCGACCGCCGGGCGCACCGTCGCGTTCTCCGCCGGGACCGTCGCGTGCGCGCTGATCACGCTCACGGTGTTCCCACAGGGCTTCTTGAAGTCGATGGGCATCGCGGGCGCGACGGTCGCGGTGGTCGCGGCGCTCGCCGCGCTCGCGATCTCGCCCGCGTTGTTCGCGCTGTGGGGCGCGAAGCTCGGCCGCCGCAGCGACGGCGCCGCGGCGGCCGCCGAGGGCCGCTGGCACCGGCTCGCGCAGGCCGTGATGCGCCATCCCGGCGCGGTCGCCCTGGTGACGGCAGCCGCGATGGTGGCCGTGGCGGCGCCGGCGCTGACGACGACGTGGTCCTCGATCGATGCGTCGGTGATCCCGAAGGACAAGAGCGCCCGAATCGTCGCGGATGCGCTCGCTCCCGGCGACGCCGGCAAGGCTCCAGTGCTGCTGGCGATCACCGCCCCAGAGTCCGCCCGCGCGCAGGTGGCCGGCTACGCCGGGCGCGTCCGGGCCGTCGACGGGGTGCAGCGCACCGCTCCGCCGCGCCTGGAGGGCAAGAACACGTGGCAGGTGGGCGCGATCGCGGCGGGCGACCCGTCAGGCCGGATCGCCCAGCGCGTCGTCGCCGACATCCGCGCATTGCCGGCGCCGTTCGACGTCCGCGTGGGCGGCGGCGCCGCCGAATTCGTCGACCAGCAGGCGGCGATCGGCTCGCGGCTGCTGCCGGCCGTCGCGCTGCTGGTCGGATTGACGCTGATCGTGCTTTGGGCGATGACCGGGTCGGTCGTGCTGCCCGTCAAGGCGGTCGCGATGAACGCGCTGACCGTCGCCGCTGCGCTGTCGCCGCTCGTGCTCATCTACCAGGGCGGCCATCTCAGCGGGCTGCTCGGCTACAGCCCCAACGGCGGCGTGGAGCCGAGCGACTTCCTGGTCACCGCCGCGATCGTGTTCGCGCTGTCGACCGACTATGGCGTGTTCCTGCTCGGGCGGATCAAGGAGGCGCGCGACTCGGGGCGCGGCGACCGCGAGGCTGTCGCCACCGGGCTGGCGCGCACGGGGCGGGTCGTCACCGCCGCGGCGATCCTGCTCGCCGTCGCGATCGGCGCGTTCAGCACCAGCTCGATCTCCTTCATCCAGCAGATCGGCGTCGCCACCGCGACCGGCGTGCTGATCGACGCGTTCGTCGTGCGCACGCTGCTCGTCCCGTCGCTGATGGCGCTGCTCGGGCGCTGGAACTGGTGGGCGCCGCGCGGCCTGCGGCGCCTCCATGGCCGCCTACCGACCCTCGAGCGCAAGCTGCCCGAGGTTGCGCGCGTACGATGAGCGGCGCCGTGGTCGCTCGTCTCGCCCGCAACGCCACCGTCGCGGCCTGGTGGCCGGTCGTCCTCCTCCCGCCGTTGCTGGTGCTCGACGCGGCGCTCACGAGCGACGGCCCGCGCGTGACGGTGCTCGCCGTGCTGGCGGCGGTCGTAGGGTGCCTGCCGCTCGTGCTGCGGCACCGGCTGCGGTTCACGATGCTCGCGCCGCTGCTCACCGCGGGCATCGTGCTCACGCTGTGGGGCTTGGAGCCGGGCAACACGGTCGTGCTGATCGCGATGGTGGCGCTGGTGGAGCTGGCCGCGCGCGGCGACCGGCGGCGCACGCTGTGGATGGGCCTCGCCGTCGTTCCCTGCGTCGTCGTGAGCGTCGTGCCATTCGCGGACTACCCCGCCGAGCTGTTCAGCGTGGTGGCTCGCAACGTCGCGCTGAGCCTGCTGGCGCTTGCCATCGGCGACGTGATCCGCTCGCGCCGCGAGGCGCTCGAGCGGCTGCTGGCCGTGCGCGACGAGGAGGCCCGGCGCCGGCTCGGCGACGAGCGCCTGCGGATCGCGCGCGACGTCCACGACGTCGTCGCGCACGCGATGGTCGCGATCAACGTGCAGGCGGGCGTGGCGGCGCATCTGATCGACCGCGACCCCGCGCAGGCGCGCGGCGCCCTGCGCGAGATCAAGGCCACCAGCGGCGAGGCGCTGGCCGACCTGCGCGCCGCGCTCGGCGTCCTGCGCGAAGGCAACGGCGGTGCTCCCGTCGGCCCCGCCACGGGGCTGCGCGACCTCGACGAGCTCGCGGTCGGGCTGCGCGCGGCAGGCGTGCGCGTCGAGCTCGATGTGGCCGACGTGGCGGACGTTCCGGCCGCCGTGCAGGCGGCCGGCTACCGCATCGTGCAGGAGGCGCTGACCAACGTGCTGCGGCACGCGAACGCTGGCGCGGCGCGGGTGAGCGTCGCGCGCGAGGACGGCGCCCTGCACGTCGAGGTCGTCGACGACGGCGTCGGCTCCGGGGCGGGCGGGCCGGGCGGCTCGGGCAACGGCGTGCGCGGGATGCGCGAGCGCGCGACGGCACTGCGCGGAACGCTCGAGTCCGGGCCCGCCGAGCCCCACGGCTGGCGGGTGCTGGCCCGTCTCCCGGCATGATCACCGTCGCGCTCGCCGACGACCAGGCGCTCGTGCGCGCGGGCTTCCGAAGGCTGCTGGACGGCGAGCAGGACATCAGCGTCGTCGCCGAGGCGGGCGACGGCGAGCAGGCCGTGGAGCTTGCCCGCCGCCACCGCCCCGACGTGGTCCTGATGGACGTGCGGATGCCGCGCTTGGACGGGCTGCGCGCGACCGCCCGCGTCAGCGCCGACCCAACGCTCGCGCGGACGCGCGTGATCGTGCTGACGACGTTCGAGCTCGACGAGTACGTGTTCGGCGCGCTGCGCGCGGGGGCTGCCGGCTTCCTGCTCAAGGACATCGAGCCGGCGGACCTCGTGGACGCGGTCCGGATCGTCGCCGCCGGCGACGCGCTGCTCGCCCCGCGCCACACGCGGCGCCTGATCGAGGCGTTCGTCGAGCAGTCCGGCAGCGCGCCCCGCGGCGGCGAGGACGACGGCCGCCTGGAGGAGCTGACCGGGCGCGAGCGCGAAGTGCTGACCCTGGTCGGGCAGGGCCTGTCCAACGCCGAGATCGCCGAGCGGCTCGTGCTCTCGCCGCTGACCGCCAAGACGCACGTCGCCCGTCTGTTCATGAAGCTCGCCGCGCGCGACCGCGCCCAGCTCGTCGTGCTCGCCTACGAAACCGGGCTCGTGGTGCCGGGCCGCGCCTGAGCGGCGGCGACGCGGAGGAGGCCAGGGCCGAGGCGTGCTCGCCCTGCGCGCGAAGTCGGGACTGTCGAACTCGACCTTGAGCGCGGGCGAGAGCCGTGCCACCGCATGAGACGGTGACGGGGTCTCGACCGTCCGCCCCAAGCGTCGGTAGAAGGCCAGGCTGGCCTCCATGTCGCACACGACAGGTTGATCTGGCCGAGCGTTACGGTGCGCGCCCGGCTCACGCCATGACCTCGATGGCGAAGCCGCCCGGGGCGTCGAGGTAGAAGGTCCAGCTTCCGTGGAAGCGGCGGGCGGGGCGGACGTCGTAGCCGTCGTCGACGAGACGCTGGTTGATCGCGTCGACGGCCTGCTCGTCGGGCTGGACGAAGCCGATGTGGAAGGTGCCCGGGTAGGCGACGTCGGCACCGGGAGCACCGCGCATGAGGGTGATCGCCATGTCGTCGTCGTCGCGCAGCAGGCAGAAGCGCTCGTCGTCCCCGATGCCGGCGTGCGCGACGAGCCCGAAGTACGCCTCGAGGAAGCTCCGTGCCGCGCCGACGTCGGTGACAGTGAGGTTCAGGTGGTTGAGTCGCATGCCGTACGTTCCGTTCTGTAGCGGGGACCAACATCCCCAATGTTTGTCATAGACAATGACTATCATGGATGGCATGCAGGTGCAAAAGGATCAGGGGACGGTGCCGCCGCGGGAGCCGGGAGTGGTCGACGGCGAGCTGCGCTTCAGCTCGGGGTACCTGCTCGCCCGGCTGGGGGCGGAGTCGCGCAGCCTGTGGGCCCGGATGCTCGCCGAGCGCGACCTGACCCCTCATCACTTCGGCGTGCTGATCGCGCTCTCGCAGCTCGGCGAGGCCCACCAGCAGCGGCTCGCGGCCGCCATCGGCGTCGACGCGCGAAACGCCGTCGGCGTCATCGACGGCCTCAGCCAGCGAGGGCTCCTGGGACGCCACGCCGACCCGCAGGACCGGCGCCGCCACCGCATCTCGCTGACCGCCCGAGGAGAAGCAGTCGTCGCCGAGCTGCGCACGGCCGGCGCCGTGATCGAGGACGAGATGTTCGCGGGGCTGACCGCGGGCGACCGTGACGCCCTGCACCGCCTCCTGCTGACGCTGTTCGACGCCCGCACGGCGCGCCGAGCCGGTGATTGAGCCATGACCTTTGTCATCGCAGCCTGGGGACATCAGGCTCTGGTGCTCCGCCCCCCCGGGGCAGCACAGTGTCCCTACGCGGTGGCCGTCGTGGCGTTCGCGGTTCTGCTCCTGCCGCTGATCTGGTTCGGTCAGAACTGGCAGCTGATGTCGTGGTTCGGTGGCGCGGCGGTGGTCCTCGCCCTCAACGGTCGCTGGCGGCTGCTCGGTGTTCTCGCCGGGCCGCTGATCGCCCTCGGGTACACCGTCACCGGTCACGCCGCGTCCGTGGGTCTTTTCAGCGCCTTGGACTTCCGGGCGTGGTACGGGATCTACGCGCCGTCACTGCTCCTGCTGGCGCTGCTCGAGTCCCGGGTCCGCGACGCCGTGGACCGCCGCTTGGTGGCTCGCAGTCGGCTGCGAGTCCGATCGGCCGCGCTCTGGTGACGGGACGTGCGTGGCGCACGGTTCGCCTCGAGGTCTGCGACGAGCGCCACCAACCGCGCGGCGGCGACGAGGCCGAGCCGCGGGCGAGCTCGACCGACGAGATCTTCTTGGCCGTCAACGTGGTCGTCGGCGTGTTTCCGGCCGGGGCGTTCTCCGGTGTCTGCCGCGTCGCCGAGCGCCAGGCCTCCGAGGTCGGCGCGGTGGCCGGCGACGAGCGCCGCGTGAGGTTAAGGAGCAGAACCGCGAACGCCACGACGGCCACCGCGTAGGGACGGCGGATCACCGAGCCCCCCCCCCCCCCCCCCGCGCCCCCCCAAGCGCGCGACGGACCCCGACCGCGCGCCCAAGCACCCACCCCCGCCGCCGGGTTCGGGGTCCGAA
>JBBQBV010000044.1:0-25196 GCA_038318085.1 Solirubrobacterales bacterium
TAGGTGCGGCCACCGAGCCGCGATAGCGAAGCGGCAACGCAACGCGGTGCACTCTCGCCGCACCGTTCCTGGTCGTGCCGTCGTCAGACAAGAGAAGCTCGACCGACTGTCGCCCGAGCTCGTAGTCCGGGATCGCGATCGTCGTCAACTGCGGCTGAACCCATGATGCGATTGGGTCGTCATCGAAGGAGATGACGGAAACATCCGGTGCGACAGCCAGGCCGGCGTCCGCTAGCGCGTTGTACGCGCCCAAGGCCAGGTTCAAACGGTCAAGGAATACGAGATCCCAACGCCGGAACCGCCCACGGTCCAGCCCGTGCTAGGCGGCGAGCGCGTTGTCCAGCGCCTGAAGGGCGTTGAACGTGCGTGATTTGATTGTGCCTAGTGGAGCGTCGAGGCGCTCCGCGATCTCCACCTGGGTCAGCCCTGCGAAGTACGCAAGCTCGAGCACCTCGCGCGCGGGCGGCGTAAGTCGGGCAAGGCCTTCCTGAATCCAGACCCGCGTTGGCATTGCGGTCACCGCTTCGTCTTCGGCAGCCGGGACTTCATCCGTTTGGAGCTCGAGTGGGGCGGACGTGTGACGCTGTTGGCGACGGACTTGATCGACGGCCCGGCGGTGAACGAAGGTGAGTAGCCAGGAGGACGGCTTCGCCACCGAGGCGCGGTAGCTGCCGGCTTGCCGCCAGGCTGCGAGGAACGCCTCCTGGACTGCGTCCTCAGCCAGGCCGCGGTCGCGAAGTACCCGGAATGCGAGCCCGAAAGCGCAACCGGCATGGCGTCGATAAAACTCCCTGAAAGCGCCATCGTCGCCACCGGCCATCAGCGCCAGCAACTGTTGATCGCGAACGACGGCTGGTGAGACAGTGGCGAGGCCCATACACCAGTAGAGACACCGCTCCCGCCACGCGTTACAGGGTCGATGGCGCTTCGCGACTCCATGCGACGTCTGAACCTCAAAGCAATCATGCGAGCGGGCCGAGACTTTTCATGTCCGGCGGGCGTTGTACGGCCACAGCCTTGAGAGACTCGAACGAGAAGCTCAGCCACGACCCTGCACACGTCGTGAGTCAGCCGACCTTTGTCGAGGGAGATCTCCTCGTCCGGCTGCGGGCCGGCGATGAGGAGGCTTTCCGCGGGCTGCTGGCCGACCTCGGGCCCGCGATGCTGCGCGTCGCGAACCTCTACTCGCGAGACAGCCAGCTCGCCGCCGAAATCGTGCAGGAGACATGGGTTGCCGTCCTGCGCAGCCTCGATGCCTTCGAAGGTCGCTCCTCGCTGCGAACGTGGGTGTTCACGATCCTTGCCAACTGCGCACGGCGTCGGGCAAAGAGCGAGGCCCGCAGCGCACCCTTCTCGTCGCTGGACGGCCGCGCTCGAGAAGAGAGTGAACTGAACCGCTTCTTCGCCGCGAACCATCCGCGCTGGGCCTCTTGCTGGGCGACGATCAACACTCGCTGGGAGGCGCTACCCGAAGAGGCGCTGTCGAGAGCGGAGGCGGATGCTGCAATGATCGAGACGCTGAAGGTACTGCCGCCAAACCAATCGGTCGTGATCACGCTTCGGGACATCGAGGGCTGGAGCTCGCAAGAGGTATCCACGCTCCTTCGGATCACCCCCGGCAACCAGCGCGTTCTGCTGCACCGAGCGCGGCTGGCCGTTCGACGTGCGCTCGAACAGACACTCGACCGCGAGCGACGACTCTGATGTTGAGCTGTCGACAGATCTACGACCTGCTCACCGAATACGACGAGGGGGGGCTGACCACGAGCGAGCGACGGCAATTCGAGTCGCACGTCGTCATTTGCCCCCCCTGCCGCGGCTTCGTCAGCCAGATGCGCGCCACACGAGACGTGCTTGGAGACGGCTCGGCGCCGGCGCTTCCTCCCGAGCTCGAGGACTCGATCGTCAGCGCTTTCCAGGTTTGGAGGCAGCGGCGTCGGTGAGCGCCTACAAGTTCCTTGCCTCGGGAGCGGTCGGGCTCTTCAGCCGTCACAAGTGGCCGACACCGGCAGGCGGCGTTCCCGGTGAGTGGGTTCGCGTGGAGGGCGAGCTCCGGCCCTGCTTGAGCGGCATCCACGCGTGCTCAGCGTCCCGCCTCGTGGACTGGCTGGACGAGGAGTTGTGGGAGATCGAGCTCGACGCTCCCGTACTCGAGGACGACGGTGAGCTCCTCGCGCCGGCTGGGAGGCTGCTGCGTCGGATCGACGGCTGGAACGAAGGCTGCGCGCGAGCGTTCCTCAGCCACTGTCTCGACAGCACGATCGTACTCGCCGCCGAATCGCTCAGAAGAGTAGGGCGAGAGCGGGACGCGCAGCAACTAACCGCGTCGCGGTGGGGACCCGATACCGAGCGGTCGGTGCTCGAGCTGGCACGCAGCTTCGAGGACGATCCTGCGAGCCCGATGCTCTTCTTGGCCGATGTAACGCGGCTCGAGCGCGGCGGCCGACCCGAACTCCCGGACGTAGCCCCCGCCGCCGACGCCGGCGGCCCCACACGCTTCGCGCTCGCGGCGAACCTGGGCTATGTCTGTGCGCACATCACCGCACAGCTTGCCGACCAGGAAAGCGCAGGAAGCTACGAGGAGAGGTTCCTCGGCGAACGCCTGAGCCAGTCGCGCTGGCTCGCCGATCGGCTGCTACTCCACGGCTGATCCGGGACGCCCAGTAGAGCTATCGGGCACCTGGCCCACGGTCGTCACATCGATGGTGGAATGTCTGCCGCAGCGAGGAACCTTCCCGATCCTGAAAAATAGTGATGAACCGATCCTCCTCTTGCCGACGAGCCACGCGTAACCAACCGTAAGCAACGGAGTGGATCATCTGTGTTCAGGAAGCGCCTTATGCTGTATGTGGCACTTGCCATCGCGGCAGCTCGACGCGGAGCAGCGGCGAGGCGAGCGGCCCGCTCGACGCGGCCGCCCCCAGGAGTTCTTCGAGCTCGGCGACCTGACGGTTGAGCGCGGCCCAGGTGCCCTTCCACTTGACCGAGCCGCTGATCCCATTCGCTTTCTTTCCAGACGCCGACCCGCTCATCGACCCAACCTTCCAGAAGGTTGAGTTGACGTGGCGGGAGTAGAAGTCGCCCAGCCAGTCGTAGGGCTGATCTGCGTCGGCGCCCAGTCTGGCGCGCTAGCGCAGCTCGAGCCGGTGCGCGGCGACGTGCGGGCTCTGCACCAGCAGGTCGCCCAGGGTCGCCCCCGCGAGCCGGCCCGCCGTGACCTTTGCCGTCACCGACGAGCACACGGCGAGCAGCATGTACTTCCCGGCCGGTGTGGCCGGCGGGAAGACGAGCTGGAACGTTGCGGCCTGCGGCCGCGCTGCGTCGAGGTTGCCCGCGGGATGGCGCACCGGCGTGGCGTCGGCGATCACCCAGTTGCCGGGCCAGCCGCCCCCCGGCGCGCTCCCCGAGTTCAGGGCGCTCACCGTCGCCGTCTTCCACGTTGCGCCGATCGGGAGACCGGGCCACGCCGCCTCCGGCTCGTTCAGCTTGCGGAGCAGGAGCAGGACGGACACGCTCGGCGGTTGCACCTGTTGCAGGCCGCGGTGGTGGACGAGCACGTCGATGCTGAGCCGGCGGGCCCTGAACCTGGTCGGGGTGATCGTGAACGTCTCCCCCATAACCAGCTGCTCGAGATCGGCCTCCGTCGGCGAGGGGCCGTCCCACGGCGGGCGGTATACGCGCGCCTGGGTGACGACGTTCGTCCACGTCGGCTTGTCGATTGCCGGTGCCGCGCCGAGGCCGTTCGCCGACTTGTAGTCGACGAGCAACGCCTCGAACGTCTTCGTCCAGTTGCCGGTCGGCCGGCAGGACGGCTCGAGTTGGCGGAACGCAGTCTGGAACGTCCACAACTCGAAGCCCCAGCTGTGATGGCTCTTGTCGAGCGGGAAGAAGGCGTCCGCCGGGGGGGCGGGCATCGTCGCCGCGCTCACCGGCGGAGCCGGACGGATGAGGATGTCCGGGCTCGCGAAGGGGTCGAAATCCACGGCGAGAGCGCTCATAGGTTTGGCGAGCGGCGTGACTGGGCGGCGGCGGGTGTCGAGTGGATGCACTCGCAGGTACGTCTTCTCGTCGCAGGGCGCGAGCAGATCGAGCTCCCACGCACCTCGCGACTGGAGCGCCGCGCGCAGGAGCAGCATCGTCGGCGCCCCGGACGCGGGGTCGCGGAAGAAGGCCAGGTCCTGCACCGCCGCCTCCGGCAGCCCGGAGCTGAACTGGGTCCACGCCCAGGTCGGATCCGCGCCGCCCGGATGGCTGAAGGCACCCTTCCACACCCCGGCCGTCGTCCCGACGAACACCGTGTCGCTGTCGACGGGGTGCACGGCCACGGCAAGCGCCGGCGCCTTGACGGCCTCGCGCAGCTTGGTCGCGTGCCAGGTGCTTACCCCGTCGTACCACCAGAGGGTGTCCATCTTCGGTGTGCTGTTGAGCGACGTGCAGGCGACATAGAGCGTGCTCGTGCCGCCTGGGCCCGGAAGATGGACGGCGAGGTCGCTCCAGTCGCCTAGCGGGGGCAGGTGGGGCATCTTCGGCCCCTTGATGTCGGACTCGGTGTAGTCGAAGCACTTGTTGTGCTGGGCCGTCACGACCGCGTGCGTCCACGTGTCGGTCCCGGGCGCGCGGGTGAACCGCTGGACCGACTCGCCGTTCAGCACGTACAGCTCGTCCTCACCGTTCCAGCGCGCGGCCAGCGCCTCGGCGCGCGCGTCCTTGTAGAAGACGTCCTGGCCGGTGTCGGAGCGCACCTTGCCGCTGGGATCGGTGCCGCGCGGGTCGCTCTTGGACGGGACCGTGAACCAGTGGGCGCCGAAGTCCTCGCTGACCCACACCCGGTTCGTGCAGACCGCGAGTCGTGAGCCATCGGCGGTCTTCGCCGCCACGACACCGGGCGCGGAGTAGAAGCTGGCCTTCTTGTTCTCGTCGGTCTCGTGATCGGGATGCGGCGGCAACGTGCGCAGGACCGGCTGGGTGGTCTTGCCGTCCTTCGACCGCCACGACGCGCTCGTTGCCTGCCCCAGGTAGCGCTCCCCGTGGGCCGGGTGGAACGCGACGCCCCCGCCGTCGCCGGCCAGGCTCCACGTCCACGTCGTGTCGCCGGTCCGCTCGAGGATGCCGTTGTCCTGGGTGCCGACGACGACCACCGCCTCGCTCGTCGGATGGCAGGCGAGGAAGCCGGGCTCGGTCACCGCGAGGCCGTTGTTGCGCTCCTGCCAGGTGTAGTTGCGCCCGCCGCGTGTCGAGCGGTAGATCCCGCCGTCGCAAGTGATCCAGAGATCCAGCGTGCCTCCGCGCTTGGCGAAGGTCGCGCCGTGGACATCGGGGTGCACGCCGAAGCCGATGAACGTCGGATCCTTTGCCGGGCTGTCGGTCGCAGCGTCGTGCGCCGGGCTGTAGTCCAGGTGCGGCGAGCCGCCGGGGCCCTGCACGGTGCACTTGAAGAGCGACGCGTTGCTGACCTCCACCGCCGACCCGCCGAGCACGATCACCTCGGGATGATCCGGATCCACGGCGAGGACCATGTCGTAGAACGCCTGATTTCCCGTTGCCTCCGGCGGCAGCGCGTGCTCCGGGTGACCCGCGCCGCGCCCGGCCTCCTCTTCTTCCTCCTCCTCCCCTTCCGAGCTGTCGCTGCCGCCGCCGAAGAGCGCAGCCGGCACGTTGCTGACCCGGGTGGCCGTGGTGCCGGTGACCCGCCACAGCCGCGGACCGTCGCCGAGCGCGTACACGATCGTGCCGTCGGATGAGACCGCGAGCGAGACCCGGCCGTCTTGGAGACCGGGAAGGTCGACCTTCGTGAACGGTCCGGCCGGCTGCGCGGCGCGCCAGACGCCGCGGCTGTGCAGCGCCACCCACACGTGCGTCGCCGTCCACACCACGTCCGTCACCACCCGTTCGCCGTCGAAGGGCGCGACCGTGACCTTCGTCCAGTTGTCCGGCCCGGCAGCGCCCGAACGCATGTAGAAGCCGTTGCTGGCTGCAGCCGCGAGCTCGTCGGGGTGTCCCGGGCGCATCGCCAGCCGGTAGATCCCCGCGCCTTCCAGGGCCTTGCCCTCGCGCGTCCACACCGCCGCGAACGGGTCGGCGCGCGTGAGGGCCACGACGCCCTGCCCCTGCAGGACACCGATGCCGCCGAGGCTGCCGCCCGGGATGTTCCTGCGCTTCGGAATCGTTTCGCCGGTGCCGACGAAGACCGTGTCGTTCTCGCCGTTCGCCGTCGTGTCCCAGTCGACGACGACGCTCCCGCACGTCAGCGCGTTCGCATAGCGGTCCAGCTGTTCCGCCTGTGGCGTGGTGACCCAGTTGCCAACCCCCAGCCACGACGAGCCCTCGTCGTTCGAGTACCACACGCCACCGTTGGCGGTCGCCGCGTACACCCGTTTCCCGTTGGGGCTCACCGCGACCTCCAGCACGCGGCCCGTGATATTCGGGGACTCGGCCGCCTGACCGCCGAGCACGGTCGTGGGCCCGATCGGAAGCCAGAGGTCCTTGAGGCGGTCGGCTCCGGTCTTGGGCGGGGTCACTGCTTCCCCCCGCCGCCGGAATCGGGAGCGATGCGGATGTAGCCCTCCTGCACCTCGTGCGGCAGGTCGGGGAGGAGCGCCGTCTGCGTCGCCGCCAGGATCGGGTCGTCCTTCCACGTGATCGGCGAGTCGCGCCGCGTGAACAGCTGATCCTTCGGGAAGACCGAGATCAGCGGCAGCGAGACCTGGGCCGGGTCGACCAGCACCGGGCCCACCCGCGCGGAGGGCGCCATCACCGCCAGCCCGGGGGCGACCCAGTCGCGCTGCAGCTGCAGCGATTTGCGAGGAAGGACGCCTGAGGTGAGGTGGACCCTCCCGCCCGGGTGCATGAGCAGGGTCAGCGTCACCGTCTGGCCCGGGTGGACCCGTAGCTCGTCCTCGGCGACCACGAACGGGTTCGTGATCGGCACCTGGCCGGGCACCGCGGGTGTCGTGCCGTACGTCCCCAGCTGCCCCTTCCCGCGACCGGAGTCGAACGCGTGGCTGGCGACGACCTTGTCCACGACATGGAACCGGGAGTAGTCGTCGTCGACGAAGAACCCGAGTAGGCCGTCGTCCGTTCTCGTGAGCTCGCCGAGGCGGACCGGGAACGCCAGCGCCGCGAGGTCGCGGTACGCCTGCTCGCGCGCCTCCTTCTTCTGCGGATCGCTCAGATCGACGTCCTCGAGATCGGACTGGACGTCGAGCGACAGGCGCGCGCGCACGACGGCCATCGGTCGCCCGACCAGGCCGACGATGTGCTCGCTGCCGAGCCCGGCGTAGGCGTCCACCGTCCAGAGCGTGGTGTCGATCGCGCGCAACAGCGCGCTGAGCGTGGACTCGGCCTCCGGGCGGGCGGGGAGGCCCTTGCGCTGCCCCGCGTCCTCCGCCACGAGCCCCGCCGCGAGGTGCCCGACGATACGCTGCGGCGGGCCCAGGCCCTCGAGCGGGCCCGCGTCGGCCGGGACCGGGCGTCCCGGTGCCGGGTCCCAGATCACGCCGCCGCCGAAGGGCTCGTGCATCAGCTGGCCGAGCGGCGCGCCGGCGACGTCGAACACCTCGAGCGCCTCGTCGATGTGGTCGGGCAGCAGGAAGCCGGCGACCGGGTTCACCGACTGGGCCGGATCGACCTGGTCGACGCGTGCCTCGGCGGCGTCGGGAGCAGCCCCGGCCGGGTCGACGAGGCGGAACAACCAGCGGGCCGGCACGGTCAGGCGGGGGCGGATACGCAGGGCCGGCGGCGGGGCGTCGATCGCATCCCGGGCCGGCAGACCCGGTGCGGCGGCGTCCGGCAGATCGACGACCCGTCCGAAGGCGTCGATCAGCCGCGCCTTGACGATACGTAGCTCGCCGCGGGCCAGCAGCTCCGGCGGATCCGTCCCCGGTTCGGGTTGCTTCGTCAGGCCGTCGAGGTACGGCAGCCCGAGGAGCTGCTCGCGGAGCCCGTCGAGTGCCGCCGAGACGACGTCGATCGCGTCGAGCCGGTCGCGGAGCGTGGCCAGGCCGGCCTCCGTGGCTTCGTCGACCTCCCCCTGGCCGGCCGCGTCGCGGGCGTCCTCGGCCCGGAGCCAGCCCGTGATCGCCGCGGACATGGTCACCCCGACCCCGGTCGTCAGCACGCTGCGGCCCTGATGGATGAAGACACGTCCCGGTGTCGTCGCCTCCGGGGGCTCCAGGTCGATCGGCCCGAGCGTCCAGTCCTCGAGCGGATCGGTCTCGGTCAGCTCTGCCGCCCACTCCAGCCAGATCGGGATCCAGGGCTGCGACCAGGCCGTCACGGCGACCGGGTCGGGCTCGACACCCTCGTAGAGCGAGTGCCGGCGCACCTGGTCGGCCACGAGCATGGCCGTCAGCGTCTCGGGACCGAACTTGTCGAGCAGGAACGAAGAGCGCCCGTCGTAAGTCGCCGCGCGGCCGTACCGCATGACCGATTCGGCCTGGAACCGGGACCGCATCGCCCGGGGCTCGACGCCGGTGTGCTGCGCCGCCGCGACGGAAAGCCACGGCGAGAGGTAAGGGTTCGTCAGCACGGCCTCCCTGGCGAGCCCGAGAACCTCGCCGGGCACGGCCGCCGTCCCGAGGGTCGGGAGCACGCGACCGAGATCTACCAGCCCGGGCGCGCGCAGGATCTGTGAGGGCCAGCGGACGCGCAGCTGCCCGTCCGGCGAGAAGCGGCCGTCGCCGCGATGGCGCAGGCTACGCTTGGCGCCTCGCACCGCGAGGATCGGCGGCGAGGGAACGTGGAAACGGGGCGCCGGCTTCTTGATCTCGCGCACCTCCGAGCTCGGCTCCTGCGCCGGCCGCTCCGCCGTCCACTCGAGCACCTGGCGTCGCAACGCCACACCGTCGTCCTCGAAGAGCTCGAGGCGGTTCTTGCCGGCCCAGGAGATGCGGGCCTTCAGCGGCTCGGCCGCCGCCTGGTCGACGCGGTTGCGCTCGCTGCGGCCGGGCGCGCCCGCAATCAGCGGCGCGCCGGCGTCGCCCATCTTCACGCGGTCGGTGCCGCTGGTACCCCCGGGAAGCCCCGTGAACGCTGCACCGTGCTCGTGCTCCTCGATGTCGACGAGCCCGTCCGGGGTGGCGAGCCGGTCGAGGATCTGACCGGCGAACCCGCTGACGAGACGCTCGGCCGCCCGCCGCTGCGCGGGATCGGTGAGGCCGAAGCCGTCGGCGGCGACCGTCGCGACGATGTCGTCGCCGTGGTGCCCGAGCACCACCGCCAGGGCGGCCGCCGCGGGGCGATTCTCGACCCGTGGCTCGACCTGGCCTGCGACCGGGACGCCGTGGACGCAGCCGTGCAGCAGCGTCGACCGCGGGAAGAGGGGTTCGCTCGCGACGACCCGGTGCGCAACCTCGGCGAAGGGCGTCAGGTGAGCCTCGTACCGGGTGACCGGCTCGATCGCCTCGCGGACGAGGTGCGCGGAGTCCCGGGTCACGTTCGGATTCGCGATGCGCGCGCTCACATCGGGCTCGGGACTCGAGTAGCGGTCGGCCGTAAGCAGGTTGAGCCTGCTCCGCCTGACCGAGTCCAGCGCACCGAAGGCGACGAGGCGATGGCCGTCCTCGTGATCCTCCTGCAGGTGCCACCTCATCCGGTCGAGGTGGTCGTGGAGGCTGGCGTCGCTCCGCGCCGCGTCGAGCGGATCGAGTTCCGCATGCGACCACCAGCCGGACACGAGATAGCCGGCCTGGTCGCCCGCGACGCCGCTTGGAGCCACCGTGCCGAGGTCGTCGAGCGGGTCGTGGAACGCGAAGCGGTCGATCACCGCGTCGTACGTCGAAGCCCACTGCGCGGAGCCGCCGACGCTGCCGGTGAGCTCGCCTGCCGTGACGGTGCGCCGTTTGGCCGCCGGAAGCGCTTGCTCGCCGGTCCAGGCCGGCAGGTCGACGACGGTGCCGAGGTCGGCGCAGATCACCCAGCCCCGCGCGCTGACCTCCGTGGCGCCTGCCGGCACGAGCAGGCGCAGCACGAGCCAGCGGTCGGGCAGGGCGGACAGCGCCAGCCGGTTCGTCGAGCCGTCCGGCCGCGTCGCAAGCGTCCCCCGCAGCAGCGCGTCGGGCATCGCCCAGTGCAGGTGGACGCCGGCCTCGCGAACCGTGCCGGGATCGAACGGCCCCGGCATCGGCGGGGCGGGCTGGCCGTCGGCCTGCGTGAGGGCGAAGGGGAGCGGCACCATGGCCTCGGTCGACCCGGCCGGCACGTACAGGGCTTGGACGTCGACCGGCACCAGCACCCGGCTCTCCCGCAGCAGCGTCGGGTCCCAGCGGGCAACCGAGGCCAGGTCGAGTCCTGCGCGCGCGAGCGCCGACCAGCGCGACGACACGACCGCCTCGCGCAGGCGGGCGGGATCGAAGTCCGTCACGACAGCCCCGTTTCGAAGCGCTCGACGAGCGAGCGCGTGCCCTCGCCGAGGGCCGCCCTGATCCGCACGCTCGGCTGGAAGACGTCGGCCAGCCGGCCGACCGGATTCGAGACGTCGCCGAAGACCTGCCGGTAGGGGAAGCGGAGCGCCTCAAGCGCAAACTCGGCCGAGTCGATCTCGGCCCCCATGTGCGTGTCGGCGCGGGCGATGAGCGCCTTGTTCAGGTGGTCGAAGTCGAGGACGCCCGGTGAGCCGGGCCGGCAGGGGACGGGCACTTTCGCGTTGATCACCTTCTGCGGGTCCTGAGTGTCCCGGGGCGGAATCCAGGGCGCGAAGGTGGTGGGCGGGTTGCCCGAGGCGTCGAGCCTGATTCCGAACTGGATCCCGCGGCGGGGCTCCTCGATGTGCACGATCGCGGGGATGCCGTCGAAGAGCGCCAGCAGCACCGCCGGAGCGAGCCGCTCGAGGCGCAGCAGCCGCAGGCGCCGCGTGTCGCCCTCCGGGATGATCGCGTTGTCTCCTTCGGGCAGCTCGCGATCGTAGGCCCGCACGTGCATTCCCGGCCACCCGCTGACGGCCTTCGAGCGCAGCAGGAACCCGGTGATCGTGCCGGACGCGGACTTCGCGCCCTCACCGCCGACGGGGCGCACCCTACGCTCGGCGTCGTCGACCTCGCTGCGCACCACCGGGTAGAGCTGCTCGAGCCGGCTGCGGTCGTCCGAGGTGACGGTGCCGACGCTGAGCGCTCCCTGGACGAGGGCGTCGGTCCACCTCCGGTCGACGTAGAAGAAGCGAATCGACTCGAGCGGGAGCAGCGCGCTGTCCGCAACCAGGTACGCGAAGGGGACCCCCTCGAGCAGCCGCAGCCGGGCCAGCCACTGGCGCAGGTCGAACGGGACGACGTGCTCACCGTCGTCGTCCGTGTCGCTCGGGGCGAGCGTGACCTCGCTCACCGCCTTGACCGTCGTCGAGAGGAACTCGGCGGACTGCAGGTACGACGTGGTCGTCATCGGGTCGTCCTCCTCGGCGTCATGGCTGCTCCTCGAGTGAGTGCAGAAGCTGATCGAGCGCGTCCTGCTTGCGAGCGCTCGCCGTCACGGTGACCGTGTTGGGGCCGGGCGTCCCGCGCTGCTTCAGCACGTCGGTCGCGAGCGACGTGACCGCCTGATCGAGCCCGGCCCGGAGCGCGGCGAAGCCTGCTCCGTCCAGCCCCGGGTCGCGTTCGTCGACCGAGGCGACTCGAGCCTCCGCCAGAGCCGCGACCACTCCGATCTGCTCGGCGACCCTGTTGACCGCCTCGAGCGAGAACCCGAGCCCGTCGGCGACGAGCTTGTCGAGGTCGCCACGCGCATACGTGAGCGGGCGGCCCGGGTCGACGAGCGGGCGGGTGGGCGCCAGGACCTCGTCGGGCCGGTCGGCGGCGGCCAGCACGAACTGGCGCCCGATCAGCGCGCCCAGTCCCGGGTGCCGCTGGTCGAACAGGCCTGCGAGCAGTCCGATCGACTCGTTGACCTCGGCCGCCAGGCGCGCCGCACGCTCGGCCCCGAACTGCTCCTGCCGCCACCGGAGCAGTGCGTTCACCACCGCGGGCTGGGAGAGGGCGAGCAGGCGCCCGATCTCGAAGGCGGCCGCGAGCGAGATGTCCTCGCGCCCGTCGGGAACGACGATGCGCAGCTGGTCGCTCGTGTGCGCGAGGGGCAGTCGTCCGTCGACGGGCTGCTCCCGAACGGTCGGGTGCGGGGAAGCCGGACCCCGGAACCACGCGTCCACGTGGTCGCCGCGCCGCGTCTGATGCGGGAGGCCGACGTGGCCGGTCTCGGCGAGTTCGGGGGCCGGGCGGGCCGGCGCCGGCGGCGGCGTCCTGTGCTTCTCCTTCTCGATCTGCGCCGGCGTCTTCGGGGGGAGATCGCCGACGAGTGTTCCGATCAGGCCGACGTCGAGGCCCTTCATCAGCTCCTCGAAGGTCGGATCGCCGCTGACCGTGAACGACCAGTGCGCGAGCACCGGGAAGCGGTAGGTCGGCTCGACGACGTAGGCCTCGATCGGGATCCGCCAGCCGGACGCCATCGCGTCGCGCACGAGCGACGGCGCCTGTTCGGCCGTGGCCGAGACGGAGGCGGCGTCGATCGCGGCGATCTCCTGCGACCAGGCCGATCCCGTGCGGACGGCGGCCGTCGCCGTATCCACCGCCGCGCTGGGGCCGACCGCGGTCTTCGGGTGGGGGTTCACGGCCCCGGCGCCCATGACGAACAGGTCCGGGTGGTCGGCGTACGCGTCGCTCAGGCCGCGGAGATCCTGAACCACCGCGGTGGCCTCGAACTCGAAGGTGAAATCCACATGGTCCGGAACCGGCGGTGGCAGCACCGCGGCCTGCCCTTCGAGGTTGATCAGGCACGCGAGGTACTTCCTCGGGATCGGGTTTCCCTGGTCGTCGAAGGCGGGCTGGGGCAGCCGGTTGGCAATCACGACCGAGACGAACCCGTCGTCGTCTCCGCCCATCAGCTCGGTGTCGTGGACGTCGACCTCGCGCACGTGGGCCAGCAGGCGCACGTCGCCCTTGGTCGGGAACACCCCGTTCACGACCGTCTGGGTGACCGACAGGTACACGCTTGTCGCCGTGTCGCGGTCCTCGAGGTGCGGGAGCGCCGTCCCGGGCGTCACGCAGTCCTCCACCCTGGCCTCGGCCGATAGCGACGCCTCTCCCTCGGCGACGACCACGAGCGCCAGCCAGGGCAGGTGCTCGTCGCTCGGGTCGAGCAGACGCTCCCACGGCAGCGTGCGCCGCTTGAGGACGATTTGCGGAAGCGAGGCCTGGAACGAGCCGGCGCGATTCGCCGGCGGGTACGTCGACAGGATCTGCTCCGGCGGCATGGTGAAGCGCGGAGACGAGACGGTGATGTGCGCGTCGAGCGGTGCGATCGGACCGTGCGGCATGTCCTCGATCTCACTGTGGAGCGTGTAGCCGCCGGCGGTGAGCGGCGGCAGGACGGCCGGATGGAGGATGAAGAACCCGGGTTGCGGCATCTCAGCGAACCTTCCTGGTCGAGCGCGTGCTGGCGTTCAGGAATGCGCGTGTTCGCTCCGGACGGGGCGGGTCGGGGTGCTCGCCGTTCCACGACATGGCGACGCTCCCCTCCCCAGCCGCGATCGGGCGCACCGCGGCGTCGAGGCCGCGGTCGGCCAGCGTGTCGGCGACGGCGACCGCGTCAGGGCCGCCGACGACGCCGGCGAGGTGCCAGCCCGCCTCGCTCGCGACGGTGACCGTGACGGGGCCGTCGCCGGGCTCGATCGTGTACACGACCGCGCTCCGGATGCCGCTGGCCACGACCGTCGGCGCCAACGGCTGCCCGTCGGGCCCTGTCATCCTCGTCGCCCCGCCGAGCGTCATCGCCAGCCCCTGTCCGGCCTCGGTTCCGGGCGGCTGGTCGAGCACGACGGCCACGGCGCGCGGCCGCTCAGCGAAGCGAGTCGTGACGGTCGTCGTCCCTCGAACGAGCTCGGCGCCCTTGACCCACCCCGCCTCCCGGCGCTGCCGCTGAGCCGCGACCGTCACGCCCTCGGCCGCGACCAGGCACCGGCTCCCGAGCGCCGCATTCCAGCCCACCGAGGCCAGCAGCTGGCCCGCGTGCCAGCCCGACAGCAGCCCGTTCCCCATCTCCGCTTCCCGGTCACCGAGCGCGAGCACCGCGATCCGCTCGCTCCCGGGCGGGATCGTCACCTGGTCGGGCCGCGCCTCGTCGGCCAGCACCGTGCCGCCGTGGGCGAGGACGACGACTCGTGCGTCGCCGACAACGGCCAGGCTCGGCCGCTCGCCGTCGGCGGCGTCCCGCGCCGCATTCGGCAATTGCAAGACGGTCACCTCCCCCGCTCCCAGCGTGCCGCCCGAGACCGTCGCCGCCCGGCGGGCCACGTTGCTCAGCCCGCCGTTCAGCGATGAGGTGAGCGCGCCCAGGCGCTGCTGGCCGTCGAGCACCGTGCCCCGGCCGCTCATCGCTGCGACCGGGGCCCGCCCGGTGCGCGTCAGCGGGACGGCGCCGTTGGCCAGCACCGTCCCGTTCCCGGCCACCCCGGCGGTCGACACCACGCGCAGGGTCGCGGCCAGCGAGAGGTCGGTCGAAGCCTGGACCGAGACCAGCGTCGGCGCCGCTCTGCGCGGCGCGTTGGGCGCGTCGCCGACGGTCGTGGAGCGCACGATCCGGTCGATCGGCGACACGGCCGCAGTCAGAACCGAGATCGCGCGCGGCGCGAGCACGCGGTAGTCGATCTCCGGAGGCGTGACCGAATCGGGCGGGACGAAGTCTCGCAGCGTGAGGCCGTCCTTCGCCAGTCCCTCCGTCAGGCTGCCCAGGCGCGGCGGCGCGGCGCGGTCCAGAGGCAGGGCCGCGATCGCAGTCGCGCTGTTTCCGGCCCTGACCATGACATGGGCGGCGACGTCCAGCACCGTGCCGGCCGCCGGAACCAGGGCCGCGAGCGCGGACGCATCGAGCATCAGCGCGTTGCGCACCGAGGGGCGGACGAAGGGCAACGGCCGGCGCTTGTCGGTCTCGACCTGCTCGTACTTCACCGGTGGAAGCCCGGGCTCGACCTTCGCCCGAAAGTCCAGCCGGAGGCCCTCTGTCGCCGTGATCACGTCGCCGCCTGGGACCTTCTTCGCGTCCTTGTTCTGGGGCAGGCCCCAGACCGCGACCGGGAACGAGCCGGTGTTCCGCAGCTCCATGACGATCCGGGGCTGACCCGCCTCGTTCAGGAGGTCGGGCAGGTGGTCGTGGCCGTTCGCATCGATGATGCGAAGCCGGAGGCCGGGCTCCAGCTTCGGCTTCCCCATCGGCGCCAGGCCGAGCGCCTGACTCGGGTTGCTCCGGCTGGTCGCGGCCCCGTCGACCCGGACCTCGACGATCGGGACGGTCGTGGTCACCGAGCACTCGAACTCGCTGATCACCACGAAGGGCTTCCCCGCCGACCCGTCCGGGGTGGCGCTGTCCTTCGCACCGCCGGCGCCCGGCTTCGGAATCAGCGAGCCACGACCCGTGATCGACGACAGCGCTCTGGCCGAGCCGCCGGGAGCCTCCTCGAGGTACTTGCGCACGAAGGTCGCGTAGTCGATGTAGTGCGGCTCGGAGCTGTCGTCACCGAACGCGACGGTGAGCTCGATCGGCCCGACGTCGAACTCGACCGAGCCGTGGAACTTCGGGCCGGTGACGTGGATCTCGCCGCCCATCGAGATCGAGATCGTGATCTCGCCGATCCAGACGTCGATCGTCACCCCGGCCGCGATGTGCGCGTAGACCCGGACGTCGAGCCAGAACGGGTCGAAGAAGACGATCCCGTCCGCCCCGAAGACCACGTGCGCCCAGGCCGGGCCGAACTCCGCCGAGGCCTCGAGCTTGCCGCCTACCATCAGCGCCTCGGACGTCAGCGCGAAGTAGTTCTCGCCCTTGATCGTGATCGCGCCGAACAGGTCGACGTGGAACCCGAGCCGGGGCACCACCGGGTAGCCGTCACGATGGAACGACGGGTGGTAGCCGCCGAGCGTGAGCACGAACTGCCCCCGGTTCGGGCCCTTGTACCAGGTCACGAAGGCGAACCCGCCGGTCAGGCGGATCTCGGGGAAGAGAAGCCATGAGTTATCGGTGAGCTGGGCCTGGATCCACATCACGCCCTCGCGCGTGGAGAACCGGCAGATCAACCCCAGCTCGATCGAGACGAGCGCGAACTGCGGGCGCGGCAGCGCCATGCGCGCGAGACCGAGCAGCGCGAGCTCGAAGCCGTCGCCGACCGAGATCGCGACGACCGCGACGCCGTCCACCAGCGCGAAGCTGTTGAAGCTGATCCCCGCCGCGAACCAGAACTCGCCCTGCTGGATCGGGAACGTGTCCTTGTACTGCTCGAGGACCGCCATCGGATCCGACGGCGGCGTGGCGCCGGGGTCGAGGGCCTGGATGAAGGGGAACGTCCCGAACTGACTCAGTTCCTGCGGGAAGACGAGCCCGCGGTTGATCCCGAGCCCGCCCCCGATCCCGGTGAGGAAGAACGCAGGCGGGCCGCCGATCGGGCCGTTCACCGCCCCGAACGCGAAGAAGCTCGCGAACGTCTCGCCCGACGCGCTCCGTCCCAGGCCGTAGCCGCCGAAGACCGACAGGCCGTAGACCGCGAAGCGGCCGAGGAGCATGCCGATGTACTGGACGGTGTCGGGCTGTCCGGCCGGGCCGGGCTCGGTGAACTTGCGCAGGCCGCCGACGAGGGTGATCCCGCCGAGGTCGGAGCTGAAGGCGAACCCCGCCAGGTCGACCGCCCAGCGGCTCGGGTCGAACACCGAGGCGTTCGAGGCGACGACGAACGTCAGCGAGAGATCGTCGACGGCGGCGGTGAGCCCGAAGATCGAGACCCGGCCGTCGAGCAGGATCGAGATCGACTTGAGGTGACGCTGCTCGACCTTCGCGTCGAAGCCGACCTGCTCGATGTAGACCGGGCCGAAGCCCTTCTGGATCCCCAGCCACCAGGGCCCGGGGGGATCGCCGGCGCGCAGCGTGACGAGCACGTCCGCGCTCGGCTGCTTCTGCACCGCGACCGCGGGGCTGAACCTGGGCGCGAGCTTGGTGTCGCCGCTGCCGGCGTCCTTCATCACGCCCTGCGCGATCTGGTTGCCGCCGCTCGCCCCGGCCGTGCCGACCGCGAGGTCGGCGAGCTGCAGCTGGACGCCGCCGCCGATGCCCGTCCCGACCCCGACCTCGCCGTACAGGTGGAGCCCGACCGAGGCCAGGCTGACGCTCGCGACCTCGAGCAGCGGCCCGCTGGTGCGAGCGATCCGGATGCCGACCCCGTCCACCTCGATTCCCGGCTGGAACGTGAGGTCGCCGGGGCCCGCGCCCACGTGCAGGAACCGCAGCAGGAGGCCCGGCTCCGGCGTGGGGGTCTTCTCGATCCAGGAGGCGTCGAACTCCAGGCTGACCGTGACGTCGCTGCCACCCAGGTCGTAGCGGTTCTTCGGGATCAACTCGACGCCGAGGACGTTGGGAGGCGACTCGACGAGGGCGAGGCTCAGCTCGGGAAGGTCGAGCTTCGGCCTGGCGACCCGGACGAGGTTGAGGGCCAGTCGTTGCAGGCGGCCGAGGATCTGCGCCACGTCGAACAGGCCTGCCGCCGGCTTCCAGTCGGCACCCTGCTTGTGCACCACCACGCCTTCGAGCACGTCCCCTATCGTGGCAACGCCGCACGCGCGGCCCAGCACGTCCTTGACGGCGTCGGCCCCGATCACGAGGCTCCCGGCCAGGTCGACCACCGCGTCGAGCGCCGCGAGCGCGACGGCGGACGGCTCGGTGTGCTCGGTCCCTCCGTCGACGGCCACCAGGCCGAACGAGCCGCCAAGCAGCCAGCGGGCGGCGAGCGCCTTCGTCCCTGCGTCGTCGAGCCCGAGCCCGAGCTCGGCCCTCCGGCCGCCCGCAGGACTCGCCCCGGCGCGCGCCCGGAAGTAGGGCCGCAGCGTGGCGTCGCCGGCATCGACGACCACCGGGCCAACTTTGACGTCGAACAGGCCGAGACCGCTTCCGTCGGCACGGGCCTCGACCCTGGCCGGCCCGATGCCGGGGATGCTCGTCGGCTCGGCGAGGAACCGCACGGCGAACGGGGTGGTCGTCAGGCCCAGGGTGACCGAGTTGAAGGTCACCCGCAGCTCGTTGCCGACGACGCTCGCGCTAACGCCGCCCGGGAGCAGCGGACCGACCGCGTTCGAGATCGCGGTCAGCGCGATTGCTGAGACCGCCGGTAGCCGGGCGGCTAGGCTCCCCGCCGGGTCGTGGGCCCAGGCCTGGAGCTCGGGATCCTTGAACGTGGCCGGGCTGCCGGTACGCAGCGCCATCGCATCGCCGACGGCCCGGACGACCGCGCCCGCCTTGCCCTTGGTGCCGGCGCCGGTCTCTTCGGCGATCGCGTTCAGCACCAGCGGCAACGCGTGTGCGACTGCCCCGGCCAGCTGGCCGAGACCCGGAGAGTTCGGGTAGAGCGGGATGTCCGCGCCGGCGTCGGGTCGCGCGAAGACCTGGACGCCGCCGTCGACGAGCACGTGCACGGCGCGCCGCCCCGGGACGGCACCGGGAAGGCCGAGCCGAAGCTCGAGTCCCGGCTGCGGAACCTGACCGGGCGGCAGGGTGAGCGACGCGAGAATGAAGGCGTCGAGACGCTGGTTCGCGGGCGGGATCGGCGTGAGGCCGGCCGTCTCGAGCTCGATTCCGAGCCTGACGTGGCCGTCGTGTGCGTCGGCGCGCAGCTTCACGCCGTTCGCCACCTGCCACACACCGGGTCCGCCGCCGACCCCGAGCACGGGCTTCAGCGCGTCGAGGAGCGCGGACGTCTTCGCCGGGTCTAGCCCGCCGCTGGCTGCGCCGAGCGCACCGGCGTGGGCGAACCAGCCGAGGGGGTCGGCGATCAGTCCCAGCGGGAGCCGCACGGGCCTCACTCCGTCGCCTGCGGTCGTCGTGGCCAGCAGCCCGAAGGCGTCCAGCGCAGCGTCGACGACCGGGCGGACGCCCTCGTCCAGCCGGCGGAGGTACTCGAGCGAGACACGGCCGAGCTCCGCGGGGAGCAGGCGGGCGGCCAGGCGCAGGATTGCGGGCGCGTCGGGGTTTGGCCAGAGGCGAATCGCCTCCGGTGCGGCGGTCCCGGCACGGTGCCACTCCGCGACGACGGACAGGGCCCCGCTCGTCGCCAGGCTGATCCGGCCGCCGCCGGCGGGAGTCGCGCCCGCCGAGCCCATCCCGACCTGCACGTCCGGTTTCCCGACGCCGGCGTCGGCGTGCAGCGTCCAGGGGAGCGCCCCGGTCCCGGCTGCGTCGACGATCCCGCGGCGCCCGCCAAGGTCGAGCGTCACGGTCGCGGGCCCGGCCGTCCACGTGACGGCCTCCCCGCCGGTGCCTCCGGCGCCCGCGATCAGCCCGCGGAGCGCGGTGACGAGCGCGGCGCGGCGGGCAGGATCGCCCAGGACGGTCGCCGAGAACGCGACGGGGTCGTGCAGCAGATGGTCGAGGGCGTCGGGCACCGAGCCGCCGGTGCCTTCCAGCAGGCCGATCGCCTTCAGCGCACCGATGGCAGCAGCCAGCCTGGGGTCGGTCGCCTGGGCCGCGGCGAGCGCCTCGCCGAGCGCCGAGAGCAGGACGCGGACCTCGGGGAGGGCAGGGGTCGCCTCCTCGGCCGCCAGCGCGCTGCCGGTCGTACGCACGACCCACCGCGGCCTCGACAGGCCGAACACCCGCGGCTCGTGGAGCACGACGCGCGCGCTCGCCCGGTCGTGAGGCCCGCTGACCGGCACGGTGACGTCGGCCTCGAGCCAGCGCAGGTCGACGTCGTGGCGCGATCCCGGGACCCGGGCCGGGTCGGGGCCCCCAACGAGCCAGCCGCCCGCCCGGGACAGCTCCACATGCACGTGCACCGCGCGGTCGTCGGCGAGCTGGATCGCATCGCCGGCGCCGTGCTCCACACCGGCCAGCTCGATCGTGACGTGGCCGCCGAGGGCCAGGCCCGTTGGGCCCGGGAGGGCGAACGGCAGCTGCATGCCCGTGCGCAGCGACTCCGGCTCCACGAACGGCACCGCCTCCGCTGCTTCCCTACGGCGTTCGAGGCCCTCGACGAAGAGTGCGGTGATCGCCCGGCGCACGAGCGCCTCCGACGCGACACCGAAGACCGCGTACACGTTGAGACCTGCACGGAACGGTCCGGAGGCGGCGGGCGGCCGCAGCTCGCGAACCGGGTCGTCGACGGGAATCCCGGCGACCAGGGCGGCGAGCAGGCTGCGGCCTCGGGCCAGATCGGAACCCGTCTCCTCCTGCCCCGTCTCCGGCGGCGGCACCAGGGCCGACAGGAAGCGGACGGCCTCCGCAGCGGGCCCGACGTCGATGACGGAGAGGGTCACCGGGCTCCACGGCGTGCCCAGGGTGACGACGTCGGTCACGCCCGGGACGGCATTCGCGGCCCGGACGGCGGCGTGGCCGGCCTCGGCGGTCGCGACCACCGCGATCGCGTTGTCCACCGCGGCCAGGGCCGCAAGAACACGCTCGAGCCGTGCGGCCTGGCCCCCGACCCCGTCCGGATCTCCGCTCGCGAGCTTCGCCGCTGCCCTGCCGGCGAGGACCACGAACCACTCGCCGGCAGTGGGCGCCGGAGCCGGGAACGACTCCGGCGCGAGCCCGGCTGCGTCGAGACGGACGATCCGGTCCGCCGGAGCGCCCGTCGACCATGGGTGGTCGCCCACCGAAACGTGCACGACCGTTGCCGCCGTCCGCCCGATCAGGCCCGGTAGGTCGAGCTCGTCGGCGAGACCGTCGTCGAGGATCCCGTCGAGGGTCTCGACGGTCACGCCGGCAGGGGCGGCCGAGGGAGGAATCACGCGGCCGTCGGAGCTCTGCCAGCGGGTGACGAGCGCTTCGAGCCCGGCGACCAGATCGCCGCGCCCGCGCGTCAGCGCCGCCAGCCGGGCGTCGTGCACCTGCGTTCGCACCGCCTGAACAAGCCGCTCGAAGGCGAGCGGGGGCATCCCCGGTGTCCACGCGACGAGCTCGCCGGGGAGCTCAGCGTCAGGAGGAGCCGGCCCGTCGGGCTCGACCCAGGCCGCCAGCGACGGGCTGGAGGCCGAGGAGTCGAGCCCCAGCCGCCAGGGATCGGCGGCCGTGCCGGTCCCGCTCAGCGAGCCCCACTCGTCGACGCCGCCGGAGAGCGCCCGGGCCAGGGGCCGGAGCGCTCGGACGAGCTCGCCCGCCTCGTCGAGCGCCAGCTTGCCGAGCCACTCGCGGATCGCCTTGGCCGCGTCGGTTCGCAGCTCAGCCAGGCGCAGGTGCGGGCCCCGCGCCGGCCGCCCGGGCGGGCGCAGCCGCCAGCCCAGCGCCCGGGCCAGGTCGCCGACGACGCCGATGGGGGCCGCTTCGGCAAGCGCCCCCAGCAGCCCCTGCAGCGCGTCCCAGCCCGCGTCGTCGAGCGAGACCGTGCCGTCGGCACCGATGACCGGAAGCCCGACGGGCACGTCGACCTCACCCAGGTGGACGGCGAGGTTCGGCGCCAGCACGCCGACGTCCAGACCGTGCCCGGGCTGCCAGCGAGCGTTGATGCCGACCTGATCGGCGCGGAAGGCGACCGGCCCGACTTCGACCTCGGCGGCAGTGGAGCCGCGGGCGCGGGCCCCGACCGACGCGGTGACGATCGTCAGGAACGACGCGTGCCGCGCTGCCAGGTCGAGCGCGACCAGCCCGACCGCGATGGTCGACTCCAGCCGTGTGCAGCGCTCCCCCAGGTTGTCGACCACGAAGCGCGTCCCGAGCGCGACGGTCAGCACGCCGCCGGCCACCCAGGCGCGCAGGTCGACCGTCCCGACGACGGGGGTGCGCCACGGGTCGCTCTCGGTCCCCGTTCCGGACACGGCCACGCCGGCCTTGCTCGCGTCGGCGACCAGGTCGCGCAAGACGCCGAGTACGGTCGGCACCGCGTCGGGGTGCTGGTCGACGAGGGTGTGCCAGTACCCCGCGAGGGCGCCCAGCGGATCCTGGAGGAAGTGGGCCAGATCGAGCGTTGGCACGGCCGGGAACCCCGCCGGTGCCTGGAGACCGAGGAGTGTCCGGACCGTGCCGCCCACTGCCCCTAGCTGGGCGAGGAGGCTGTCGGCGACGTCGCTCACCACCGTGCCGGCCGCTTCGGCGACTGCCCCCGGCGACGACAGGTCGACGACCTCGTGCACGTGCCCGCCGATCGTCACGCGCTCGGCGGCGAGCCGAAGCGTCGGCTTCCGCTGGGGGTCGAGCGTGAATCCGACGACGAACCGGTCGACCGCCGGATCGCCGGTCAAAAGCGGTGTTCCGCCACCCCCGGCGCGGCGGCCGGCCACGGCGACGACGGCACAGCTCGGGAGCGCCCGCGCAGCCCCGCTGCCCAGATCGACGACGGCGAGGTCGGCCCCGGCCGAGGCGATGACGTCGCCGCCCGCCGGCCCGACCTCGACCGCGACGAACGGGGTCACGGTCGCATGGCCGCCGGTGCCGCTCCCGGCTCGCGCGCCGATCCGCAGGCGCGCCGAGCCGAGGGTAAAGGCGACGGCCTCGGTGTCGGCGGTCCCGCCGAGGAGGTTGGCCAGCTCGGCGAGCCAGACGGCGCGTGTGGCGTCGCCCCTGATCACGTCCTCGAACCACGTCGCCAGAGCGGCGAGCCCGTGCTGGATCACCTCGTGCACCGGCAGGTCGGGCACGGCACTGGCCTCGCGAAGTCCGACCAGGCCGGCGAGCGCCGCGAGCGGCCCCGTACCGAGGCCGTCCACCTGGGCCTTCACCAGGCCCAGCACCAGCTCGATCAACCCGGTCTCGAGGTCGCCGACGTCGCTGATCGACAGCGCCAGGTGACGCGGAGCCGGGCTGCCGGGAAGACGCAGTCCCTCGAGCGCCAGGCCGAGCGCCGGTGCCGCAGTCCCGCCGCTCGGCACCACCGCGCTGAGCGACACCGACTGGATCGTCGGATCGGCGATCGTGATCGCGACGTCCACTGCGATCACTCCGTCCGCGGTCCCGAGCACGACGGGGTCGGCAACCGCCGCGTGGTTGAGCTTGGCGGCGCGGAACATCGGGACATGCGCCTTGACGGACGCGATCGAATCGGCCGCGTGCAGGGTTATGCCGACGCCGATGCGGACGTGGTCGGCAGGGCTCTCGTCGAGTACGACGTAGACGCTGACCGCCGGCCCGCCGCCCCCGGTTCGCTCGAACACCGGCAGCCAGACGAGACCGGAGGGGTCGCTCACGCGGTCGGAGCCGGCGAGCACCTCGTCCACGAAGGCGACGAGCCCCGCCCGCTGCGTGTCGTCGGCGAGCACGTGCTTCAGGCGATCGCCGGGTGCGCTCATCCAGTCGGCGTTGAAGTTCCCGCCCGCATCGACGAGTCCGAGAGCCTTCGCCAGGTCGGTGAGGACGCCGAGGTCCGAGCCGTTCAGGCTCACGTCAATCGCCGGCGGTCGAGGGAGTGGCGCGCCATCGTCAGCACGGCGATTCCGCCGTCTGTCGCCCGGAGCGCGGCCGGGATCAGTCCGGCGCCGTCGGCGTCCCGGCCCGTCGCGTCCGCGAGCTTCGCGGCCGTCGTCAGCACGATCTGCCAGGCGAAGGCGGTCAGCGCCTCCCCCCAGACGTCGACGATCTCCGGGGGGCCGAAGGGCCGCTCGTCGGTGGTCGCGAGCAGGCCCGCCGGCCGGGCGTCGCTGCCCAGCGCAAAGCGCACCCGGACGGTCGCCTCGCCCACCTCGTCGCAGCGAACCGGGATGTCGACCGCGACCGCACCCTCGGCGGTCGTCACGCTGACCCTGTCCACCTCCACGGCCAGCTCGTCGTCGCCCCTGGCCCAGACCACCGTGCCGTCGCCCGGCCTGGCGTCGGAGAGCCAGGCGAGCTGGCGCGCCACGAGCCGGTAGACCCCGGAGCCGCGCTCCTGGTCGAGCGGGATCTCCGGACCAACCTCCCCCGCCGGGAACGGCCGGTCGGAAAGAAGGCCGGGGCAGCGGGCCCGCAGAAGCTCGAGGAGCCTCCGACATTCCTCGCTGACCGGATCACGGTCGCCCGCGGCCACGGAGATGGCGCCGGCGAGAGGCGGCAGCTCACTGGGACGGACTCGCCTCGGCGGCATCAGCTGGGCGGCTGCTGGGTCGTAAGTCCGCACGACACTGGCTCGAGTTCCCCCTTCGGGTCAGGCACGCCGCAGCGGGGCATGTGACCACATAACGCCGACCGGAGTCAAGCTCAAAGCACAAAGACCCACACCCGGCCGAAAGAGCTCCAACGGCACGGCGCCGCGGGTCACGTCGCCCGCATCGTCGAGGCGCCCTCGTCTCCGCGGCGCAGCAGGAGGCTGGCGCGAACGGCCTCGCCGGCGCGCACGCGGACAGGCGGGCGCGGCCGATGCGGCCGAGCGTGGCGTCCGCATCGAGGTGGAAGCTCCTCGAGCAGCGCGTCGGGTCGGCGTCGACGCCGATCTCGCCGAGCGAATCCTGCACCCGGTCGTCGAGAACGCCTGCCGCTATGGCCGGAGCGGGGTGCGGGTTTCGGTCTCAAGGGAGGGAACGCGGATCGCCTTCCTCGTCGAGGACGACGGCCCGAGCGTCCCGTGTGGGGTGCGGAAATTCGGGTCTCACGCTGTGAGGCCGTATTCGTGGATCAGTCCGCCGAGGCGATCTTGGCGCTCAACGTGGTCTGTTCGAGGTGAGAGGGCGAGTCGGGGTGTCGGCCGTCTCGGGTCAGGTGGCGTGAGGTTGAGCGCTCGGTGCGGCCGGTGGCCGGCGTACAAGCGCTGACTCGCCGGGTGCAAGGTCCGACAGAGCTCGAACAACCTCTCGCAGTCGTGGCGTCAGCGGGTCGCGGAGGCAATTACGTGCGTCATCAATGCGAGGAACCGTCCGGTGTCAGCTCGCCGCCGCTGTTCGGCGAGCCACTCCTGAACGGCTTCTGCGCCAAGCGCGTTCGAGGCCTGTTGGGCGACCGTGCCGACGATCAGTTCCATCGACTCGGAATCGGTAAGCGCGACTGTCTCCGCTTCGACCTCGACCTCCTGGAATCCAGCATCAATGAGCTGCGCACGATGTTTCAACCCTGCCCGCCCATCCACAAGCGAATCGGAGAATGCGCGCACAACGGCACGGGTCGCCGGTGCGTCATCCGAGTCGATCACGAGCGCGTCCCAGTCCTGATCCACCAGCACGACCCGCCCGCCTGGACGCAGGACACGCCGCGCCTCGCCGAGCGCCGCGCGCGCGTCGTGCAAATGCTGATACACCCGCTCAGCCCGATACCCGGCCATGGACGCATCCGGCAAAGGAAGTGCCTCGGCATCG
>JBBQBV010000045.1:0-24892 GCA_038318085.1 Solirubrobacterales bacterium
GACGATCCGGGCCGCGCTGCACGACGGCGAGCCTGCTCGGAGGCCGGCCGCGGCCGGCGAGCTCGTCGCCGCGGTGCGCGCAGGCGTACCGGCCGCCGACCGGGAAGGCTTCGACGCGCTGCTGGCCGAGGCGCGCGCGACGCACCGTCTGCGCGACGAGCGGGCCACTTACTGCGACGTGTGGGCGTACGGGCTGGCCCGGCGGGCGATCCTCGCCGCGGGCCGGCGCCTGACCGGTGCCGGAGCCGTCGAGGAGCCCGCGCACCTGATCGAGGCGGACCATGCTGAGATGCGGTCGCTGATCGACGGCGGGCCCGGCCCGTCGGCCGACGAGCTCGCAGAGCGCGCGCGCTACCGCCGGGAGGCGGCGCAGGACGACGTGCCCGTCGTCCTCGGCGATGCACCGCGGGCACCCGTGCCGACCGAGTGGCTGGCGCCCGGCCCCGCCCGCACCGAGCGCGCCTTCAGGACGTACATCCGCGCGATGTCCGGCGACGAGCCCGGCGACGGCGGTGCCGTGGCCGGCGTGGCAGCCAGTCCGGGCATGCGCGAGGGCCGCGCCCGGATCGTCCGCAGCGCCCTCGACCTCGCCCGCATCACGCACGGTGACGTCCTCGTCACGGCCTCCACCACCCCGGCACTCAACCCGGTCCTGCCCCTCGTCGCCGCGATCGTGACCGACCGCGGTGGGCTGTTGTCGCATGCCGCGATCGTCGCGCGCGAGTTCGGCATCCCGGCGGTCGTTGGGACCGGCGACGCGACCGCGAGGATCCCCGACGGAGCGCTCGTTCGTGTCGACGGCTCGGCCGGTCAGGTGGTCGTGCTCGGCTGACAGAGCGCCCCGAAGCGGTCCAGATACCCACCGAAGGCGGCCCGCGTCCGGTCCGCTGACAGACCGTAGGCACCCGTGTCGTACTCGTGGCTCCCGTGGCGATCGCGCGGGTTCTCGGCCAGCCACCGCCGCATCGCCGCCTCGGCCGTGGCGTCGCGCGGAATCCCCAGCCACTCGTAGATCCGCGCCACCGTCTCGACGGGCTCGGCGACGAGCGCCGGAAGCGATACGTCGAAGAAGGAGCGCTCGTCCTGCCTGGCGCGCACGCGCAGAGCGCGGTTCATGGCGATGGTGCACCGCTGCAGCGCCTGCTCGCCGATGCGCTGTGGGGAGCGCACGTCGCTGTTCGGCCGGCGCACCGTCGCGATCAGGCTCGCGTAGGACCCGACCGCCAGCGCCGGGTCGCGGTGGCAGTGCACGATGCGCGCGCCGGGCAGCGCGCGCAGCAGGGCCGCGAGCTGACCGAGGTGCCCAGGCGACTTCAGGACCCAGCGCGTGCGGGCGCCCGGCCTGGAGCTGAGCACGCGCAGCTGCAGGGCATAGTAGGCGTACTCCCGGTCGAGGTCGGTCTCATAAAACCAGCGCGAGTACGCCTCGGCGTCGAACATGTCGTCGAAGTGCTGGCTGGCGAACGCGTTCTGCAGCAGCGCGTCGCACTCCTCGGGCCCGCGAGCCGTCAGCGGATGGACCGTGCGAAACCCGGGTGCCATGGCGTAGAAGCGCTTCAACCAGGTTTCGGCCTGGCGCACGAGGGTGGCCTCGTCGGGCTCCTGACCTGCCTCCGGCGGCACAGGGTGCAGGGCCTGCCACAGGGTGAGAACGTGATGGCGGGGATCCAGCGCGAGCAGGTTGTGCAGCACGGTGGTGCCGGTGCGTGGGAGCCCGGTGATGACGATCGGGCTGTCGAGCGGTGTCTGCGCGGCGTCCGGGCGCCGGGTGACGTAGGCCTGCAGGTAGAGGCGGTTGCGCAGGTGGCGGAGCAGCACGCTGCGCAGCACCCGCCACCCCGTGGCGCTGAGCTGTCCCGTGGCCCGGCAAGCGTCGATCAGCAGTCCCAGCGGCTCGGTGAACCCCTCGTCGCCCCAGTCGTCGGCGCCGGCCTGCTCCGCCGCCGCGGACATCAGCGCCCGCGGGGAGAGCTCGGCGGCGGCCTGCAGTGGCACCCGCCCCGTGGGGGCCGTCACGAACCGTTCTCGGCCTGGGCGGTCCCGGAATCGATCGGCCGGGCCGGCAGGACGAACGACGGGAAGTACTCGGTGATCAGCATGATGGGGCGGCCGTGCGCGATGATCCGGTAGGTGCGCGAAAGCAGCATGTCGCTGCTGCGTATCCCGAACAGGTCCCCCCGAGAATCGGCAGGCGTCCCTCCGGTTTGCAACAGCTCTCTGAAGGTCTCGACGCGACCGGCGACCAGCAGGTGGCCGATCGGCTCCGACGTCGACACGAGGGCCTCTTGCAGGCTCGGCTCGAGCCTGTCGAGGACGACCTCGGCCTCGGCGTAGGCGTAGTTGCGCCCGGTGCGGATGCCCTGGAGCAGCGTCTTGCGGCGCAGGATCGTCTCGCTGCCCTCAAGCTCGAGCTCGGCGTCGGTCGGCTGCGGCGGCGTGCTCGCCTGTTCGAGGCCGGCGGTGCAGATGCGCTCGCCGAAGCACGCCTCGAGCAGTCGAACCACGGTGGCGTCGGTGGTGAGCAGGAGGCGCTGCGCCATGCTCAGCGTCGCGTCGTCGATGACTGCCGTGGCAACCGGCGGCTCGGCCGCCGTGCGCCTGGAATCGAATCTTCGAGTCATACGCCCTCTCCCTCGTCTCCGACCACGCCGGTGAGTCGCGAACCGCATTCCGAGCCCACCAGAACGCGGGGAGCATAGCGGCACCCAGTAGGTGTGAACGGCACATAGGTGTCCTGATCGGGCGCGGCGCGCTATAACTCTGCGACGAGCTTGCGTGGCGCTACATGGGCAGGGGTCGCGCCGCCTCGCATGCGCATCGCGACAAAGGGGAGGATCAGCATGAATCGGTTGACCAAGGGGCTCGTCGTCAGGCCCATGAAGGCCCGATCGACGGTCGGTCTCGGCGTGCTCGCGGTGAGCGCGGGGTTGGTGATGGCGAGCCCGGCCGCGGCCGCGAATCCGGCCTGCGGAGCGACGATCACGTCGAGTACGACGCTGACCGGGGACGTCGGGCCCTGCACAGGCGACGGCCTGCGCGTGAAGGCCGACAACATCACGCTCGACCTCAACCACCACCGAGTGTTTCAGACGGAGAACGGACCGGCGGAGAACGTCGGCGTCACGGTGGACGGCTCGAGCCGCGTGACGGTGACCAACGGCACCGTGTCGGGCTTCGACGCCGGCGTCCTGGTCGACGGAGGGTCAAAAAACCACGTGAGCCACATGACCGTCCGCAACAACATCAACGACAACATCTTCCTGGAGAACGACCCGCAGACCGACTGCATCTACGGCGACGGGATCCTCGTGCAGGACTCGAGCGCCAACATCGTCGAGGGCAACCGGGCGATCCACAACGGCCCCTACGACGGGATCACGATGGTCGGCGACTCCAACCGCAACCGCGTCAGGGACAACGTCGTGATGAACCAGACCGTCCCCAACTACGTGCGCGGAACCCACGACAACGGGACCTGCGGCCCCTTCGGCGCCGGGAGCCGAGTCGGACGGACGATGCAGGACATCGGCATCCGGATCGAGGGGCCGGGCGCCGACGACAACCGGGTCAGCCACAACGACATCTCCAACAGCGCCATCGGTGGCATCACCATCCACGGGTTCGTCTTCAACTCGCCCATGGGGGCCCCGCCTGAGCCGCAGAACACGGGCAACGAGATCGCCAACAACTACGTGGCGGACACCGGCAAGGACACCCACACGATCGACACGGTCGCCGACGGTATCGGCGTCCTGCGTCAGGGTCCCGGCGCCATCGTGGGTGTGTCTCAGGGCAACGAGATCTCCCACAACACCGTGGTCCGCAGCTTCCGCCACGGGATTTTCCTCGGCGACCCGCGTTGCGGTATGTTCGGCGACCCGGCGACCATCGTCTGCCAGCCTGGGCCGTACACTGGCACCGTCGTCAGGGGGAACACCATCACGGGCAGCGCCGATGACGGCATCAGGGTCGCGGGCCCGCCGCCGGTCCTCCCGGGCAACCCAGACCTGGGCAACCCCGGCTCGGTCAACAACAGGCTGATCGGAAACGTCGCCCACGACAACGGCGACAACCTTCCGGCGGTCTTCTTCCCGGGTGACCCGCCGTCCGTGCTGCCGCTGGAAACCGCCCCATTCGGGCACGACGGTCACGACGGTAACGTCGGCTGCGACAACAACCTCTGGTCGATGAACGAGTTCGAGTTCGTCAACCAGCCGTGCGTCGACCCGAGCGCGACCGTCAGGTAGCACGAGCGCCTCACTCAAGCAGTCGGGCTCGGCCCCGCCGGAGACGGCGGGGCCGAGTTGCGTACGGGGCGCAGCGGCGGCGCTGGGCGATCGCGCGCGTCGCGCAGCGGCCGGGCGAGCCGGGCGAGCATGGTCACCACCAGCGTGTCACCGGCGCGGCACGCCGCTGGCTATACGACTTCCGTGTCATATATACTGGCATTGTGGCCAAGCACCTGATCGATCTGGATGAGCGCGCACTCGGCGCGGCCCGGGCCGAGCTGGGCACGACGACGATCAAGGACACCGTGAACGAGGCGCTGCGCCGGGCCACGTTCTTGCGCGAACGCCGGGTGGCCGCGGCGTTGGATGTGCTTGCCGACGCTCACCTTGACGATCGCTCTGACGCGTGGCGCTGAGCTTCCTGCTCGACACGAGCGTGCTCAAGCGCCTCGGTCATTCCGAGGTGCGCACGGTGGTCGAGCCGCTGGCGGCGACCGGTCAACTCGGTCGCCCCAGCATCTGCGACCTCGAAGTGGGCTACTCGGCTCGCAATGCCGAGGCGTGGGATCGTCTTGTGGGGGCGCTCGACGCGTTCGACCGTGTCGAGACGACCGCGGCGCATCTGCGCCGCGCACTTCAACTGCAGCGTCTGCTCGCCGAGCGCAGCCAGCGGGGGCGCAAGATCCCCGATCTGCTGATCGCGGCGGCAGCGGAGCAGCTCGACGTCGCCGTCCTGCACTACGACGCCGACTTTGACGTCATCGCCTCGGTCACCGGCCAGTCCTGCCGGTGGGTCGTGCCCGCCGGCAGCGTGCAGTGACGATCTCCACGCCGCTTAGCGTCCACGCTCAGCACTCGCCGGCCAGCTCGGACAAGCGCAGTCCTGAGTCCCGGCTCGCCGCCTCGAGCAGCCGCGGCAATCCGTCCGCCAGCCGCCGGATCGTCTCGTCGTCGTAGAAGTCGCTCTTGTAGCTGAACTGCCCCCACAGCTGGCTGCCGTCGTCGAGAAACGCGACCTGCAGGGGATGCAGGTGCCCGCGGAAGAACAGCTCGTCGGGCCCCTTGTCCGGCCCGGGGCGCTCGACGACGCCGGTACCCGGGGCCCACTCGTCGTGGGCGGTGTGGAAGTACTGCAGCTCCACCGGCACGGCCGCGAGCAGCGCCGGGCCGCCCTTGGGAAAGTCCGCCAGCACCGCCTGCCGGATGCGCATGAAGGGGAGATCCTGGTGCTCGAGGAGCCCGATGACGCTCTCGCGGGTGCGGTCCACGACCTCCTCGAACGCCGGATCGCCGGAGAGGTCGGTGCGGATCCTTCCGACGCCGTGAAAGCACCCGATGAGCCCGTCGACCTCGGAGCGCTGACGGCCGCTCAGCGTCGTGCTCAGCACGAGGTCGGTCACGTCCCCGGAACGGCTGAAGAGCGCCTGCACGGCGGCGACGGTGACGACGAACACGGTGCTGCGGGTGGCGTGTGCCAGCCGTCGCATCGCCGCGTAGCCCTCCGGTCCGACCGTCACCTCCCGCGCGACGATCCGCCGGCTCGGCCGCTCGGGGACGCGGTCGAAGGGGATGGCCGGGCCGCGCGGCATGCCGGACAGCTTGCGCTTCCAGTACTCGAGCTGGGCCTGCAGGCGCTCCTCGGTGATCGCGCTGCGCTGCCACAGGGCGAAGTCCGGGTACTGCACGGCGAGCGGGCGCAGCGCCGGCGCCGCGTTCGCCGCGAAGGCCTCGTAGGCCGCGGTCAGCTCGCTGAGGAACACGTAGGCCGACGTGCCGTCGCAGACGAGGTGGTCGAAGGTGACCGCCACCACGCTGCGGCCGTCGTCGAGCCGGTACAGGCCGGCGCGCAGCAGCGGGGCCCGGTCGATCTCAAACGGCCCGGCATCCTGCGCGGCGACGCGGTCGTGCAGCTGCGCTGCCTCGACATCGCAGACGGCGAGCTCGACGGCAAGCGACGGCTGCACCGTCTGGTACGGGCCTTCGGCGTCGGTGTGACAGCTCGCGCGCAGGGCCTCGTGGCGCTCCACGACGTGCCCGAGCGCCCGCCGCAGCGCGTCCACGTCCACCGGGTCGGCGAAGCGGTGCTGGGCGGTGACGTTGAACAGCCCGGGAGGGTCGGCCGTCGTCTCCAGCCGCCACATCTGCTCCTGGGAGAGCGTGAGGGGGATCCGCTCGCCTGGCCGGCGCGCCCGGGTCGCCAGCGGCGGGGCCGTGTCGCAGCCCTCGCGCGCGCCGTCCACCGAAGCCGCCAGGCGCGCGACCGTCGGCGCCTCGAACAGGCTCCGCACGCCGAGCTCCACGCCGAGCTCCTGGCGCACCGCGGCCACCACCTGCATGCCGTGCAGCGAGTGGCCGCCGAGGTCGAAGAAGTCGTCGTCGGCGCCGACCTCGGCGATCCTGAGCACGCGCGCCCAGATCGCCGCGATCGTCCGCTCCGTGGGTGTGCGGGTGGCGGTCGAGGCGGTTGCCAGCTCGCGCCGGGCGTCGCCCGGCGGGGGAAGGGCGTCGCGGGCGAGCTTGCCGTTGGGCGTCATCGGCAGTGCCTCGACGCGCACGAACGCGCTGGGGACCATGTACCTGGGCAGATGCTCGGACACGAAGCGGCGCAGCTCGACCGAGGTGGGCGCCGCGCCGGTCCGCGGCGCGACGTAGGCGACCAGGCGCTTGTCCGAAGGAACGTCCTCCCGGACCACCACGGCGACCTCGGCCACGGCGGCATGGCGCGCGAGCACGCTCTCGACCTCCCCGCACTCGATCCGGAACCCGCGGACCTTGACCTGCTCGTCCCGGCGGCCGACGAACTCGAGGTTGCCGTCGGGCAGCAGCCGCACGAGGTCGCCCGTGCGATACAGGCGGGCGGCGGGATCGCCGCCGAAGCGGTCGGGCACGAAGCGCTCCGCCGTCAGGTCGGGCCGGTTGAGGTACCCTCGCCCGACGCCCACGCCCCCGATGAGCAGCTCGCCGACCTCCTCGCCGGCAGGCTCGCCGCGCTCGTCGAGGACATGCACCGTCGTGTTGGCCAGCGGCCGCCCGATCGGCGGGTCTGCGCTCTGCGGCTCGGCGGCACCCGCCGCAGGGTCGTAGACCGTGGCGAGCACGCTCGCCTCGGCGGGCCCGTAGGCGTTCAGCCAGCGGACCCGGTTCCCCCCCACGTCCAGCCACGTCCGGTACGCCGAGCCCAGCGCCTTCTCCCCGCCGACGATGACGAGGCGGACGCGCTCCGGAACCTGCTCGCCGAGGCCCTGGAGGTCCCGCACCCACTCGTGCCAGTAGGCGGTCGGCAGGTTGAGCACGGTGATCCGCATGCGCCGCAGCCACTGCAGCCACGCCGTCCCGAGCACCGGCACGTCGTCGGAGCGCAGCACCAGGGTCGCCCCTGTATCCCAGGTCGGAAAGATCTCCTCCACGCTGACGTCGAACCCGATCGAGCAGAACTGCGCGACCCGATCCCCAGCGGCGAGCCCGTACAGGCGCGCGACCGCGACGTTGTGATTGACGAGGCCGCGGTGGGTCAGCATCACCCCCTTCGGCTCGCCGGTCGACCCGGAGGTGTAGATCACGTAGGCGAGATCAGACGGGCCGCAGCGGCGCGGCGGCCGCGTGGCGTCATGGCGCGCGATGGCGGGCCCGTCGCGGTCGAGCAGGATGACGCGCCCGGGGTGCTCTGAGAGCCGGCCGGCCAGCTGCTCGCTGGTCACCAGGACCGGCGGATCGGCGTCGCGCAGCATGGCGGCCAGGCGCAGCGGCGGCTGCCCGGGATCGAGCGGCAGGCAGGCGCCGCCCGCCTTGAGGGTCGCGAGCAGCGAGACGGCGAGCCCGGTCGAGCGCTCGAGGAGGATGGCCGCGGGCACGTCCGGGCCCACGCCGGCGGCCTGCAGCGCGCGGGCCAGGCGGTTGGCGCGCGCGTCGAGCTCGGCGTAGGTGAGCTGCTCGTCGTCGTGGACGAGCGCGAGCGCCGTCGGGGTGCGGTCGGCCTGCGCCTCGACGAGGTCGGCCAGGGTGGCGTCCTGCGGGAAGGCCATGTCGGGGCCGCGCATGCCGCTCACAACGCGAGCTCCAGGAGATCGGAGCCGGGGATCACCTCGCCGTCGTAGCGGTCGCCGACCCCCCGGATCCAGTGCTCGTCGGGCAGGGCGTCGTCGCCCGGCAGGAAGTGGGTGAGCACGAGCCGCCGGGCCCCGGACTCGGCGGCCACGGCTCCCACGGCGCTCAGCGGCGTATGGGCCGAGACGCGGTGGTGGTCGCGCTGGCTCGCCTCCCAGCTCTCGTCCGGCTCGGGCCTCGCGGTGTCGTCGGCGAACACCTCGTGCACGAGGATGTCCGTCCCCTGTGCGAGCGCGATCAGGTTCGCGCTCGGCGCCGTGTCGCCGGAGATCACGACCGAGCCGTCGTCCGTGTCGAAGCGGAAGGCGAAGGCCGGGAACACGGGCGCGTGGTCGACGAGCACGGCCGTCACCCGCACCCGATCGTCCTCGGCGACGACGATCGGATCCATCGGCGGGGCGACCCGTCCGGGGCCGGCGTCAAGGTCCGAGGGCAGGACGATCTCGTGCGGCGCCACGAGCTCGACCAGGTCGGCGCGGCCGGCCTCGCGCATCCGGATGTTGATGTCGTACGCGTGGGCCTCGATCTGCGAGCGGGTAACGTCGACGATCCCCGGCGTCGGGTTTGCCGGGTTGACGACGGCGATGCGGTGACCGGCGGGAGCGTCGGCCGGCGCGGGCGGCAGGCGCCCGGCCGGGCTCGGACCGTAGACGTCCACCGGCGGGTTGAACTGCAGGATCGGCCAGCCCAGCAGGAAGAGGTTGAAGTAGTCGCAGTCGTGGTCGGAGTGCAGGTGCGTGAGGAACACCTGATGGAGGTGCTTGAGCAGGCGCGCGCGGCGCAGTTGCCGCGTCACGCCGCTGCCGCAGTCGACGAGGTAGGCCCTTCCCCCCACGACGACCGCCTGGGAGATCCCGGATCGCAGCGACGAGGGGAGCGGTCCTCCGGCCGTCCCCAGCAGGACGAGCCTCGTCGGTGACGAGGCGGCACCCGTCACGCTCCGGCGGGCGGTTGGACGAGCTCGAGCGTGATGCCGTCCGGGTCCCGGACGTACGCGACTCGCGTGCCGGCCTTGGGCCCGGCGGGCACCTCGATCGGCGCGGGGCTCACGGGTCGCGCGCCGCACGCCAAGGCGTGCGCGTGGGCGGTGGCCATGTCTTCGACCTGCAGGCAGACGTGCACGTTGCCGGGGTGCGCCGTTCCCGGATCGTAGGGCGCCTCCGGACGGTCGAGGTAGCCCACCAGCTCGAGCGCCACGCCGCCGGGCAGGTCGAACCAGCACGAGTCCACGCGCACCCCGTCGTAGCCGACGAGAGTCCCGAGGCCCGGGCCCTCGAGCATCCGCCGGTCGCGTGCCGGGGCCGCGAGCAGGCGCTCCCAGAAGGCGATCGAGCGCGGGAGGTCGGCGACGGAGATGCCGACGTGATGCAGCCCCTGGACGCCCAAGTCAGACACCCTGGCGCCGCTCGATCTCGTCAAGCGCGGCGTCGAGCAGGTCGACGCCCCTCAGCGCCAGCGCCTCGCTGATGACGAGCGGCGGCGTGATCCGCAGGATGTGGCCTCCGCCGACGGCGAGCAGCCCGTGGCGGGCGAGCGCCGTCACCAGCGCGCGCATGACCGCCGGCTCGATGGGGGCCTTCGTCGCACGGTCGCGCACCAGCTCGAGCGCCAGCAGCATCCCCTGGCCCCGGACGTCGCCGACGATCGGGTGGCGGCCCTGCAGCTCGCGCAGGGCGCCCAACAGGGTCGCGCCGACCCGGCGGGCGTTCTCGAGGACCGTGCCGTCCTCGAGCAGCGCGAGCGTCGCCGCGCCCGCGGCGCAGGCCAGGTTGCCGCTGGCAAACGTGGAGGCGCCGGCGCCGATCTGGCCGAAGGGGGCCGTGTCCATGAGCTCGCGCCGCGACGCGATCAGCGACACGGGGTAGCCCGAGGCGAGGCCCTTGCCGGCCAGCAGCACGTCGGGAAGGACCCCTGAGTGCTCGAAGGCCCACATCTTGCCGGTGCGCCCGACGCCGCTGAGGATCTCATCGAAGATCAGCAGGGCGCCGGTGCGGTCACAGAACTCGCGCAGGTGCCTGAGAAAGCCCTCGGGATGGACGATGGCGCCCGCCACGCCCTGGACGGGCTCGACGATCACGGCTGCGAGGCGCCGCTCGCTGGCCTGCTCGTACAGGCGGTCGATGAAGCGGGCGCAGGCGTCCGCGCAGCTGTCGCGCTCGAGCCCGAGCGGACAGCGGTAGCAGTAGGCGTTCGGGCTGTGCAGGACGCCGGGCGCGAAGGGCCCGTAGCCGTGCTTGAGCGCGTAGCCGCCCATCAGCGACATCGCGCCCAGCGTGCGCCCGTGCCACGCCCCGAAGAAGGAGATGACCTCGTAGCGCCCCGTGCAGGCCTTGGCGAGCCGTAGGGCGGCCTCGACCGCCTCCGAGCCCGTCGTGTACATCTGAAACGTCTGCAGGCTCGGCGGCAGGGTCCGGGCCAGGGCTTCGAAGAACGCCACGCGGGGCGGCGTGGCGAAGTCGAAGAAGTGCATCAGCCGCCCGGCCTCGGCGCCGACGGCCGCGGCCACCGACGGCGGCGCGTGGCCGAGGTTGGAGACGACGATGCCCGAGGAGAAGTCGACGTACACGTTGCCGTCGACGTCGCGCACGAGCGCGCCGGAGGCGTCGCGCACAACGATGCGCAGGGTCTGCGCGGGCATCGACGAGTTGTGTGCGTGGTGGCGCGCGTCGCGCTCCCACAGCTCGGCCGACCGCGGCCCGGGGATCTCGGTCGTGACCTGGGGAGCCAGGCGCTCGTCGAGCTCGGACAGCGGCGCGGCGTCCGGCGACGGGTCGGTCACGGTGACGCGACGGAGCGGGTCAGCGGCCGGCGCTCGAGCGCGAGCTGCTCCACGAGCTTCACGCCGTGCTCGGGACCGGGCATCTCCTCGAGCTCCTGCGCGACGCGCCCGGCGCGGTCTCGATAGGCGGCATCGGCGATCAGGGCCCGCACGGCCGCGCGCACGGTCTGCGGCGTGACCTCGCCGGGCTGCAGGGTGCGTGCCACCCCCGCGGCGACGCACGCCTCCGCGTTGTGAAACTGGTTCGCGCCCTGGGGCAGGACGAGGAGGGGCAGGCCGTGCGCGAGGATCTCGAAGATGGCCGTGCCCCCCTGGTTGATGACGGCGTCGCAGTGGGGCAGCAGCGCGGACTGGGGGATGAACGCCTCGACGTGGACATGCGGGGGTTGGGGCCCGAGCGCCCCCGGATCCTGGTCGGCGCCGAGCGTCACGATGACGTTGAGGTCCTCGTCGCGCAGCCCCTCGAGGATCGTGGCGAACACCTGCGGATCCTGGTTGAACAGCGTCCCGAGGCTCAAGTACAGCGTCGGGACGTCGCGGAGGTCGTCGATCCACGCCGGCAGTCGCTCGTCGCCGGCGTCCAGCCGCGCGTTCTGCATCGGGTGGGCGACGGCGATCTGCTCGATCTCGGCCGACTGCAGGCTCGGCGGGCATACGTCGAGGTAGAGGTACTCAAACAGGCCGCCGAACGGCCCCAGGTCGACCCCGTGCTCCTTCCAGAGCGGGAGGATCGTGTCGCGGGCCAGCCGGGCCGCCTCGAGCGGGCGGAAGGTCGCGACGCTGTGATCGGCGTAGGGGATGCCGGCGACCGCGGCGGCGACGGGGCCGCCGAAGTCCGTCTCGTCGTGGACCATGACGTCGGGACGCCATTCGCGGACGATCGGCACGAGGTCGGCGGCGCGGGCAGGCGCCGCCACCCCGGCCAGCATGCGGGGCACGAACGTGCAGAAGCGCTCCTTGCCCGGCGGCAGGCCGTGCTGCTCGGGATAGCGCCGGGCCGCCAGCGCGATCTGCTCGGGCAGGCTCAGGCCCGCCGGGAACGCGGCAAAGCCCAGCTTTCCGATCCGGGGCAGGAAGTCCGCGGCGCTGGCGAACGCGACCTCGTGGCCCGCCGCGGCGAGCGCGCGGGCGAGCGGCAGCATCGGCAGGAAATGACCAAAGCCCGGCAGGCAGGTACACAGCACGCGCAACCGGGCGACTTCGGGCATCGCGCAGGACGGTACTGACCGCGAGCCATAGGTGTCAACGCCACCCAGTCGCGGCGTGGTAGCGTCGCCTCCAGATGTCCGCGACGGCACGAGTTCCGGACCTCCTGCGCTCCCAGGCCGCGGCCGGCCCGGACCACGTCGCCCTCGTGGTCGACGGCGGCGAGAGCCTCACGTACGGTGACTGGCAGCGGCGCTCGACGGCCGTCGCGCGCGGGTTCGCCGGCGCCGGGATCGTCGCCGGTGACCGCGTCGGCCTGTTCTTCGACAACGCCTGGTGGACGGAGTACGCGATCTGCTACGTGGGCGCTCTGGAGGCGGGTGCCGTGGCCGTCCCGCTCTCGCCGCGCCTCTCGCCACCCGAGGTCGCGGACATCGTCGACCACGCCGGGATCGGCGTGGTCGTGCGCCCCACCGGCCTGGCCGCTGCGCTGCCGGCGCTCCCGGGGCTCCGCGTGTTCGAGCTGCGCGACGTCGAGGCGGAAGGCGGCGACGAGGACCCCCCGGTCCCGTCCGCCACCGAGGAGCTGGCGGAGATCATCTACACCTCGGGGACGACCGCCCGCCCGAAGGGCGTGGCGTGCACGCACGCGGCCCTCCTCGCGCACGACCTGCCCGCGGCGCCGGAGGGTAAGGCGTCGTTTCTGCACGCCTTCCCGATCGGCACCAACGCCGGCCAGGAGTGCGTGCGCATGCCGCTGCGCAGGCGGACGACCGCCGTGGTCCTCGCCTCCTTCGACGCCGAGCGGCTGTGCGCGGTCGTCGCCGAGCGGCGGATCCGGCGCCTCCAGCTCGTGCCGGCGATGGCACAGCTGGTCGTCGCCTCCGGCGCGGCGAGCCGCTACGACCTGTCAAGCGTGGACCGCGTGACGCTGTCCTCCGCGCCGGCGCCCCCGGGGCTGTGGGCGCAGCTCGCCGCGGCGTTCCCCGCGGCGGCGCTGTACAACGCCTACGCGCTCACCGAGTCGGGCGCCGCGCGAACGCTGATGCGCCACGACCCTGCCCGCCCCGGCGCCGTCGGTCGCCCGGTCGGAGAGACCGAGTTGCGCGTCGTCGACGAGGCGGGCGCCGGCCTCCCCGCCGGGGAGGCGGGGGAGGTGTGGCTGCGGCGCCCGGGAGCGCCGCCGCGGGAGTACTACCGCGATCCCGCCGCCACCGAGGCGGCCTTCGCCGGCGACTGGCTGCGCACCGGCGACCTCGGGCTCCTGGACGCCGACGGCTACCTTCACCTCGTCGACCGCAAGAAGGACGTGATCATCAGCGGGGGCCTCAACGTGGCCTCCGTCGAGGTCGAGGCGGCGCTCGACGACCACCCCGCGGTGCTGGAAGCGGCCGTCTTCGGCGTGCCGCACGAGGTGCTCGGCCAGGACGTCGCGGCCGCCGTCGTCGTGCGCGAGCCCACCACCGCGCGCGCGCTGCAGGCCTTCGTCCGGACCGGGCTCGCCGAGCACAAGGTCCCCCACCGCGTGTTCTTCGTCGAGTCCCTGCCGCGCAACGCCTCGGGCAAGGTCGTCAAGCGCGAGCTGCGGGAGCGCTTCGCCGAGCGCCCGGCCGCTGCGGCGCCGGCCGCGCCCGGCGACGATGCCCAGGCCGCCATCCTCGCCATCTGGCAGGAGGTGCTCGGCCGCGCCGAGATCGGCGTCCACGACGACTTCTTCGACCTCGGCGGGCACTCGCTGGCGGCCGCGCAGGTGGTCGCCAGGCTCCGCGACGCCTTCGGGGTCGAGCTGCCCCCCACCGCCGTGTTCGACCGCCCGACGGTGGCCGAGCTCGCCGCCGCCGTCTCGGAGGCCGTGATGGCCGCGAGCTCGTCTTGACGCTCCCGCGGACGCTCGTCGGCGACCTCCCCCGCCACGCGGGCACGCGCGCGCGTGTGTGCGGTTGGGCGCACGCGCTCCGGCTCTCGGCCGACCCCCCGGTGATCGTGCTGCGCGACCACACGGGGCTCGTCGAGCTCAAGCTCGAGCTCGAGCGGGAGGTCGCCGACCTGACGGTGGAGTCGGCGATCGAGGCGGTCGGCACCGTCGAGGCGCCGGGCGACGCCGTGCGGGTGCGGGTCGAGCGCCTCGACGTCGCCGGCCCCGCCGCGGGCCCGCTGCCGGTCGACGAGGCGTCGCCGCGCGAGCAGCGCCTGGACTGGCGCTACCTCGATCTGCGCGCGCCGCGCAACCGCCTGATCTTCGCGGTGCAGACCACCGCCGAGCGGGAGCTGCGCGCCTTCTGCGACGAGCACGGCTGCCTGGAGCTGCACTCGCCCAAGCTGCGACCGATTCCGAACAAGTCGGGCGACCAGCTCTTCGGGGTCGACTACTTCGACCGGCGGGCCTACCTCGCGCAGTCGCCCCAGTTCTACAAGCAGATGGCGATGGCGGCCGGCTTTGACCGCGTGCTCGAGATCGGGCCGGTCTTCCGGGCCCAACCCGACCCGACGAGCCGCCACGACACGGAGTTCACGAGCGTCGACGTCGAGCTGTCGTGGATCAGCTCGCACGAGGAGGTCATGGCCTTCGAGGAGGAGATGCTGCGGCGGGTCATCGTGGCCACGCAGCACGAGCACGGGCCCCAGATCGCCCACTGGTTCGGCACCGAGCTGCGGGTCCCGGCCACCCCGTTTCCGAGGCTGACGCTCGGCGAGGCCAAGGAGATCGTCGCGGCGAGCGGCCTCCCCGCCGGCCCGGCGGACGAGGACCTCGACCCCGAGGGGGAGCGCCGCCTCGCCGAGCACGTCGCCCGCGAGCACGGCCACGAGTTCGTCTTCGTCACCGACTACCCCGACCGCAGCCGGCCCTTTTATCACATGCGCTGCGAGCCGGACTCGATCGAGACCCGGAGCTTCGACCTGTTGTGGAAGGGCCTGGAGATCACGAGCGGCGCCCAGCGCGAGCACCGCCACGACCGGCTGACCGCGCAGGCGGCGGCGCGCGGGCTCCCGGTCGAGTTGATCCGCCCCTACCTGGACTTCTTCAAGTTCGGCTGCCCGCCCCACGGCGGCTTCGGCCTCGGGCTCACGCGGATGCTGATGAGCATGCTCGGGGTCGCCGACGTCCGCGAGGTGACCTATCTGTTCCGCGGTCCGGACCGGCTGACGCCATGACGAGCCCCGCGCGGGACGTCGCGCTGAGCGGACCCGCGCTCGCGGTGCAGACGTGCGCCCGCCGGCTGGCGCCGCTCGGGGCCACCTGCGCAGCGACGGGCGGGGGCGGCCTGGTCGTGGAGCTCGACGGCGCGGCTTCAGAGCTCGACCTGTCCTGGTTCGGGCCGGCGCGGATGGGCGCTCGCTTGGGCAGCGAGGCGGTGATCCAGGCCATGTCGGGCCTGATGCAGGTGCACGGCCGCGATGCGGGCGGCCCCCGCCGGATCGGCCTGGAGGTGGCTTCGGTGACCACCGGGATCCTCGCGGCGCAGGCCGCCCTGGCCGGCATGATCGGCCGCGCCCGCGGCCGCTCCGTCGACCCTGTGGCGACCTCCGTGCTCGAGGCCGGCCTGCTGCTGACCTCTCACCGGGTGGCGGCTGCCACGACGGGCAGTGAATGGGTTCCCGTCCCCCCCGGTCCCGCACCCGGCCCCCCGTTTCGCAGCGCCGACAATCACTGGTTGGAGATCGAGACGCTGGACGCCTCGGCCTGGCGGGCGTTCTGGGAGCGCCTCGGCGCCGGGAGCGCTGACCTGCAGTGGGCCTGGAGGCTGTTCCGGCCCCGCTACTTCCGGGGGACCTGCACGCTGCCGCCGGGGCTGCACGAGGCGGCCGGGGCACACGCCTTCGCCGCCATCGCCGCCGCCGCCGACGCGTGCGCCGTGAGCCTGAGCCGCGTCCGCTCCTACGACGAGGTCCTCGCCGAGCCCGGCTTCTCGGCCGGGCACCCGGTCGCCCGCGCCCTTCCCGCGCCGCCGGGACCCCCGAGTCCCACAGGGCCGGCGCCCGCGGGCGAGGGCGGCCTCCCGCTCAGTGGCCTGCGCGTCGTCGAGGCGACGAGCCGGCTCCAGGGGCCCCTCGCGGGGCGCCTGCTGCAGCTGCTCGGAGCCCACGTGGTGCGCGTCGAGCCCCCCGGCGGCGACCTGTCGCGCAGCGTCCCGCCGGCGGCCGGCGACGACGGGACGTTCTTTGCGGCCTTCAACCGGGGCAAGGAGCCCGTCGAGCTCGACCTCGCGCGCCCGCAGGCCCGCGCGGAGCTGGTGGAGCTGATCGCCGGCGCCGACGTCTTCCTGCACAACTGGCGGCCGGGGAAGGCGGCCGAGTGGGGGCTCGAGGCGGACGACCTCGCGGAGCTCAATCCCACCCTGGTGTACGTCCACGGCTCCGGCTGGGGCGACCTCCCTGGGGTCGCGCACCTGGTGGGGACCGACTTCCTCGTGCAGGCCTACACCGGGGTCGGGGCCGGGATCACCGCGCAGGGGCGCCCGCCGCTGCCCTCCCGGGCCCTGCTCACCGACTACATGGGGGCGTTGACGACCTGCGAGGCGGCGCTGTTCGGCCTGTACCTGCGCAGCCGCAGCGGCCGCGGTCAGCGCCTCGGCGCGTCGCTGTTCGCCGGCGCGATGGCCCTCCAGGCACACGTCCTGGAGCCGCTCGCCGGCGGAGCGGAGACCTGCCGGCGCCGCGGCCGCCCGCTGTGGACGGCGCTCGACCATCCGCTCGCGACCGCCGACGGCGTCCTGGTCGTCAGCGTGGCAGACGCGGACGACCTGGACCGCCTGTGCCGCGCCTGCGGCGCCGACGCGGACGGGGCCGCGCGAGCGGACGTCGAGCTGCGCGTCGCCGAGCGCATCGCGGGCGGCGTCAGCGCGGACTGGGAGGAGCGCATCGCCGCGGCCGGCATCCCGTGCGCCGCGGCGTGCACCGACCTGGCCGCCCTGCCCGCCGATCCACGGCTCGCGGGGCTCTTCGAGCGGCTGGGCGGGACCGCCTGGGCGCCGGTCGCTCCGTGGCGGTGGGCGTCGTAGATCCGTCTTGAAGATCGTTAGCCGGGCGATAGATGCAAAAGACATCTAGCGACGTCGTCGCATCACGCTTGGCATCGCGAGCCCGGCACGCGATACTCTCGCGGATTGCTTGGACCATCGAGGGGGGAGCTTCCGTGAAGCTGCGAGAGGGCAGGATCGCACCGGCGCTGCTGGTGGCCGTGTCACTGAGCGTCGCCGCGGCCGGGTGTGGCGGCGGGAGCGGGAGCGGGGGGCTCAGCAAGGCCGACCTCGTCAAGAAGACCGACGCGATCTGCAAGCGGCACTTCGAGACGATCGCGGCTGCCTCCAGCAAGGTGCTGGCCGGCGGCAACCTGCCCAAGCCCGCGGCGTTCGGCCGGCTGACGCAGCAGACGATCGTTCCCCAGGTGAAAGCGCAGGTGAAGGATCTGCGGGCGCTCAAGCCGTCCGACGGCCAGGCCGCCGCTTACAAGAAGTGGCTCGATCAGTCCGACGCGGCGGCGGCGAAGGCGGCGAAGGACCCGCGGGTCGTCCAGGATCCGACCACCTTCAAGGCGGTCAACGGCCAGGCCGACGCCCTGGGCCTGTCCAAGGACTGCCACATAGGGCCGAACCTCGGCTGAAGCCGGGATCGCGATGGGCCTGGGCGGGCGACGACGATTCGGTGCGGTTGCCGCCTACCTGCTCGTCGTCTTCTTCCTCGTCACGCTCAACTTCTTCTTGCCGCGCGCGCTGCCGGGACAGCCGATCGAGCGGCTGTCCGACCCCCGGTCGCAGAGCTTCGTCGGCGACGACGCCACGCGGGCCAAGGTCGATCGCTACTACGGGCTCGATCGCCCGGCGCTCGAGCAGTACGGCAGCTACCTGGCGGGGCTCGCGCGCGGGGATCTGGGGACGTCGATCCGCTACAACCGGCCGGTCACCTCGGTCCTTGGCGGAGCGCTCGGGTGGAGTGCGCTGCTGGTCGGCACGGCGCTCGTGCTGGCCACCGGCGTGGGGATGGTGGCGGGGGTGCACTCCGGCTGGCGGCGGGGGCGCCCGGCCGACCGCCGGCTCCTCGGCCTGTTCCTCGCGCTCGATGGCATCCCCGTCTTCTTCCTCGCGACAGCGCTGGTGTTCGTGTTCTCGGTCAAGCTCGGGTGGTTCCCGCTCTCCGGCGCCCGGACGCCGTTCTCGGACACCTACGGCCCGCTGCGCCGGGTCGCCGACGTCGCCCAGCACCTTGCGCTGCCGGCGGCCGTCATGGCGCTGCAGTTCGCCACCTTCCAGTACCTGGTGATGCGGTCGAGCATGGTCGGGGAGCTCGGGTCGGAGTACCTGGTCCTCGGCAGGGCCAAGGGTCTGACCGAGCGGCGGCTGAAGTACGGCTACGCGGCCCGCAACGCGCTGCTGCCCTCGATCACGGTGGCCGCGCTGCAACTCGGCTTCGCCGTCACGGCGGCCATCTTCGTGGAGCGGGTCTTCTCCTATCCGGGCATCGGCCGGCTGATGTTCGAGTCGGTGGCCGATCGCGACTACCCGATCATGCAGGGGTGCTTCCTCGTACTCGCCCTCACGGTGGTCACGGCCAACCTCCTCACCGACGTCGCCTACCGGCGCCTGGACCCGAGGACGACGGCGTGAGCCCGGACCGCTCGCCGTTTCTGCGGATCGGCGCGGCCATCATCGGCACGATCGCCCTGGTGGCCGTCCTCGCGCCCGTGCTCGCCAGCTACGACCCCCATGCCATCGCCGGGCCCTCGCTGCAGCCTCCTGGCTCCGGCCACCCGCTCGGGACCAACGACTCCGGGCAGGACCTGCTCTCCCAGCTCATCTGGGGCGCGCGCGCCTCGATGGTCGTGGCCGTGCTCGCCGCCTCCCTGGCCACCGCGCTGGGCGTGCTGGTCGGCGCGGCCGCCGGCCTCGCGCGCGGGACGGTCGACGCGGGCCTGATGCGCATCGTCGACGTCTTCCTCGCCGTGCCCGTGCTTCCGCTGATCATCCTGATCGCCGCACTCGCGGGCCCGAACCACCTCACGGTGATCGCGGTCATCGGCCTCGGAGGCTGGCCCCCCATCGCCCGCATCGTGCGCAGCCAGACGCTCACCCTCCGCTCCCGGGGCCACCTCGAGGCGGCGCGCGGCCTCGGGGCCACGCGGCGCTACCTGCTCAGGCGCCATCTCGTGCCGGCCCTGACGCCGGTCATCGTGGCCGCCTTCGTCAACTGGGCCGCCACCGCCGTCGTGATGCAGGCCGGCCTCGCCTTCCTGGGCCTGAGCGACCCGACGGAGGTCAGCTGGGGCTCCGTGCTCAACCGCGCCCTGGGACACCAGGGCGTGTACGCCACGTCCGAGTGGGTGTGGTGGGTGCTGCCCCCCGGTCTGGCGGTGACGGCCGCCGCCGTGGGCCTGGCCTTCCTGGGCCTCGCGCTCGAGCCCCGCGCCAACCCCCGCGTGAGGCGCGCCTGATGGCCCCGCTGCTCGAGGTCTCAGACCTGTGCGTGCGCTTCGACGGCGACGTGGAGGCGCTGCGCGGGGTGAGCCTCTCCCTCGACCGCGGCGAATCGCTGGCCATCGTGGGCGAGAGCGGCGCCGGCAAGTCGACGCTCGCCCGCTGCCTGACGGGGCTCATCCAGCCGCCCGAGGCGTCCGGGAGCGTGCGCCTGGACGACGAGGAGCTGCTCGGCGGGGCGCCGGAGCGCCTGCGCGCGCTGCGCTGGTCGACGATCGCCATCGCCCTGCAGGGGTCGCCCTTCAACCCGGTGGTTTCGGTCGGCGACCAGGTGGCCGAGCCGCTGCGCGAGCGGGCGGGGATGGACGGCGCCCAGGCGCGCCGCCGCGCGCAGGAGCTCGCGGAGGAGGTGCTGCTGGACCCGGCGACACTCGAGCGCTTCCCGCACCAGCTCTCCGGAGGGGAGAAGCGCCGGGCGATGGTGGCGATGGTGCTCGCGCTCGATCCCGCGCTCGTGATCCTCGACGAGCCGACGGCGGGTCTGGATCCCGCCACCCGCGCGGGCCTGCTGGACCGGCTCTCAGCGCTCGCCGCCGCGCGGGGCTTCGCGCTGCTGATGATCTCCCACGACCTGCCCGCGGCGGCGCGGCTGGCGGCGAGGACGATGGTCCTCTACGCCGGGGAGGCCATGGAGGTCGGCCCCACCGACCTGGTCGTCGCGCGGCCGGCTCATCCCTACAGCTGGGGGCTCGTGAACGCCTACCCGGTGATGAGCACCAGCAAGGACCTGCGCCCGATCCGCGGACGGTCCCCCGACACGCGAGACGTCCCGGGGGGGTGCCCGTTTCACCCGCGCTGCACGCAGGCGGAGGCCGTCTGCATCGCCGAGCGCCCGCCGCTCGAGCCCGCCCGCGGGCGCTTCGTGGCCTGTCACTTCGGCGGCCTGAAGACGCTCCAGTCGGCGACCGGCCTGCACAAAACCTTCGGTCGCGGGCAGGGTGCGGTGCACGCGCTGCGCGGCGTGTCGCTCGCCGTCGCCGAGGGGGAGTCGGTGGGCATCGTCGGCCCCTCGGGCAGCGGCAAGAGCACGCTCGCGCGCATCCTCGCCGGTCACCTGTCGCCTGACTCGGGCGAGCTCGAGCTCGAGGGCGAGCGCATGTCGCGCTCGTGGGCTGCGGGCGCGCGCGCGGCCCGGCGGCGCATCCAGCTCGTCATGCAGGACCCGTGGGAGGCGCTGTCGCCGCGCCTGACGGTCGCAGAGCTCGTCGTCGAGCCGCTCGCCATCGCCGGCGACGGCAAGGGGCCGACGGCCGCCTCCGCCGTCGCGGAGGTCCTGGACTCCGTCGGCCTTCCGTCCTCGGGCCCGTTTCTGGCCGCCCGAGCGCACGAGCTCTCCGGTGGGGAGCTGCAGCGGGTCTCGCTGGCCCGCGCGCTGCTCGCGCAGCCCAAGCTGCTCGTGGCCGACGAGCCGACGAGCATGCTCGACGCCTCCGAGCAGGCGCGGATGCTCGTGGTCCTGCGCGAGCGCCAGGTCGAGATGGGCCTCGGTCTCATCCTCGTGTCGCATGATGTGGCCGTCGTGCGCAAGGTGACCGATCGCATCGTCGTGCTCGAGGCGGGCCTCGTGGTCGAGGACGGGCCCTCGGAGCAGGTGTCCTCGGTCCCGCGCAGCCTGACCGGCCGCCGGCTCGTGGAGACCGCCCCCGCCTTCGCCTCGGGGGACGACGACGGCGCCGGCGCGGCGGCCGCGGCCCGGGCTCGGGAGACCAGCGCGCCGTGACCGGCCCGCGCATGACCCGGCGCAGCTTCGTGCAGAGCTCCGCGGCGGCGGGGCTCGCGGTGTACACGGCCGGTTGCGGGGGCTCATCCGGGCCGTCGGTGGAGGCCGGGACGGTGCGCCTGTCCGGGGGATCGTTCGGCTTCCCCTCGCCGTTCGGCTACATCGCGAGCTTCGGCTACACGCAGATGAGCTACCTCTACGACACCCTGCTGTGGAAGGACTCCACGGGCCGGACGCTGCCGTGGCTGGCCACGGGCTACCGGCGCTCGGCCGACGGGCTGACGTACACCTTCCAGCTGCGCGACGGCGTCAAGTGGCACGACGGCCGCCCCTTCACCGCCGAGGACGTCGCCTTCACCTTCGAGTACTTCCCGCGTCAGAGGCTCGGCCCGCTGCTCGTCGCCCAGCCCTTCGGAGTCAAGGGCGCGCGGGCCACGGGTCCGCTCACCGTGGAGGTCCAGCTCGACGCCCCCACGGTCACGTTCATCGACTCGGTGGCCGGTGCGGTGCCGATGATCCCCAAGCACGTCTGGTCCTCGATCGCCGACGCCCCCCAGGCCCAGGACCGCAAGGTGCTCGTCGGGACCGGCCCCTACCGGCTCGCCTCGTTCACCGCCGGGGAGGGCGCGCTGCTCTACACGGCCAACCGGGACTACTTCCTCGGCACCCCGTTCATCCGGCGCATCGAGCTGCGCCCGGTCGACGACGAGCTGGGCGCGCTGCGCGCCGGGGAGATCGACGTGGCCGAGACCGCCAGCGAGGGGGTCGGCGACGACGCGCTGGCGGAGTTTCGCGCCGACGGCGCGTACGGGCTGATCGAGGAGACGGGCACCTTCACCTACCCGCTGATCTGGAACCTCGGGCGGGGCGGGGCGCTCGACGACGTGCGCTTCCGCCAAGCGTGCGCGCTGGCGATCGATCGCGGCGCAATCGTCCAGCGCCTGCTCACCGGCAACGGACGGCCGGGCAACCCGGGCTTCCTGCCGCCGGGTCATCCCTTCCACGCCGACGTGGAGCAGTACGCGTTTGACCCCGGCCGCGCCGGGCGCCTGCTCGACGCGGCGGGCTACCCGCGCTCGGGCGGCGGCGTGCGCCGGCACGCCGGCGGCGAGTCCCTGAGCTTCACCATCTTGACGGGCAACTCGCCGGTCCCGCCCGTCCTCGATCTCCTCGTGCAGTCGCTGAAGGCGATCGGCGTGGAGCTGCGCCCGCAGTCGGTGGACCTCCCGACGCTCTTCGGCCGCCAGCAGAAGGGGGCCGACGACATCGCGCTGAGCCTGTATCCCGGCCCCGGCGGCACGGCCCTCAACGCCGATCCCGACACGCTGCGCACCTTTTACTCCTCAAAGCTCAAGGGCCGGCTGCAGGGCGCCCAGGGCTACGTGGACGCGAGCTTCGACGCGCTCGCCGAGCGCCAGCTCGTGACGCCGGGCCGGGCCGAGCGCGCGCGAATCCTCGCGCGCATGCAGGCGATCGTCGCGCGCGACCTGCCGGCGCTCCCGCTCTACTACCCCAGCCTGTTCACCGTCTACCGCAAGCGGGCCCTCGACCGGTGGTACCTCACCCCGGGCGGCTTCGCCGGTGGGCTCACGGGGGCATTCAACAAGCAGGTTCTCATAACCGGTGCCAAGGCCGGCTTGAAGATCGCCCGCCGACCGTAGCGGGCGGGCACGACCTGAGCCAAGCAGGGCCATTAGCGGCCAGTCGGGCTCAGGGCCGGGACGGCGGCGCCGGGAGCGCGTGATCGGCGTCTCAGCGCGGTGCTCGACACGGGGCTGCGCGGTGAGCGCGGAGCGGGGTCGGGCCCCCACCACTGGGCCCAGGCGCGACTGTCGACGCGCCACCCGTCCTTGCCTTCACGGTACGAGTACGCGGGCCGCATCGGTCTGAGACGTTGTCGCGAGCGGCGACGGCGTAGTAGTAGGTGGTGCGCGGTCGCAGGCCTGTGACGATCAGCGTCAGGCGGTCGCCCACGGTCGTGACGGCGAAGCGACACGCGCCCTTGCACAGGGGCTGGGCGCGAGCGAAGGCGCGAGCGCTGCGGATCGGGCGACGCGACTGCGCGATGGCGTAGCTGTGAGCGGCTGGGGCGTGCCGGCCCTTGGTTCCCGGCGCGTTGAAGGTGAGCTCGATCAGGCCGCCATCCTGTCCCTGGGCATGGAGTCCTGTGACGCGCCCCGGGGTGCGCCCGAAGATGCGCGCGCAGCGCCGACGCCCGCGCCGGGCTTGGCGTCCCGCCCGGCGGCGGGCCTTTGCACGCGCGCGCGCCGAGCCACGCCGCGCCAGGCGTCTGACGTGCCGGGCGTGCGTCGCGACCCGGGCAAGGCACCTCCGCATCGCGCGACCTCGGGCCGCGTCGAGGTCAACCGGCGGGAGCGTCGGGCCAATCGCGGCGGCACCAGCCGGCGGCGGTGAAGCGCCGGTGTCGGGGGGGGCGCCAGGCGGCGGAGGTGCCTGGCAGCCGGCTCCGCCGTCACCCAATGCCAGGCTGACCGGACCCACCGCGCCAGGCAGCTCATCGTCGCCGATGACGTTCTCGCTGCAATATCCCAGGCGCCCGAAGGCGCCGGCACCCCAGCAGCGCACGCTGCCGTCGTCCAGGCGCGCGCACGTGTGATCGCCGCCCGCGGTGACGGCCAGGTCCGTCCGTCTTGGGCCCAGGTACACCGGGCCCACTGCGTTCGGGGTCTCGTCGTCTCCGACGTCGACGGTGTTGCCATAGCCCAACTGCCCTCTCGCGTTGTCCCCCCAGCAGCGCAGATCGCCGTCCTCGAGTCGGGCGCAGGTGTGGCCGCCGCCGGCGCTGATCGCCACCGCGCGTCCTCCGAGGTTCACCGCCCCGGCCTTGTCGGGCGTGTCGCCCGGCGTGTCGCCGACGTTGCCGGTGTTGCCATAGCCGAGCTTGCCTGTCGCGCCGGAACCCCAGCAGCGCACGCTGCCATCGTCGAGCAGCGCGCAGGTGTGAAAGTTGCCGGCGGCGATCGCCGTGGCGCGTCGCGGTCCCAGATCGACGGGCAATATCGGGGAGATCGTGATCGGGGTGGGCGCGCCGGGCGCGGTCGGGTTGAACGTCATCTCGCGCCCGGAGCCATCGACGGCGGTGCACTGGCTGGTCGACGGGCACGCCACCCCGTGCAGGACCTCGTGGCTATCGATGGTGGTGGAGGTCGGGGTTCCCGGCGCGGTCGGGTCAAACGTCACCTGCTGCGGGTAGCCGACGGCCGTGCACTGGGATGCCGACGGGCACGCCACCGCCGTCAGGCCACTGCCGCTGTCGTCGATGGTGGTGGGGGTCGGGGTTCCCGGCGCGGTCGGGTTGAACGTCACCTCGCGCCCGGAGTAATCTACGGCGGTGCACTGGGTGGCCGACGGGCACGCCACCGCGCTCGAGCCGTTGTTGATCGTGGTGGGGGTCGGGGTGCCCGGCGCGGTCGGGTCGAACGTG
>JBBQBV010000046.1:0-24498 GCA_038318085.1 Solirubrobacterales bacterium
GTCGACCAGATGGCGCGGGTTGGCGTACAGCGCGGCCAGCGAGTGCGCGGCGTACTCGAAGTTCGCGCCGTCGGAGACGCCGAAGCTCATGTCGCTCGGCTGCGAGGCGACGCCCAGCTCGGCCAGCAGCGCCTCGAAGCCCGGATAGTTGCGGTCGTTGAAGACGATGAAGCCGGTGTCGACCGCGTAGTCGCCGCCTGCGGTCTGCACGGAGACGGTGTTGGTGTGCCCGCCCGCGTAGGCTCCGGCCTCGAACACGGTCAGGTCGTGCTCGGGATGGAGCCCGTGAGCGACGGTCAGGCCGGAGACCCCGGCGCCTATGACGGCGATCTTCATCGTCTGGTTTTCGCTGCGGCGCGTGATCCGGATCACCGGAGGGCGGCGTACTGGCCTAGTGGTTCCCCACAGGATGAACCACTGGTGCTCCGATGCTCAGGTACACCCTTCTCGACCACGCCCTCGAACGCAACCTCCTGCCCGACCCGGTGCTGAGGGCCGGTTCGTGCTGGGGCGCCGTCGCCCGCGTGCGCCGCGAGGCCCGCGGTGGCGTCGAGGCCCAGGAGGGCCGGCTGCGCGCCCTGATCGAGCGCATGTCGGCCGGCCCGATCGCCGAGCAGGTCGACGCCGCCAACGAGCAGCACTACGAGCTGCCTGCGGAATTCTTCGGGCTGTTCCTCGGTCCCCGGCGCAAGTACTCCGGCTGCCTGTGGCCGGACGGTGTCGGCGACCTCGCGGGCGCCGAGGAGGCGATGCTGGCGCTGACCTGCGAGCGGGCGCAGATCGCGGACGGGATGGACGTGCTCGACCTCGGCTGCGGCTGGGGGTCGCTGTCGCTGTGGATGGCCGAGAAGTACCCGGCGGCGAGGATCCTCGGCGTATCCAATTCCCACGCCCAGCGCGAGTGGATCGAGGCGGAGGCGGCCCGCCGCGGGCTGGCCAACCTCGAGATCCGCACCCAGGACATCAACGCGTTCGACCCCGGCCGCACCTTCGACCGCGCGGTCTCGCTGGAGATGTTCGAGCACATGCGCAACTGGCGCGAGCTGCTGCGCCGCGTCAGCACGTGGCTCAAGCCCGACGGCGCGCTGTTCGTCCACGTCTTCTCGCACCGGCGCCTGCCCTACCTCTTCGAGGGGACCTGGGCGGCGGAGCGCTTCTTCAGCGCCGGCCTGATGCCGTCGCACGAGCTCATGGGCTTCTTTCAGGACGACCTCGTGCTCGACCGCCGTTGGGTCGTCGCCGGCACGCACTACGCGCGGACCCTGCAGGCCTGGCTGGGAAACCTCGACGGCAACCGCGAAGAGGCGCTGCGCATCCTCGGACGCCTGCACCCGCCCAGCGCGGCCCGGCGCCTGCTGGCGACCTGGCGGCTGTTTCTCATCTCGACGGACGAGATCTGGGGCCGGCGCGGCGGGGACGAGTGGCTCGTCTCGCACTACCTGCTCAGGCCGCGAGGCGGCAGCGGGATGAAGCCGCTCGTCCGCTCGACGTACTCCGCGTAGCCCGCGCGTTCGGACAGGGACTTCTCCAGCAGGTCCTTGCCCGAGACCCGGGTCAGCAGGAGGGTCATGACGAGCGGGCTGACGACCGACCACCACGCGCCGCCGTCGAGCGCGATCGCGAACAGCCCCCACCAGACCATGAAGTCCCCGAAGTAGTTCGGGTGGCGCGTGTAGCGCCACAGGCCGCGGTCCATGACGGTGCCGCGGTTGGCGGGGTCGGCCTTGAAGCGCTGCATCTGCAGGTCGCCGCCGGCCTCGAAGACCAGGCCGATCAGCCACAGAACGACCCCGGCGTAGGCGAGCGGCCCGAGGTCGCCCGTCGCGGCGCCCGCGCCCTGGAGCGGCAGCGAGACGACCCAGGCCACGAGCGCCTGGAAGCCGAAGACGGTGAAGAGGCTGACGAGCCCGAAGCGGTCGCCGTGGCGCTTGCGCATCTCCCCGTAGCGGGAATCCTCGCCCGGGTGACGGAGCTTGCGGTGGGCGATGTAGCCCGCGAGGCGCAGCCCCCACACGCTGACGAGGACGGTGGCGAGCGCTGAGCGGGCGGCGTCCCCGCCGCCCACCGCCAAGCTCACCCAGCCCGCGACGACGAAGGCCAGGCCCCAGGCGATGTCGACGATCGAGACGTCGCGGAGCGCCAGCGAAAGGGCGAAGGTCGCCAGCAGCAGCGCCAGCACCGCCGCGGCGCAGATGAGCATCGTGGGTCCGAGGTCGACCATGTGCACGGTGTACCCCGCTTGAATACCTCATCGATGAACCCGCGTGCCGTCCTTGGCGTGTCAGCCGACGCCGATGAGGAGGCGATCGCCAGCGCCTACCGCAAGCTGGCCAAGCGCTTCCACCCCGACCACCGTCCGGGCGACGACGCGGCGGCGCTGCGCATGGCCGAGATCAACACTGCCTACGCCCTGCTGCGCGACAGCCAGGCGGAGATGCTCGCGCGACGCGCCCCGGCTCCGGCCCGGCGCGCGTCCGCCTCCCGGCTGACCCCCGGCGTGCGGCGCGCGCTCGGACCCGAGCTCGTGCGCGCGCTGGAGGCGGACGAGGACGTCCTGGTGGTCACCGACGCCGCGACCTGGGACAGCCCGCGCTCGCGCCTGGCCGTCACCGACCGCCGCCTGCTGTGGCTGCGCGACGACGCGCCCACCGACCGCGTCCGCTACCTGCACTGGCGGGCGATCGCGTCCGTCGACGGGCGCCTGCGACGCCCCCGGCGGCGGGTGGGCGAGCTGCGGGTCCAGCTGCGCTCGGGCCGGCGCCTGTCGTTCTCCGAGCTCGAGCCCGCGGCCCTGCAGCTCGTCCTGGTCGGCGTCCGGCGGCACATCCCCGCGTGATCACCCTGGCCGACGTCCAGGCGGCGGCCGACCGCCTCGAGGGCGTCGCCCGGCGCACGCCCGTGGTGCGGATGGGCCCCGACGTCTGGCTGAAGGCGGAGAACCTCCAGCGCACCGGCGCCTTCAAGTTCCGCGGCGCCTTCAACGCGATCGCGCTGCTCACCGAGGCGCACGGCATCGCGAGCGTGTCGTCGGGCAACCACGCCCAGGCCGTCGCCCTCGCCGCCCGGCTGCACGCCCTGCCGGCCACGATCCTCATGCCCAACGACGCACCGGACTCCAAGCGTGAGGCGACGCAGGAGCTCGGTGCGGAGATCATCGCCTTCGACCGCTACGCCGAGGACCGCGACGACCTGCTGCGCGCCCTGGTCGCCGAGCGCGGGCTCGCCCCCGTGCATCCCTACGACGACCCCGGGGTGATGGCCGGCCAGGGCACCGTGGCGCTCGAGCTGCTCGCCCAGGTGCCCGGGATCGAGACGCTGGTCGTGCCGATCGGCGGCGGCGGCCTGATCTCGGGCTGCGCCACCGTCGCCGCGGCGGCGGGCGTGCGCGTGGTCGGCGTCGAGCCCGAGGCCGGCGACGACACCCGCCGCTCGCTGGCCGCCGGCAGGCGCGTCGCGATCGACGTCCCGCGCACGATCGCCGACGGCCAGCAGGCGCCGACGCCCGGCGAGCTCACCTTTCCGGTGGTGGTGCGCCACGTCTCGGAGGTCGTCACCGTCAGCGACGAGGAGATCATCGCCGCCATGCGCTTCGCGCACGAGGAGCTCGAGCACATCCTCGAGCCCAGCGGCGCGAGCGCGCTCGCCGCGGTGCTGCAGGGACGCATTGGCGGCGGGCGCCTCGGCGTGGTGCTGAGCGGCGGCAACGTGGACGCCGAGCGCTACGCCGACCTGACGCGCCCCCTGGATGGGTGACCATCTAGCCTGACCCCGCGATGCTCCCCCGCATCGCGGTCATCGTCGGCGTCGCCGCACTCGCCGTGGTGGCGGTCGTCGCCCTGCTGGGCGGCGGCGGCCAGGACACGGCGGTGCCGGTCAAGCCCGCCCTGGTCCCCACCCCGCCCGGGACCGACCTGCCGCCGCTGGTGGACCCCTTCAGCTACGACCCGGCCGAGCGCAAGGTCTTCGAGGCGCGCGCGGCGGCCGGCAACGCCCACGTCCTGTACGCGCGCTCCCCGGGCGGCGTGCTGCGTACGGCCGCCCGCGTCGCCAAGCTGAACCCGCAGATCGCCGCCGCGGCCAAGACGGCAGACGTCTCGCCCTCGATGCTCGAGGCGCTCGTGTTCCTAGAGAGCGCCGGGCGGCCCGAGGCGCTCGCGCCCCAGGGCGTCACGGGCGCCGCCGGCCTGACGCAGATCGTCGCCGAGACGGGCGTGAACCTGCTCGGGATGCGCATCGACACGCAGCGCTCGCAGAAGCTCACCAGGCAGGCCATGCGCACCGGCAGCCTGAGGAAGCTGCGCGAGCTGCTCGCCGAGCGCCGCCGGGTCGACCCGCGCTTTCAGCCCGCCCGGGCGCTCGCGGCCACCGGCCGCTACCTGCGCATCGCCGAGAAGCGCTTCGGCAGCGAGGAGCTCGCGTTCGTGAGCTACCACATGGGCATCGGCAACCTCGAGCAGGTGCTGACGAGCTACGCGGGGGGAACGACGGACGAGCCGCTGCGCTACGCGCAGGTCTACTTCGACTCCTTCCCCACCCGCCACGCCGCGACCTACGCCAAGCTCTACGCGCTCGGGGACGACTCCTCCAACTACCTCTGGAAGCTGCTCGCGGCCCGCGACATCATGCGCGCCTACCGCACCGACCCGCGCGCGCTGGCCCGGCTGCAGGAGCTGCAGCTCGCCAAGAGCTCCGCGGAGGAGGTCCTGCACCCGGCCTCGTCCACGCCGGCCTTCCAGACGCCCGCGCAGCTCAAGCGGGCGCGGGCGGCCGGGGAGATCGTCCCTCTGCCCGTCGACACCCCCAAGACTGGCCTGCGCATCGACCCGCAGATGGGCGAGCTCGCGCAGAAGGTCGGCCAGACCAGGTCGCTGTACCGCGGCCTGCGGCCCGAGGCGCTGGCGCTGGCGCTGTACGTCGGCGCCCAGACGCGCGCCGCCGCCCACGATCCCCGCTCCGTGCTCACGCTCACCTCGACCGTGCGCGACGAGACCTACCAGCGCCGGCTGATCAGGGGCAACTTCGAGGCGACGCGCAACTTCTCCCTGCACACGACGGGCTGGGCGTTCGACGTCCTGCGCCGCTACCGCTCGCCGAAGCAGGCGCGGGCGTTCCAGTCCGTGCTGGACCGGCTGACCTCGCTGAACCTGATCGCGTGGGTGCGCGAGCCGGCCGCGATCCACATCACGGTCTCGGCGGACGCCGGGGCCCTGAAGCCGCTGCTCGGCAGGGTCCGATAGAACCCGCGCGTGACCCCAGACGCCATCCGCACCCCCGACGAGGTCCTGCAGGGCCTCCCCGACTTCCCGTTCGAGCCGCACTTCCGGCAGGTCGACGGCCTGCGGCTCGCCCATATCGACGAGGGGGTCGGCGCCCCGGTGGTCATGTGGCACGGGGAGCCGACCTGGTCGTTTCTGTGGCGCACGGTGCTGCCTCCCGTCCGCGACGCGGGCTTTCGCGTGATCTGCCCCGATCTCGTCGGCTTCGGCCGCTCCGACAAGCCGGTGGACCGGGCCTGGTACACCTACGATCGCCATGTCGACATGGCGGCGACGCTGCTCGAGGACCTCGACCTGCGCGACGCGACCTTCGTCATGCACGACTGGGGCGGCCCGATCGGCCTGCGCCTGGCCGTCGAGCACGCCGACCGGGTGGCCCGGCTCGTGATCCTGGACACGGCCATCTCCACCGGCGACCGGCCGATGGGCGAGGAGTGGCAGCGCTTCCGCGCCTTCGTCGACCGCATCGAGGATCTGCCGATGTCCCCGATCCTGCAGGGCGGCACCGAGACCGAGCTGCCGGGCGCCGTGCTCGACGCCTACGAGCTGCCCTTCCCCAACCCGGCCAGCAAGGCCGGCGCGCGCGCCTTCCCCGGCCTGATCGCCCAGACGCCCGACCACCCGGCCGCGGCGGCCGGCCGGCGGGTGCTGGACGCGCTGCGCACCGACGACCGCGACAAGCTGCTGCTGTGGGCGACGGGCGACCTCGTCCTGCCGCCGCCGCTCGGCGACGCGTTCGCCGAGGCGCTGGGCGCCCTGAAGCCGACCCCCGTCGAGGGTGCCGGCCACTTCCTGCAGGAGGACCAGGGTGCCGAGATCGGCTCCCTCATCGCCGACTGGCTGGCCGGCCGTTAGGCGGCTTGCTCCTGGATCTTCTCCTCTGCGGCCGGCGTGCTGCGGGCGGCGCGCGCCTCGTAGGCGGTGCGCTCGGACCCTCGGGCGGCGTCCATCAGCACGCGGTCGGCCTTCAAGAAGCGCGCGATGCCCTCGCGGACGCCGCGCGGCCAGATGGCCATGAAGTGGCTGATGTAGCCCGTGGACCTCGGGACGTAGACGTCGAACCTCGGCATCTGCAGGGCGGCGACGACCGCATCGGCCACGTCCTGCGGCGTGATCTTCTTGACGAAGCGCGCGTCCTTGAGCCCGGCCGCGAGCTCCGTGTTGACGACACCGGGCATGACGCAGGAGATCTCGACGCCCGAGCCGCGCAGCTCGAAGCGCACGGCCTCGGAGTAGCCGACGACCCCGTGCTTGGTCGCGCAGTAGGTGGCGCCGCCCGGGAACCCGCCCTTGCCGGCGACGGAGGCGATGTTGACGATGTGGCCGCTGCCGCGGGGCCGGAAGCGGGTGATGGCCTCCTTGGTGCCGTGGATGACGGCGTGCAGGTTGAGCTCGAGCTGGCGCCCGATGGAGGCGTCGCTCTCGTCCTCCGCGGCGGCCAGCGGCATGATGCCCGCGTTGTTGACGATCACGTCGAGCGGGCCGACCTCGCGCTCGACCTCGTCGAGGAAGGCCGTGAAGGCGGGCCGGTCGGTCACGTCGAGCCGGCGTGCGATCGTCCCGCCGCCCAGCTCCGCCGCGGTGCGCTCAGCCGTCTCGAGGTCGACGTCGCCGATCGCCACGTGGGCGCCCTGGGCGACGAGCGCCCTGGCGGTCGCGGCGCCGATGCCACGCCCTCCGCCCGTGATGACGACGACCTTGCCGGACAACGATCGGGGCTGCTTTGCCATGCGACGACTCCTGTTCGAAAGGCGTGGAAGGCGGAAACGCTACAGATACGCGCCGCTGGGAATGTACGGGTGTAGCGGACCGACATCGCCGCGCACCGCGATCGCGCCGGCCGGGCGCAGGATGAGCCCGGCCGCCAGCACCTCGTCGAAGGCCCAGTCCTGGCGCCCGTCGATGAAGGACACGCGCGCGTCCGCCCCCGCCGGAACGGCGTGCAGCGCCGCCTGCAGCAGCTCGCGCGCCACCCGCTCGTCGGTGGCCGCCAGGCATCTGACCGTGCTGCCGCGGAGCACCGCGAAGCCGCCGTCGTCATGGATGAGCAGCTCTTGCCCGGAGGCGAGCCAGGCCTCGGCGTCACTGCCGTGGCCGGCGCCGCGCACGGCCCGGCCGGCGGCGTCGACGAGCTCGCGGTCCGCGGGCCAGCGGCCGGCTCGAACCCTCGGGGGCGCCGGCGGGCGCCCCTTCACCGGCCCGAGCGCCTCCATCGCGGGGCGCAGCACGCAGCCGACGCGCCAGTAGGCGCGCAGGGCGCGCGCGTCCTGCGAAGCCAGGATGAGCCCCCCGCGCGAGCCGGCGCCGTAGGCCGCGGCCGCCCCCAGCAGCGCGGAGCCGCGCCCGGTCGACTGGTGGTCCGGGCGCACGACGAGCAGCGAGACGCCCCACAGGCCCTCGCGCAGGATGGCCAGGGCGGCGCCGTCGAGGACCCCGTCGTCGCCCACCGTCACCCAGGCGCCGGCCGGGTCTGAGGCCACGAGGTGGCGGATGCGGACGAGGTCGGGCGCGCGGTCGGTCGTCGGCGCTGGCGGCGCCTGTCCGAGGGAGCGCTCGAGCTCCGCGAACGCGTCGCGCATGACGTCGACGACCGCGTCGGCGTCGTCGGAGAGCATCGGCCGGAGCATGCGCCGCAAGATAGGATCCCGCCAGGCCCGCACGACGAGGTTTTGCGCGCGCTCAGCGTCCTCTACCCTCCTGGGCCGCCATGGCCAGCCGACAGGAAGAGAAGGAGGCGCGCCGCAAAGCGCGCCTGGAGCAGGAGGAGGCGGAGCGCAAGAGCGCGGCCCGCAAGAAGCGCCTGCAGCTGCTGGTCGGCGGCGTGCTCGCCGCCGGGATCGCGGTGGCGATCGTGCTCGGCATCTCCGCCGCCGGCGGCAAGGACGACGGCCCAGCCGCCACGACCACGGCCGGCGCGACCGTCAAGCTGCCCGCCCAGCAGACCGCCGACCTCGCCGTGGCCGCCAAGGACGCGGGCTGCACGCTCGAAAACCCGCCCGACGAGGGTCGCTCGCACCGGAGCCGCAACTTCACCGCGGCCGACTACAAGCAGAACCCGCCCACGAGCGGCACCCACGACCCCGTCGCCGCCCAGGACGGGATCTACGCGCCCAAGAGCACCCCAGCCCTCGGCCAGCTCGTGCACGCGCTCGAGCACGGGCGCATCGACGTCCAGTACCAGCCGGGGTCCGACCCACAGCTCGTCAAGCAGCTCGAGGCCTTCGTCGTCGAGAACGGCCCCTACCACATGCTCATGTACCAGAACCAGACCGGCATGAAGGACGCCGTCGTCGTCACGGCCTGGAACCACGCGCTGAAGTGCCCGACCCCCGGCCCCAAGCTCTGGGACGCGCTGCGGACCTTCCGCGACGCCTACCTCGACAAGGGCCCGGAGGCGATCCGGTAGTAGCGCTCATCTCGGCGGTTCGCGCCAGCCGCCCGTCTCCCCGCGATACAGGCCGTGACCCGTCAGCGCCATGCGGACGGAGACGAGCAGGATCTTGAGGTCCAGCGCGGCGGTCGCGTGCTCGATGTACCAGAGGTCGAGTTCGATGCGCTCGGCCCATGGCAGCGACGCGCGGCCGTTGACCTGCGCCCAGCCGGTGATCCCCGGGCGCACGCCGAGGCGCAGGCGCTGGCGCTCGGTGTAGCGGTCGACCTGCACCTGCACGGTCGGGCGCGGGCCGATCAGCGACATCTCGCCCCGCAGCACGTTGACCAGGTTCGGCAGCTCGTCGATCGAGGTCCGGCGCAGCACGCCGCCGGCCCGGGTGATGCGGGCGTCGCCCACGTCGACCGCCAGGCCGCTGCCCATGCCCTCCGCGCCCGTCACCATCGACCGCAGCTTGTAGAGGTCGAACGCGACGCCGCCGCGCCCCACGCGACGCTGGCGGAAGACGGCGCGGCCGCGCGTCTCCAGGCGGATCGCGGCGGCGGCGGCGAGCAGGACCGGTCCGGCAGCGACGAGCCCGAGGCCGGCCAGGACGAGGTCGAGCGCGCGCCGGACGGGGGAGCGCAGCCAGGGGCTCATCGCGTCCCCTCGCGCCCGCCGGTCAGCCCGAGCGCGGCCAGGATCCCGCAGCCGAGCCGGGCGTAGGCGAGCAACCCTGTGGAGAGCCAGGAGCGCGCACGCATCGCGGCGGCATACTGACCGACGTGCCCGCCCTGCTGCCGCCCGATCCGCCGCCGACCGACGGCGTGATCACCCTGCGCCCTTACCGCGACGAGGACGCGGACGACGTCGTAGCGGCCCTCCAGGACGCAGAGATCGTGCGCTGGACGCGCGTCCCGGCCGACTACAGCCACGCTGCCTTCCGCGCCTTCCGCGAGCTGGCCGCTGCCAACGCCGCGCGCGGCGAGGGCCTCAGCCTGGCCGTGGCCGGCGCGGACGATCGCGTCGTCGGTAGCGTCGGCATCCACTCCATGGACAGCGGCCGGCCGGACCTCGGCTACTGGATCGCCCGCCACGCCCGCGGCCGCGGCCTGGCCCCGCGCGCTGCGCGCCTGATGGCCGGCTGGGCGCTGACCGGCCTCGGCCTCGACGCGATCGAGATCCTCGTGCACCGCGACAACGCCCCGTCGCTGCGGGTGGCCGCCAAGGCGGGGTTCACCCGGACCGGCGAGCTGCGCGCGTGCCCGCGCGCCGAGGGCCAGGTGCCGCTGGTGGTGTTCGTCTCTCGCAGGAGGGGGGTGCCGTCGTCGGCCACGATGGATTCCTGAACACCTTCGGTTCTTTCGATGTCCAAGCTCTGAGCCGGGCTACTTGGGTCTGTCCGGCGCACTCCAACTCCACTTGGGCACAACCCAAGGCATCCAAGTCAAGCGCTATTACACTTGGATCACGGACCTGGATGCCCTGAGCGCTTCGCCGATAGGCCAGCTCGGGCCGATCTCGGGACCGATGGCCGTTCCGGCGAGCACTATGACTACTACGCCTACCTCGCCAGGCCGTTGCCGACCGCCATAGCCCAATCCTGCGCGCCCGCCACGTCAGCCGCCACCCCCGTCGTCGAGCTCCTCGGTCGATGAGCGGACGAAACCGAACGGCCCCGAGGCGCCGACCTCAGTCCGCGGAGCCTGCCCGAGGCCGTACGCCTCGGAGCAGGTCGACGATGTTGCGCGTGATCTGCGTGACGGACGCGTCGCGGGCCTGCAGGCGCCGGACCCACTCGGGGAGCCCGACCCGGATGACCAGCCCCTTGTCGAGCGTGACCGCGCTCAGCGCCGGCCGCAGCCTGGCAGTCTCCCCCCCCACGCTCGTGACGACCTTGCCACCGCCGCCGGGCGACACGAGCTCCTCAACCTCGGAGAAGCCGCCGAGCTGCCCCGAAAAGCCCTCCAGCAGGCCGAGGGCGGCGTCGTCCTGGATCACCGTCAGCACGGGCGCGGCCCCGCCCGGAGCCGGCGTCAGCCGCCGCACGGCGGCGAGGCGCGCGCCGAGCGCGTCGGCGTCGGAGGCCGGAGTGGGCCGGCTGAGGATCGCGTCGCCGACGGTCACCGAGGCGCGCAGCGCGCGCGGGCCGAAGAGCGCCAGCCGCCCGCCGTCGGCGACGAAGCTCCGCAGCCGGCGCGCCACCGGCCGGCTGACCCACTCCGGCGCGCCTGCGAGCAGCACGCCCTTGCGACCGGCCGGCTCGTCGTCGAACGCGAGCGCGAGGTCCGTGGTCAGGTCGTAGCGCAGATGCTGGCGGTCCAGCCAGACGAGCAGCGGGGCGATGTCGGAGGCCAGCCCGGCGGGCAGCCCGCCGCGGTAGTCGAAGGCGCGCGGAAAGCGCACGGGCGAGCCGCTGCCGAAGACGTCCGGGACGCCGTCGCCCGTGCTGTCGACCGGATCGCGACCGAGCCAGGTGATCATCGGCAGGACGACGAGCGGGCCGACGTGCGTCCGCGCCTGGACGGCGAGCGGGACCGTGGTGTTCGAGCCGTGCGACTGCACCTCGAGCAGGTAGACCCCGGACGGCCCCGGCGGCGCGCGCACGACCAGCGTCGTGCGGCGCGCGGACTTGCGCCCGAAGGACGCCGGGCGAGAGGTCCCGAGGCGCCGCAGCCGCCAGCTGTACGCGCGCCCGCGGGCGTCGACCCGAAAGGAGACGGGGTCGCCCGCGCGCACGGGCCGGACGGGCGGCTGGACGGCGAGTGAGCGAATCGTGACGCCGGGCCGGCCCTCGATCGCGCGCGGCTGCAGCGGCAGGCGCGGGCTCGTGGCCGGGTTGCGCGCCTTGTCGCGCGCGGTGATGGCGATCACGTAGGTCCCGGGCGGCGCGGCGGACCCGGTCGCGGTCCGCCCGTCCCACGTGTAGCTGCGGCGGTCACGCTCGCCCACGAACGCGCGGACGGCCTGCGGCGGGCTGACGTCGGTGCGCAGCACGCGGAAGCGCGGCGGGGTGCTGCTGCCGGCGCCGCGGACGCGGAACCGGACCGGCGTGCCGGGCGCGACGATGGTCGGCCCTGGCCGCTCGCCCACGATCACCGCCGGGCTCGGCGGCCGGGTGTCGAGGTTGAACGGCTTGGGCGCGAGCACCGAGCGCCCCTCCCGCCGCAGGATCACCCGCACCCGGTAGACGCCGTCGGGCGCCCGCGTGCCGTCGTCCTCCCGGCCGTTCCAGTGGACCTTGACGACGCGCCCGGGACGCACGGAGACGTCGTCGGCGACGCGCCGGACCTGCGCGCCGTCCGCGTCGACGATGTCGACCGTCGCCCGGTCGGTCGCGGCGATCGTGAACGCGATCGGCTCGGCGTCGCGGCGGCCGTCCCCGTTGGGCGAGAAGTACTTGACTCGCTGAAGGTCGTCCAGCACCGCGGGCTCGTTCTTCAGCCGCGAGGCAACGAAGAACGCGCCGAACGTCGCCACGAGCAGGACGCCGAAGGCGAGCGCCGCGAGCCGCGTCGCGCGGCCCGGTGCCGGATCGTCCATCTACGGCGTCTGGTCCGCGCCCACGACGACCACCACGTCGGCGCCAGGCGCCAGCCCCCGCGCCGCGTCCACGATCAGCTGGACGTCGGAGACGCCCAGCAGCTTGGCGGCCGCCTTCGCCTGCGCCTCGAAGGGCCGGCTCGCGTAGAACACGACCGTGGCCGAGCGCGCCTGGTCGGAGTAGTCCGTGGGATCCGGGCCCTTGGCGAAGCCCGCCTGCTGGAGCTTGGTGTTCACGCCGGCCGCAAGCCCGGCGATGGTGGTGCCGTTGAGCACGCCGACGGTCGTCTCGGCGCGCGTCGGGCTGCTCGGCACCTTCGGTGCCTTGGCCTCCGACGTGACCGTGGCGGCGGGCGAGGACGTCCGCGACGTGGTCGTCTTGCCGTGGCCGGCCGGCTTGGTGTCGCTGCCGCCGAGGATCGCGCTGATCGCCACGACGACCACAGCAACGCCTGCGAAAACGCCCCCGACGATGAGGCCGATGCGGCGCTCTTTGGGCTCGGGCGCCTGGAGCTGGGGCGCGCCGGGGCGGGGCGCAGACGGGCGGCGGGCGACGCCCGTGTCCGCAGGCAGGGGGACGGGTGCGGGCGCGGAGCGGTGCGGCGGCGGGAGCCTGTAGGCGGCCTGGGCGGGCGTCGCCCGGGCGGGGATCGGCGGGATCTCGCCCGCAGGGGGCGCACCGTTGCCGGCCACGGCGGGCAGCGCGGTGGTGCCCGGGGAGGCGGCAGGCGGGGCGGCGGCGGCTCCGGCCGCCCCGGCGGTGACCGCCTCGCGCGCGGGCGCTTCGGCACCCTGCGCGGCGTCGTCGGCCCGCCGGGCCTCGGCGGGCACGGCGGGCGTCGGCGCAGAGGCGACGACGGGGTGCTCGGTCGGCGAGCCCTCCTCCGCGGGCGCGCCAGCGGGCGCCTGGGTGGCGGGCGTCGCGGCGGGGGCCGACGCCGGGGCGATGGCGGGCGACGCGGCCGAGGCCGGGGCGGCGACGGAGGCGGGGAAGCCGGCAGAGGCCGGCGCAGCGGCCCGCTGCGCAGCGGCCGTCAGCGGCCGGCCGGGCAGTCGCGCGGGCTGGGCCTGCGGCTCGGCGCGCACGCGGCGCGCGGCCTCGGCCTGCTCGACGACGCGCTGCTCGAGCTCCTGCGCGCGTTCAGGGGCCCGCCCCGCCCATTCCCGCAGGCGCTTGAGCTCACGCGCCTGCGCGAAGAACAGGACGGCGAGTACGGCGAGCCCGAAGAAGGCGGCGATGCCGGCGTAGGCACCGCCCTTCTCGATCAGGTTCGAAAGGGTGACCGCGAAGGAGACCATGCTTGCGAGAGCGGCAGTCTAGGCCGCTAGCCGGACCCCGTCGGTGCGGGAACGCTCGCAGCGCTCCCGGTCAGATGGCCGTTTGCCTCCGCGGCGATCGCCGCGGCCGCCTTCATCGGCACCCGCACGCGAGCCAGGTCGGACACCGTGGCGGCCAGCCGGGCCGCGTCGCCCTCCAGCGCCATCAGCCCGATCTGGTTGAAGGTCTCCTCCACGAACTCCGGGTTCAGGGCCGGCCGGTCGGCGCGGCGGATGCGCGGCGCGTCGGTGGCCACCGAGATCTCGTAGGCGTTGAAGAGCTCCTCGCGGAGCTTCTCCCCGGCGCGCGCGCCGATGATCTCGATCGCGATGTCCTTGCCCGGCTCGAGGCCGGAGAGCCGGATCATCTGCTCGGCGAGCTCCATGATCCTCACGGGCTCGCCCATCTCGAGCACGAAGGTCTCGCCGCCGCGGGCCAGCGAGCCGGCGTGCACGATCAGCTGGACGGCCTCCGGGATCGTCATGAAGTAACGCGTCATCGCCGGGTCGGTCACGGTCACGGGACCGCCGGCCGCGATCTGGCGGCGGAAGATCGGCACGACGGACCCCGAGGAGCCGAGCACGTTGCCGAAGCGCACAGAGGCGAAGACGGTTTCCGGGTAGCGGCTGCCGGCCGCCTCGACCACCCACTCGGCCAGCGCCTTGGACGCGCCCATGACGGTCGCCGGCGCCACGGCCTTGTCCGTGCTGACGAGCACGAAGATGTCCACGCCCGCGTCGCCGGCCACGCGGGCCACGACGCGCGTGGCGATCGCGTTGTTGCGCACCGCCTCGATCGGGTTGGCCTCCATCATCGCGACGTGCTTGTAGGCGGCAGCGTGGAACACGACGGCGGGGCGGTGCTCCGCGAGGACCTCCCGCATGCGCTCCTCGTCCTTGCAGTCCGCCAGGACGGCGACCGTCTCGAGGACGTGGCGGTCGTGCACAAGCTCGCGCTGGATCTCGAAGAGGTTGTCCTCCGCGTGGTCGACCAGGACGAGCCGGCTGGGTCCGACGCGCGCGATCTGACGGCACAGCTCGGAGCCGATCGAGCCGCCGGCCCCGGTGACGAGCACCGGGCGGTCCGAGAGGTACTCGCCGACGCGCTCGATCTCCATGCGGACCGGGTCGCGCCCGAGCACGTCCTCGACCCGCACCTCACGCACCTGGCGGACCATCCGGCCGCCCGTGCGCAGCAGCTCGAAGACCGTCGGCAGGGTGCGCACGGCGACCCCCCGCTCACGCGCGGCGCTGACGACCTTCGCGCGCAGGGCGCCCGAGGCCGACGGGATCGCGATAAGCACCTCGTCGGGCTCGATGTCGTCGAGGATCCGGCCGAGGCGGTTCGTGGTGCCGTGGACGCGCACCCCCCCGATGCGCATGCCGCTCTTGCTCGGGTTGTCGTCCACGAAGCCGACGGGCCGCAGCCCGAGGTCCGGGTTGCGCACGATCTCGCGCAGCACCAGGCGCCCGCCCTCGCCGGCGCCCACGATCAGCACGGAGCGCGCGTCGCGGCGCGGACGGCCGCCGGCGGGACGGTCGAAGAACAGCCGCACCACGAAGCGCGCGGCGAGGGTGAAGACCAGCGCCAGCAGGAAGAAGAAGACGATCACGCCCGTCGGCGGGCTCAGCCCTTCCAGGCCCTGCGGCGTTGTCACGTACGCCGGATCGAGCACGGCGATGCCGCCGACCATCACCAGGGTCGCCACGAACATCGCCTGCGGCACGCGGAGAAACTCGCGCTGGGAGGCGTAGCGCCACCAGTGCCGGTACAGCCCGAAGGCGGCGAACACGAGGACGGTGCCCGTGACCGTGATCGTCACGGAGTGGTCGAGCAGGGCCTCGTAACGCGCCGGCACGCCCGCGTCGAAGCGCAGTGTGTAGGAGAGGTAGTAGGCGAGCGCGACGAGCGCCGCGTCGAGCGCGATCTGAGGGAGCGCATGACGGTGGACGGGCACGGCGACTGACCGCAGGCGGCGGCGCATCACGCAGATGATACGGGGGAGAGCAGCAGATCCGTGAAGGCCGCCGGGTCCCGCCGGACGCGCTCGGCCTGCGGGCGCGGACGCTCGTCGACGGCGATCTGCTGCGGGTCGGCGAGCCTGCGCAGCCGGCCCTCGGCGATCAGGCGCTCGTCGACGGCGCCGAGGCGACCCTCGAAGGTCGTGTAGACGGGCGTGCCGAGGGCGACGGCCTCGCGGTTCATGGTGCCCCCGGCGGAGATGACGAGGTCCGCGTAGGCGACCAGCGACTGGGCGTCCACCGCCCGCTCGGGCACGACGAAGCCGCCCTGGCGGGCCAGCTCGGCGCGCTGCGCGGGCGTGCGCGGCAGGACGACGACCTGCCCGCGCAGGCGCAGGTGCTCGAGCACGCGGCCGAAGAGCGGGGTGTCGAAGCGGTGATACAGCGAGACGTCCGGTGGCGTGCGCACGACGAACAGTGGCGCCGAGCGGTCCAGCCCGAGCTCGTCCAGGACCGCCGTGTCCGGGTCGAAGTCCGCCAGGTAGTACTCCTCCTTGAGGCCGGGGTAGCTGTGCAGCTTGCGCGCCGTGGCGCCGTAGGCCGCGAGGCGCTGCGGCGGTATGACGTCGGGCACGACGACGGCCTGGGCAAGGCGGCAGTTGACGGTGTGCTGCACCCGCGCCCACTCGTAGTCGAAGGTCGTGGTGGCCGGGATGCCCCGCAGGCGGGCGGCCACGGTGACGTCGTTGGAGCCGTGTCCCAGCGCGATGTCGAAGCGCCGCCCCTTCGCCCAGCGCACGAGCGCGTAGGAGCGGTCGACCAGCCCCAGCCCCTTCGCCGCGAGACGGCCCCCGCGGTGGCGGCCGATCGCCTCGTGCTCGATGCCGAAGCGCTCGCAGAGGGCGAGCGTCTGCGCGAAGTCTCGCGCGGTGACGAGCACCTCGGCCCCGCGGCGGCGCAGGTCCTCGATGACCGGGCGCATGACCAGGACATGCGGTGAGTTGGTGAGATCGATCCAGGCACGCACCGGACGGAACCTAGTTCGAGGCGGGGGGCGGCTACCCTTGGCGGCAGATGCAGGTCGTCCACTCCGCCGTCACGGACGGCCTCGTCGATTTCGCCGTGCGCGTGATCAAGGACGTCGGCCTCCCGGGGATCTTCGTGCTCATGCTCGCCGAGAGCGCCTGCATCCCGATCCCCTCCGAGGCCACGATGCTCTTCGCCGGCTTCGGTGTCTTCGACGGCCGCTTCACGCTGGTCGAGGTGGTCCTCGTCGGAACCGCGGCCAACCTCGTCGGCAGCTGGATCGCCTACGCCGTCGGCTACTACGGCCGCGTCGCGGCGCTCGAGAAGCACGGCCCCAAGCTGCACATCAGGCCCAAGGACCTCAAACGGGCGGACGACTGGTTCGCGCGCCACGGCGCGGCGGCCGTCTTCTTCGCGCGGATGCTGCCGGTCATCCGCACGTTCATCTCCCTGCCCGCCGGCGTCGCGCGCATGCCCTTCTGGCGCTTCACCGTGCTGACGGTGGCGGGCTGCCTGCCCTGGGTCTTCGCGCTCGCCTTCGTCGGCCGGCAGGCCGGGTCGCAGTGGACGCAGTGGAAGGACAGCCTGCACTACGTCGACTACGCCGTCGCGGCGCTGATCGTCGCAGGGCTCGTCTACCTGGTCGTCCGTTGGCGGCGTGGCACGCCGGCGCCTGCTCAGTAGGCGCACCGACCTCCTGCTCGGACTCGTCCAGGGCCCGTCCGAGCTGCTGCCGGTGTCCTCCTCGGGCCACGTCGCGGCGGCGCGCGCGCTGTTCGGGATCGACGGGGGCGACGAGGTCTCCCTGCACGCCGGCTCGCTCGCGGCGCTCGTGCTCGGGCGCCGCGCCGAGGCGTCCGCGATCCTGCGGCGGCTGTCGTGGCGGCGCGTCGGGATGCACGTGCTGGCCGGCGCCATCCCCGCCGCCGCCGGGTACGCGATCGAGCTGACGCAGCCCAGGCGCCCGGTCGTGCCCGGGCTGCTCGGCGGGGCGGCACTGCTCCTGGCGGCCGACCGCGCGCGCGGCGCGCGGTCGCGCTGGGACGCCGGCCTCGCCGACGGCGCCTGGCTCGGAGCCGCCCAGGCGGCCGCGTTGTGGCCCGGCGTCTCGCGCAACGGCGCCACGCTCGCCGTCGCCCGGCTGCGCGGCTTCGCGCCCGCCGAGGCCAACCCGCTCTCGCGCGAGGTGGGCGTGCCGGTCACGCTCGGCGCCGTCGTCCTGCGTCGCGGGGCCCTGACCCCGGGCACGGCGGCGGCGTTTCTCAGCGCGCTCGCGACCCTCCCGCTGCTGCGGGTCCTCGACCGTGGCGGGCCGCTGTGGCCCTGGGCGGTCGAGCGCGCGGGGCTCGCGCTGCTCGTCCTGCGAGAATCGCGCTCGTGAGGCGACGGCGCGCAACGGGCCGACCGTCGACCGTCCCGGCCGGGTCGACCTGCCAGGGCTGGGCCTCGCGGCGACCCGCGAGGCCGGCGTTCACCGCTTGGCCGGGTAGTCGGTCTCCAGCTCGTCGTCGCCGCCTTCAGGCTCCTCGCCGCCGCCGGCTCCCGGCTCGTCCTCGGCCGCCGGGATGAGCGAGTCGGCGTTGGCACTGCGCAGCGTCTGCTTGGCCTCGTCGACACCCTCCTGCAGCCGCTCGTTCTCCCGCTCCATGTCGTCGGCTTCGGTGTCGCGCTCGTCCGCCAGGTCACTGTGGTCGCTCATGGGTCGGGTGTACCCCAAAGCGCCCCGGGTGTAGCCTCGGAGGTCATGGCGCCCCGCCGCTTCGCCCTGACCGCGGCCTGCCTGCTGCTCTTCGCGGCAGCCGCCCCGGCCCGCGCGGCGCAGAAGGCCGGCTCCGTGGTCGCCGCGGCGGGCGGGCTGCAGCTGCGGGCCAGCAGCCAGGACGGCCAGCTCTGCCTGGAGATCGCGCCCGCGGGCGCAGGCACCGGCGCAGATGCGCTCGGCGAGACGTGCTCGGACCCACCCCGCAGCCACTTCTCCCCGCTGCAGGCCCGCCCCCCCGGCGTCGGGGGTGCCCTGGCGCTGGCGCTGCCGGCCGACGTGGCGGCCGTGTCGCTTGAGACCGCCGACCAGACGCGCGCGTTCCCGACCGTGGCCGCCGCCGGCTTCGGCGCCCGCTTCCTGCTCGTCCCCGACGCCGGGAAGGTCCGCCTCGAGCGCTTCTATGCGGCCGACGGCACGCTGCTGGGCGCCGCTACGGACGAGGCCGACGACGAGGGCGAGCCGCGCGGCGGCCACGTGGTCCTGCACGCGCCAGGCGCGACGGTGCGCGCGAGCCGCGGCACCGCGCTCGAGCCCGACCCCGTCTCGCTCGACCGCACGGTGGGCAAGACCTGCGTCACCGCGCGCGTCCCCCACAGCGCGTCATCCTTCTGCCAGTCAGACGACGACCCCCGGCCTGCGCTCGAGGTCGATGCCGCCTCCGCCTGCGCTCCGGCGCACAACGTGCTCTTCGGCCTGGCTGCCGCATCGATCCGGCGCGTGGAGGTGCAGCTCGGCAGCGGTCGCCGCCTGCGCGCGGCGACGCGCGCCCTGCCCGCCGCCTTCGGGGGCGCGCGGGCCGTCGCCGTGCGGATCCCGCGCGGCGAGGCGGTGCGCTTCGTCCGCGGGCTCGGGTCCGGCGACCGGACGGTGACGCGCCGGGTCCTGCGGCAGGCTCCCGGCGGGTTGCCGTGCCGCAATGGCGGCGGCTCGCAGTCGGTCGCGTTCTTCGGCCGCGCCTTCGACGACGGCGGCGGAACGCGGCCCGGCCCGTCGGCGGCGGTCGCGGCCGCCGACGGCCATCGCCTGCTGGTCGCCGACGCCGGGGAGGAGCTGTGCGCCGGCATCGACCGCATCCCGCGGCACACCTGCGGCAGGCCGCCGGTCGAGCCGTCCCTGCTCCCGCTCTCGCGCCGCGGGGCGGTGGTCGGCGGCGTGCTCAGCGTCGACGTCGCCGCGGTCGACCTGGATCTGGATCGCGGGCCGACGCTGCACGCGCCCACGACCGACGGGCCGGCCTACACCGGGCGCTACGCCGGCAAGCTGCGCTACCTGCTGGCGCAGGTGCCGGCCGGCCGCCGTGTGGTCCGCGCCATCCTGCGCGGTGCCGGTGGGCAGCGCCTGGGCCGGACCGATGTGGTCCTGCCGCTGCACGACCGCCGCGTGCGGCGCCTGGGGAGCACGGGCCTCACGGTCCGGCACCTGCAGGGTGGCTCGGAGGGGCACCCCCTCGAGGCGTTCTGCGTGCTGCCGAGCGGAGCCGGCCTGTTCAGTGGGAGCGGAGGCGCGTGCTCCACCGACAGCGCGCCATCCGCGCTCGCGACGGTCAGCTGCCGCCCGCGGCGGGCGCTGATCTACGGGCGGCTGCCCCGCGGGGTCCGCGGCGTCGCGCTCGTCCTCGCCGACGGCCGCGAGCTGGGCGCCCGCGTGATCCGGCTGCGCGCGAGCGAGGGGGGCGTACGCGCCTGGACGCTCGTCCCGCCGCGCGGAGCCGACGTCCGCGCCGTGCGGTTCCTCGGCCGCCTTCCGAGGCCCGACCGCTTCGCTTCACGCCCCAAGCGCCTGCAGCCGTTCCGCCTGCCACCGGCCGCGCGGCAGTGCGGCTACGACACCTCCCTCGATCTCGGCTAGGCCTCAGGGCATCCCGACGATCAGGCGCAGCCCCGCCTCGAAGGCGTCGAGCTCGCGCAGGTGGCCGTGGCGCGCGTCCCAGGTGCCGTCGGCGAGGTCGCGCTCCACGTCGGCGACCACACGATCGACGACCCCCGGGTCCATGCGCGCGGAAGCCGGACGTGGCGGCGCGGGCGGCGGGGTCCAGCACGCGCTCCGGGTGCGCCCAGAAGGATCCGAGCGTCCAGTCCGGGGTGTCGCGCGCGATCGGCACGGCCTCCACCACGCAGGTGCCGCCGAGCCAGCTGGTGACCTGCTCGGGCCAGGGGAAGATGCGGTGGTCGAGCGCGGCGACCTCGGTCAGGTAGTCGGCGACCAGCCACATGCGCCCGCTGACGCGCGGGTCGAAGGTGAGGAGGACGACCGGGCCACGGGCGACGCGGCGCAGCTCGCGCACGCCGCCCTCGAGCTCGGCGTCCCAGTGGTGGATCGTGATGAGCGCCATCGCGGCGTCGACGCTGCGGTCGAACAGCGGCAGGGCAGCGGCCGAGCCGCGGATGGCCGGGACACGGCCGCTGGCGCGCTGGGCCGCCATCACCTCGCTCGGCTCGACGGCGATGACGTGGCGGTCGCCAGGCTCGTAGGAGCCGGCGCCCGCACCGACGTTGACGAGCGTGCGGGCGGTCCCGAGCGCTGCCGCCAGCCGCGCGGCGAGCGACGGATCCTCGCGCCGCGTCCGCGCGTAGCCCGCGCCGATGCGGTCGTAGCGCGTGCTCAGCGTCGCTCCTGGGTGAGCGCGAGGAACTCCGCCCGCGTGCGCGGGTCGTTGCGGACGTGGCCGCGCAGAGCGGACGTCGTGGTGCGGGCCCCTGGCTTCTGCACGCCGCGCAACGTCATGCAGAAGTGCTCCGCGTCGAGCACGACGCCCACCCCCTTGGGCATGAGCTCGGCCTCCAGCCAGTCGGCGATCTGGATCGTCATGCGCTCCTGCACCTGCAGGCGCCGCGCGAAGTGCTCGACCACCCGGGCCATCTTGGAGAGGCCCACGATCCGCTCGCCCGGCATGTAGGCGACGTGGCCGACGCCGACGAACGGGATCAGGTGGTGCTCGCACAGCGAGTGAAACGGGATGCTGCGGGCGACGACCATCTCGTCGTAGCCCTCCACGTTGGGGAACGTAGTCGCCTCAAAGGGCTGGGGCGTGAGCAGTTCGGCGTAGGCGGCGGCCACCCGGCGCGGGGTCTCGCGCAGGCCCGCGGCCTCGGTGTCGACGCCCAGGGCGAGGAGGAGGTCGTGAGCCGCGACGGCTGCGGCGCCGAGGTCCATGGTTGCCCGAAGACTAGGAGGCGGAGTGAAAGTCCCCCGCGCACGTGCGCTGCACACCGTCGCGGCCGGCGCGCGCCTGCCGCGCCGCCACGCGGTAGCGCCCGACGCGCGCGAAGGCGCGGCCCCCGTAGACGTAGACCGACGCCCAGCCCCGCCGCACCTCCGCCTCGCCGAGGTCCTCGCGGTCCGGCGCGTCGAGATCCACGTAGGCGAGCAGCCGGCCGTAGCGGTCGCGCGCGTCCTGGGTCAGGTCGGGGACGAGCGTCACGCGGCGCCCGGCCGCCAGCCGCCGCATCTCCCTGGCCGCCGCCCGCGCGCCGCACTCCACGGGCGTTCCGGGGCGGTGCAGCTCCGGCGTGTCGATCCCCAGCAGGCGCACGATCTCCTCGCGGTCGCCGATCCGGACGTGGAGCGTGTCGCCGTCGACCACGCGGACGACGCGCCCCTCGCGCGGCCCGGGCGGGCCGCCGCCGCCCAGCACGGCCCGGGCGCCGAGGATCGCGGCCGCGATGAGGAGGACAAGGAGGAGGGGGCGAGGCACGCAGGAACCCTAGGCGCGAGAGGCCGGGCGTTCGCCCCCCGGCGCAGAGGGGTACGGTTGCGGACATGGCTAGAAGACTCTTCAGCGCTCGCACCCTCGTGCTCGGCGGGCTCGCCGTCGCCGCCGCCGGTGCGTTCAAGAACCGCCAGAAGGTCGTCGGCCTGCTCGGCGGCGGCGGCAACGGCCCCGAGCCCTACCCACCGCCCGCGGCGGCACCCGTCGGCACGGCCGCCGTCGAGCACGACGCCCCCGCGCCCGCCGCGCCGATCTCCAACTTCGACGCGCCCGGCCCGCCGGAGAACACGGCGACGCACGTCCCAGCGCCCGAGCCCTTCGTCCACGACCCGCACGGCGGGATCGACGAGGCCGAGGAGGAGGCCGCCGCGGGGGCCGAGGCGGCCAACATCGGCGGCGCGCCGGCGCACTACGCGGGTGACGAGGACGGCCTCACGGAGGCCGACGAGGCGCACCGCCCTCTCGAGGAGGCGGGCCAGGGCGTCTCCGAGGGCCAGGAGCAGGCCGAGGCCGAGCTGATCGACAACGCCGAGCCCGCAGCCGGCGACCCGCTCGAGGGCCAGCGCAGCCTCGAGGACATCCTCGACTCGCCGACGGACGGCTTCGCGGGGGAGATCCCCGAGCCGGCTCCCCAGGAGGAGCCCGCGGGGGCCACGGAGCGGCTCGCGGTCCCGCCGCCCGTGGGTGAGCCGGTGCAGGACGAGCGCCTGCCCGATCCGCCCGCCGCCGAGGCGCCCTCTGCGCCGGAGCCGGAGGCCACGGAGCCGCTGCCCTTCCCGCCCGTCGGCGAGACGCGCGCCGAACAGAAGTCCTCAGCCGTGTGGAAGTCCGACGAGGAGCCGACGCAGGAACAGCCCGCCGCGCCGGAAGGCGACGAGAACCGGGAGGAGTGGCAGGGCTGGTCGGACCGCCCGGAGGCCTCCTGAGGGCCACGCTTGCGCCGCAACACCCGCTCGGCGTGGGACGATGAGGGGGAATGAGCCCGCTCGTCGGCACCCTGCTCAGCGGCCGCTACCGACTCGACGCCCAGATCGGCACGGGCGGGATGTCGACGGTCTACCGCGCCTTCGATCAGGTGCTCGAGCGCACGGTGGCGGTCAAGCTCATGCACCGCGAGATCGCCTCGGACTCCGACCAGCTCGAGCGCTTCCGCCGCGAGGCCCGCGCCGTCGCGCAGTTCTCGCATCCGCACATCGTCGGCGTCATCGACGCCGGGGAGGACGACGGTCGGCCTTACATCGTCTTCGAGTACGTCGAGGGCGAGACGCTCAAGGAGCGCATCCGGCGCTGCGGGTCGCTGCCGGTCGACGAGTCGCTCGCCTATGCGATCGAGATCACGCGCGCCCTGGCCGCCGCGCACCACCGTGGCATCGTGCACCGCGACATCAAGCCCCAGAACGTCCTGATCGACGAGGAGGGGATGGCCAAGGTCACGGACTTCGGCATCGCGCGCTCGCTCGACGAGGAGGGCCTGACCGCCGACGGTCGCGTGCTCGGCACGACCGACTACGTCTCGCCCGAGCAGGCCCTCGGCCACGCGGTCAACGGGCAGTCCGACATCTACTCGCTCGGCGTCGTGCTCTACGAGATGCTCGTCGGCGACGTCCCCTTCCACGGCGAGAACCAGGTCGCCGTGGCGATGAAGCACGTGCGTGAGGACATCCCGGACGTTCAGCGCCTGCGGCCCGAGGTCACCGCGAGCGTCGCCGCCGTGCTCGACCGCATGATCGCCAAGCCGCTCGAGCAGCGCTACCGCGACGCCGTGGGGGTCGAGGACGACCTCGAGGACGCGCTCGCGCACGAGGCCGCCCGCCGCGGCCGCGCGACGGGAGAGGCCACGGCGGTCCTGCGCACGTTGCCGGCGAAGGCAGCCCGCGGCGTCCCGTTGCGGCTGCGCGGCCGCCGCGCGCTGATCGGCGCCGCCGTCGGCATCGCCGCCGCGGCGGTCGTCATCGCGCTCGCGCTCAGCGAGGCCGCCAACCGCGTGCAGAGCGGCACGGGCGCACCGCGCGGCCAGGCGCCCACGGGCACCCGCAGCGTCTCCGTCCCGCGCGGCTCGGCCGGAGACTTCGACCCGCCGCCCGGTGATGAGACCGAGCATCACGCCGAGGTGCAGCGGGTGGTCGACGGGGACCCGGGGACGGTCTGGTCCACCGAGACCTACTCCGACCACGCCTTCACGGGCACCGCCGGGGCCAAGGCCGGGGTCGGCATCTACGTCGACGCGCGGCCGAAGGTCCAGGCCACCGCGATCCAGATCCAGACAGCCAAGCCGGGCTGGAACGCCACGATCTACGGCGCCCCGGCGGGCAGCATCCCGGCGGCGCTCGCCGACTGGACCCGGGTCGGCGGCGGCGCGGTCAAGGGCGCCAAGCAGAACTTCGAGCTCGAGACGAACGGCCAGGCCTACCGCTACTACCTCGTCTGGATCACGAGCCTGCCGGCGGACGCCGACAGCGTCCAGATCGGCGAGGTCTCGCTCTTCCGCAAGACGTGAGCCGGCCGCTTGTGCGCAGGCGGCCGTCGAGGTACC
>JBBQBV010000047.1:0-23801 GCA_038318085.1 Solirubrobacterales bacterium
CCCGTAGACCCGTACTCATCTGCGTGCGAGCAGCTACTGGGGACGCGCCTTGACGACGAGCGTCACGAACCGCAGTTGGGCGTTCCCAGCACTCGCCGTCACCTGCCAGCAGCCCTCGGTGGCGAAAATGATTCCGCTTGCCTGAAAGCCAGTCGGGCCGTAGCCGCTTGGAATGTCCGCCCGGAGGCCGGCGGCAGGCGCGTCGAGCCTGCGACCGGTGATCTTCAGATCGCCGTGAACCTGCCGCCACCACGGGAACTTCATCGAGATCGAGCCGTCCCGTTGCACATCATCCGCACCGGCGACGACGACGCCACGCGGCCAGAGCACGGTCCAGAGTCGGCCGTTGCCGTAATACGCGGCGCGATCGTGACCCGGGTTCTGCCCGAGTCCGGGAGGGATCACGTGGTTGGGCCGCGTCACTGGACAGCTTCTCAGCATCGGCGCGACGGTCGGATCGCCCAACGCCCGTTCGACGCTCGGATCGATCACGCTGGGCTCGGCGGGCGCTGCGGCGTTGCTCGCCTTGTGTGTCGCGCCACCGCAACCTGCCGTCACCGCGGCGACAAGTAGCGTCGCCAGCCATCTCCGCGGACGCGCGCCGGCCAGCATGGCCGACAAGCTATAGCAGCAATTCCACGAACTGCTCGCACGCTGGTGTCGCGCAGCGGTGAGGAGCGTTTGCGGTGCGCGGAGCACCGATAAGCGCCGTGGGCTCGCAGGCCTCGTGCACTTGACGGGGGCAGGGACGCACAAGTGACACCCACCCAGCGGCGACCGCGCCGCGACGGCAGAAATGGGGGTCGCCGCCTGCCCGGTACTGCCCACGTGGTCCGCCGTTTCGAGACACGCGCCCCGAGACCCGCCGGACACCCACGACGCTCAGCCCCAGCTCGTGAGGTAGGCGCTCTGCTCGCCGCTGAGGGCGTCGATGCCGACGCCCAGCGCCGCGAGCTTGAGGCGGGCGATCTCCCGGTCGATGTCCAGCGGCACCGGCTGCACCCGGGCCGGCAGCGAGCCCGCCGCGCGCACGAGGTGCTCCGCGGCCAGCGCCTGGTTGGCGAAGGACATGTCCATGATCTCCGCCGGGTGGCCCTGGCCGGCGGCCAGGTTGACCACGCGGCCGGAGGCCAGCAGGTTCAGGCGGCGGCCGTCGCCGAGGTCGTGCTGCCCGACGAGCGGCAGCACCTCCCGCACCCCGCCGGCCGACAGGGCGCGCAGCTCGCCGAGCGAGATCTCGACGTCGAAGTGGCCGGCGTTGGCGAGCATCGCGCCGTCCTTCATGCGCTGGAAGTGCTCGCCACGCAGGACGTCGCGGGACCCGGTCACCGTGACGAAGACGTCGCCGCGGACGGCCGCGTCGAGGGCGGGCATGACGTCGAAGCCCTCCATCCTGGCCTCGAGCGCGCGCATCGGGTCGACCTCGCAGACGATCACCTGAGCGCCGGCGCCGCGGGCGCGCGCCGCGATTCCGCGCCCGGTCATGCCGTAGCCGAGCACGACGATCGTCTTGCCGGCCAGCAGCAGGTTGGTCGCCCGCAGGATGCCGTCCAGCGTGGACTGGCCCGTACCGTAGTGGTCGTTGAACAGCCGCTCGGTGCGCGCCTCGTTGACGGCGATCACGGGGCACTGCAGGCGGCCTTCGTGCTCGAGGCGGCGCACGCGCACCAGGCCCGTGGTGGTCTCCTCGGTGCCGCCGGTGAGCCCGGCGGCGCGGTCCGTTGCGTGCAAAAAGGCGATCAGGTCGGCGCCGTCGTCGAGCGTGATGTGGGGCGCGTCGGCCACGACCGCGGCGACGTTTGAGGCGTAGGCGTCGAGATCCTCGCCGCGGCGGGCGAGCACGGTCTTGCCCTCATCGAGGAGCGCCGCGACGACCTCGTCCTGCGTCGAGAGCGGGTTGGCGGCGCACAGCGCCACCTCGGCCCCGCCCGCGGCCAGTGCCCGCACGAGGTTGGCCGTCTCGGCCGTCACGTGCAGGCATGCCGCGACCCGAACGCCCTCCAGCGGGCGCTCGGTCGCGAAGCGCTCCCGGATCGAGCGCAGGACGGGCATCTGCCCGTCCGCCCAGGCGATGCGCGCCTCGCCGGCGGCGGCGAGGCCCTCAGTAGCGATAGGCGTCGGACTTGTACGGGCCCTCGACCGGCACGCCGATGTAGGACGCCTGGTCCGGGCGCAGCTTGGTCAGCTTGACTCCGAGGGCGTCCAGGTGCAGCCGCGCGACCTTCTCGTCGAGGTGCTTGGGGAGCACGTAGACCTGCTTTTGGTACTCGTCGTTCTTCGTGAACAGCTCGATTTGGGCGATCGTCTGGTTGGTGAACGAGTTCGACATCACGAAGGACGGGTGGCCCGTCGCGTTGCCGAGGTTCAGCAGCCGGCCCTCGGAGAGGACGATGATCGCCCGGCCGTCGGCAAAGCGCCACTGGTCGACCTGCGGCTTGACGTTGATCTTCTCGACCCCGGGGAGCTTGGCCAGGCCGGCGATGTCGATCTCGTTGTCGAAGTGGCCGATGTTGCCCACGATCGCGCCGTGCTTCATGCGGCTCATGTGCTCGGCGGTGATGATGTCCTTGTTGCCCGTGGTCGTGATGAACACGTCCGCGGTCTCCACGACGTCCTCGAGCGTCTTGACGTCGAAGCCCTCCATCGCGGCCTGCAGCGCGCAGATCGGGTCGATCTCGGTCACCACGACGCGCGCCGCCTGCGCCTTCAGCGAGGCGGCCGAGCCCTTGCCGACGTCGCCGTAGCCGCACACGACCGCGACCTTGCCCGCGAGCATGACGTCCGTCGCGCGAAAGATGCCGTCGACCAGCGAGTGGCGGCAGCCGTAGAGGTTGTCGAACTTGGACTTGGTGACCGAGTCGTTGACGTTGATGGCCGGGAACAGCAGCTCGCCGGTCTGCTGCATCTGGTAGAGGCGGTTGACGCCCGTGGTCGTCTCCTCGGTCACGCCCAGGATGCCGTCGGCGATCTTCGTGTAGCGCCGGCCGTCCTCGGCGATCGAGCGCTGCAGCAGGCTCAGGAAGACCTGGAACTCCTCGGACTCGGCCTCCGCGGGGTCGGGCACGGCGCCCGCGCTCTCGTACTCCTTGCCCTTGTGGACGAGCATCGTGGCGTCGCCGCCGTCGTCGAGGATCATGTTCGGGCCGTCGCACTCCGGGCCTTCGGCACCGCTAGGCCAGTTGATCGCCGTCTCCGTGCACGCCCAGTACTCCTCGAGCGTCTCGCCCTTCCAGGCGAAGACCGGCACGCCCTGCGGCTCCTCGGGGGTCCCGTGGGGGCCGACGGCGACCGCGGCGGCGGCGTGGTCCTGGGTGGAGAAGATGTTGCACGAGCACCAGCGGACCTCCGCGCCGAGCGACGTCAACGTCTCGATCAGCACGGCGGTCTGGATCGTCATGTGCAGCGAGCCCGTGATGCGGGCGCCCTTGAGCGGCTGGCGCTCGGCGAACTCCTCGCGGGTCTGCATCAGGCCGGGCATCTCGTGCTCGGCGAGCTCGATCTCCTTGCGCCCGTACGCGGCGAGGGAGAGGTCGGCGACCTGGTAGTCGCCGTCGGCGAGGATCTTCGGGGCGGTGGTTGTCATGCGATCTCCTGGGCGGTGGGCGTCATGGTGCGTGCGGCGGCGGCGAGGAGCCGTTCGTGCTTGTCCTGCTCCCAGCGCAGCCAGTCGGCGGCGGGGACGTCGGCGGGGCGCTCGGGCTCGGCCTCGAACCAGCGGTTCGTCGCGCCGCGCAGGCGCTCGTCCGTGCGCACGCGCAGGGCGAAGGCCATCTCCGACAGGCCGACCTCGTGCTCGGCCAGCAGCTCGCGCAGGGTGCGCAGCCGCTGCAGCTGGGCCGGGCCGAACAGGCGATAGCCGGACTCCGAGCGCTCAGGTTCGATCAACCCGACGCGCTCGATGTAGCGCAGCATGCGCGGCGACCAGCCGGTGGTCTCCGCCGCCTCGTGGATGGTCAGCGCGTCCTGTGTGATGGGGGTGAGTCTACACAACCCTGACACGATCGTGTCAAGGTTGGCGCGGGTAGTGTCCGGCCATGCCGACCGGAGCCGAGGTCATCGTCGCGGCGCTCGAGGAGGCCGCCGTGGAGGTCTGCTTCGGGTTGCCCGGCGTCCACAACCTCGCGCTGTGGGAGGCGCTGCGCGCGTCGCCGATCCGGCTCGTCGGCGTGCGCCACGAGCAGGCGGCGGCCTATGCGGCGGACGGCTACGCCCGGGCGACGGGCGAGCTCGGCGTCGCCCTGACGACGACGGGCCCGGGCGCCGCCAACACGCTGGCCGCCGTCGGCGAGGCCTGGGCCTCGCACTCGCCGGTGCTCGTGATCGCCACGGACATCCCCACAACGCTGCGGCGCCCGGGCGTCTACCGCGGCGTGCTGCACGAGACCGACGGGCAGGCGACGATGTTCGCACCGGTGACGGAGCAGCAGATCGTGGTCGGGACCCCGGAACAGCTCTCCGAGGGGATCGGATCGGCGCCGGCCGCGGCCGAGGCGGCGTCGCGGCCCGTGTACCTCGAGGTGCCCACGGACCTCCTGCGGGCTGAAACGCCGCCCGCGACCGTCACCGAGTGGGGCGAGAGCTTGAGGCTGCGGGGGTTTCCGGAGGCCGTCGCCGCGCTCGAGGCCGCCCGGCGCCCGCTGATCTGGGCCGGCTCCGGCGCCCGTGACGCCGCGGACGCGGTGGCCGCCCTCGCCGAGCACCTCGGCGCCCCGGTGCTGACGACCTACGGCGCGCGCGGGATCCTCCCGCCGGGTCATCCGTGCTGCGTCGGCCTACCGCCCCACGTGCCCGCCGCCGGCGCCCTGTGGGACCAGGCCGACGTCGTCGTCTCCGTCGGATCCGACCTCGACGGCATGAACACGCAGAACTGGGCGATGCCGCAGCCGCCCGCGCTGATCACCGTGAACACGGATCCCGCCGACGCCGGGAAGAACTACGCGGCGACCTCCGTCGTCGACATGTACGCGATCTCAGGCTGCGAGGCGATCACCGGGGAGGACGCGCGCGAGGTCTGGGCCGACCTGCCCGCCGTGCGTGCCGCCGGCTGTCGCGGCCTCGACGCCCGCGCGCTGCGCTTCCTCGACGCCGTCGAGTTCGCCCTGCCCGACGACGCCAACGTCGTGTGCGACATGTGCATCCCGGGCTACTGGATCGCGGGCTTCCACGCGTTCTGCGCGCCGCGCAGGCTGCTCTACCCCGTGGGGTGGGGAACGCTCGGGTTCGCCTTTCCGGCGGCGCTCGGCACCGCGCTGGCCGACACCGGCCCGACGGTGGCGGTCTGCGGGGACGGCGGCTTTTTGTTCGCGTGCGGGGAACTCGCGACCGTCGCGCAGGAGCAGATCCCGCTGACGACCGTGATCGTCGACGACGGCGGCTACGGGATGCTGCGCTTCGACCAGGACCAGGCCGGCGAGGAGCGCTTCGGCGTCGACCTGCGCACGCCGGACTTCGAGGCGCTCGCGCGGGCCTTCGGCGTTCGCGCGCAGACCGTCGAGGGCCTGGAGGACGCGTTCGGCGAGGCGCTCGCGGAGCACGTCGCCGACCCGGCTCCGAGCGTGCTGGTGGCCAGGGCGCAGGCGCTCGTGCCCCCGCCGACCACCTCTCCGCTGTGGTATCGCCGGCGTCCGAGCTAGCGCCGGGAGGGCCAAGTCGGTAGGGTCGAGCGCCAGTGGGGCTGGTCCTTCAGGCCGGGCCCATGGGGAAGGACCGAGGGCACCCGAGACCTCAAACGGGGTCGAGTCGGGCCGCGGATCGTCATCACGACGCTCGAAAAGCGAGCGGAATGCACCGCGCCGCCGCCGCCCTACCGTGAACCGCTTCGGACCCGCCCGCGTCAAGCGCCGCGATCCGCTTGACCTCAGCCCCCTCTCGCCGATGCGTGTCGTTGCTCAGTCCAGCGGACCGCCCCGCTGTCCGCCGCCGACGCCCAGGTCGAAAGCTGTCGCACGCAAGGACGAACCGCCGGATCGAGCATCCGACGACGTCGGCACATCGGCGGTCCCGCAGGCGGCAGGGTGATCAGGGCGTCGGCGCCGGCGGATCCTTCGGCGGGGGCGACTGGGCCGGCGGCGGCTCGGTGGCCGCCGCGGGCGTCTTCGCCCCGCTCGCCCCGTGACCCCCGCGGATCGACTGGACGCGCTCGCGCGCATCCTCGATGCGCTGCTTGCCTTCGGGCGAGGACGCGAAGGTCTTCGCCTTGGTCAGCGCCCTCCTGCCCGCCGGGGAGCGCGCGAAGCGCATTGCCTTGCCGAACAGTCCACTCATAGCCTGAACTCCCTGTCGCCGGTGATCTCGTCGATGTCCATCTGCGCCTTCTGCAGCTTGCCCGCATAGTCCCAGTTCAGCGACTGCCAGCGCGTGAACTGGTCCAGCACCCAGATCCCGGACTGGCGCGAGCCGTTGCCGGACTTCCCGTTTCCGCCGAAGGGGAGGTGCGCCTCGGCGCCGGAGGTCGAGTTGTTGACCGAGACCATCCCGGCGCTGATTTCCTCGCGGAAGCGGAAGGCGTTGTGGGCGTCGGTCGTGTAGATCGACGAGGAGAGGCCGTAGCCGTGATCGTTGGCGAGGTACATTGCCTCGTCGAAGGTCGAGAACGCGGCGACGCCGACGATCGGCCCGAAGGTCTCGGTCCGGTAGAGCTCGTCGTCGATCGTAACGCCGTCCACGACCGCCGGATGGTAGAACAGCCCGGCCTCCCAGTCGCCGACGAAGTGCGGCCACGGCGCGCCGGGGCCGATGCGGCCGCGGTGGTCGGAGCCCAGCACGGTGTGGTGGTCCTCGATCAGGCCGAGCCAGTCCTCGAAGCGCTCGGCGAAGCGCTCGTGGATCATGGGCCCGTAGAGCACGTCGGCGTTGGGGTCGCCGATCGCCGAGGCCCGCAGGCGCTCGTCGAGCCGGCGCACGAACTCGTCGTGGACGGACTCGTGCACGATCGCAGTGCCGAGCGACGTGCAGCGCTGGCCCGCGGTCCCGAAGCCGCCGAACAGCGCGCCCTGCACCGCGAGGTCGATGTCGGCGTCGGCCATGACGACCATCGGGTTCTTGCCGCCGAGCTCGAGGCACGGGGACTGCAGGTTGCGGCCGCAGAGCGCCCCGATCTCGGCGCCGACAGGGCTCGAGCCGGTGAAGCCGACCTTGTCCACCAGCCCCGCCTGCAGCGACCGCTCGAGCCCCGCGAAGGTGTCGGGGCCCGAGGCCTGCACGACGTTCAGGACGCCGCCGGGGACCCCGCCAGCGTGGAACAGACGCGCGAGGGCGTCGCCGCAGGCCGCGGCGTACTCGGCCGGCTTGAACACGACGGCGTTGCCGCACAGGATCGCCGGGACCAGATACCAGGACGGAACGGCCACGGGAAAGTTCCCGGCGGTGACGATGGCCGCCACCCCTACGGGCACGCGGAAGGTGAACAGCTGCTTGTCGGGCATCTCCGACGGCACGGTCTGCCCGTACAGGCGCCGGCCCTCGCCAAGGAAGAAGTCGCACGTGTCGACGATCTCCTGCACCTCGCCGAGCGCCTCGGGGTGCGGCTTGCCGATCTCGTCGGTGACGAGCTGGGCGAGCGCCGCCTTGTTGGCCTCGACGAGGCGGCCGACGTTGGCGATCACCCGGCCGCGGAGGGGGGCCGGGACGGTCCGCCACTCCCGCTGCGCGGCGCGCGCCGCCGCCGCCGCCGCGACGAAGGTCGGAACGTCGGCGAGGCGGACCTCGGCCACCTGCTCGGAGGTCCGCGCCGGGTTCGTGGAGCTCTGGGTTCCGCCCGGCGCGTCCTCGCGCCGGCGGCCGTCGACGATGGAGGAGACGACCATTGCGCTCAGGCTAAGGGGTCGCTCTTCGCAGGTTGGTGCGGCACCTTCGCGAGCGGGAATCCCGCCGTCGGCCGTTGGCGCGGCTCAGGAGGGAACGGCGTAGATGCTGCCGTCCTGCTCCAGGACGCGGCGCCTGGTCAGCGGTCCCTGGGCGGGTCCGCCGAGGGCCTGTCCGGTCCGGGGGTCGAAGGTCGCGCCGTGGCAGGGGCAGACGATCTGCCCTCCTTCGTATCCGACGGTGCAGCCGGCGTGGGTGCAGACGGCGCTCGTTGCGCTGAGGGTTCCGTTGGCGTGTCGAATCACGAGATCGGGCTGCCCGTCGGCGGGATCCCGATACGTCGCGCCCTGGCCGGTCTTGAGGCGACTGGCCGGGCCGAGTCGGACAGCCCCGGGTGGGAGCGGAGACGGTTTGGCGGCGGCCGGCGGGTGCGGCGTGGACGCGTGGCGAGCGGGGGCTGCCTTGGCGGTCGCGCCCAGCGACGTGCTGGGCGCCCGGTAGCGCCCCTTGGCCAGCGCCGAGAACCCGCCCAGCAGCAATGTGGCGGCGCCGGTGAGTCCCGCGGCGCGCGCGAGCAGCTCGCGCCGCGTGGCCGGGGCCGCCGTCGCGTCGACCGGAGCGCCCGAGGCTTCTCGGGCGTGCGGTCGGGGTCGGCGCGCCCGCCGGCTGAGCGTGTGCTCAAGCGCAGGTTGGCCGCTGGCGCCCGCGAGCACAAAGGGCAGCCAGGCGAACACGAACACGACGTCGGAGCCGAGGAAGTACGGGTAGGTCCTCCAACTCGCAGTGGTGAGGAACAAGAGGTTGATCAGCAGGCCCGCGACCGCCGCTGCGCGCGTGAAGAGCCCGATCAATATGAGCAGGCCAATGGCGATCTCGGCGAACGCGACCCCGACCCCGGCCAACGTGATGTGGGGGATCGCGAAGGTCTCCAGGATGAAGCCACCGGGCGTCCCGTGGGCGAAGCCGCGCAACTGGGTGCCCAGGTAGCTCGGCGCGCCCTTGTGCAGAAAGCCGGGGTCCGAGAGCTTCTGAATCCCTGCGTACACGAACGTCGCGCCCAAGAAGACGCGGAGCGGCAGGAGCGCCGCGCCGGGCTCGAGACGGGTTGCTGCATCGAAGCGGTCGCGCGGTGAGCGGCTCACCGCGATCACTTTGCGGCCCTCGCGTAAGACGGTCCTAACACGGACCTGAGAAGACGCTTATGCAGGCCCGGCGCGTGATGAGAGTCCTCTCATCCGCGGCGGCCGGGACGGCCGGCTACCTAGCATGGTGGGGTGCACGTCCTTCTCGTTGAAGACGAGCCGGCGATCGCGGACTTCGTGGCGCGCGGCCTGCGGGAGGAGGGGCATACGATCACGCTCGCCAGCGACGGGATCGACGGCGAGCGTCGCGCGCTGCACGATGACCCGGATCTCGTGATCCTCGATGTCATGCTCCCCGGGCAAGACGGTTTTGCCGTTCTGCGCTCCATCCAGGCGGGCCGACCGGACCTGCCGGTGATCATGCTCACCGCCCGCGATGGGGTGGAAGATCGCATCGTCGGTCTGGACGGAGGGGCGGTCGACTACCTGACCAAGCCCTTCGTGTTCGCCGAGCTTGCCGCACGAGTGCGCGCTCAGCTGAGGCGCCGCGGAGCTGAGGAGACCGTGCTGTGCGGCGCGGACATCGAGTTGGATCTGATCAGGCGCACCGTGAGGCGCAAGGAGACGGAGGTGGCGCTCTCGGCGCGGGAGTTTGACCTGCTCGCCCACCTGCTGCGAAACCCCGACCGGATCCTCTCTCGCGAGCAGCTGCTGGGGGCCGTGTGGGGCTATGACCACGATCCGGGCACGAACATCGTCGAGGTCTACGTCGGGTATCTGCGTCGCAAGCTCGCGCTGCCCGACGCTGCGGCGCCGATCGAGACCGTGCGCTCCCGCGGCTACAGGCTCCGAAATGCGTGAGCGCCTGGCCAGGCTCGGCCTGGCCGCGCGGATGGCGATGGCGGTCACGGCGGTGCTGACCTTGGCCCTCGGCATCACCTCGCTCGCCATCTATCGCGGAACCGGGGCGCAGCTGCGCGGCCAGATCGACCGCGAGCTTCGCGTCGACCTCGACGCGTTCGCGCGACGAGGGCTGCCGCCTCAGGAAAGCCGGCCGGCGGGCCTGGCCGGCGCCGCGCGTCGCTACGTCCAGGCGCAACCGTTTCGCCCTTCCACCCGGGTGCTCATCGCGACCATTCCCGGAGGGGGCGTGGTCACCAACGAGCCCGAGCTGGTGAGGCTGGTCAAGGAGCCAGGTGAATCTCACGCCACGCAAGCCCGTGAGAACCGAGAGGCGCTGAGGCTGCGACATGCGCCGCCCGGCTACACCACCGTCGAGCTCAAGGACGTCGGACCGCTGCGCCTGCTGACACGGACGATCCGGCGCAACGGTCAGTGCCGGGCGCGCCTGAGCGTGGGCGAGGCGCTGCAGTCGGCGCGCAGCGCCCAGGAGAGCGTCGCGCACACCTACTTGATCGCCGGCAGCCTGACGCTGATCGCCGCGCTGATCGCGGCCGGACTGCTCGCCATTGGACTCTCCCGTCCGCTGCGGCGCATGGCGGGCGTCGCAGCGCGCGTCGATGCCGGCGAGCTCTCTCCGCGCATGCCGGCCACCACCGGCGGCGCCGAGATGCGAACGCTGGCCCACACCTTCAACCACATGCTCGAGCGCCTGGATGCGGCGTTCGCGGGCCAGCGCGCCTTCGTAGCTGAGGCCTCCCATGAGCTCCGTACACCGTTGACAGTCATCAGCGGCCAGCTTGAAGTCCTGGCCCGCAGCGAAACCCCGACCCTCGAGGACATCCGCCGAGTCGAGGGCTACGTGGGCACCGAGGTTCGCAGGATGCAACGCATCGTCAATGAGCTCCTGCTCTTGGCGCGCAGCGAACAACCCGAGTTCCTGCGCTATGCGAGCGTTGTCCTCCGACCCTTCCTCGAGGAGATCGCCGCGAGCATCCAGGCGACCTATGCCCGTCCGGTCGAGGTGCACGCCACCGACGGCACGTTGCGCGCCGATCCCGACCGGCTGGCTCAGGCGGTGCGCAACCTGCTCGCCAACGCCGTCGAGCACACGCCGGCCGACGGACGAATCCTCCTCACCGCCACGAGCACGGCCGACGGCGTGACCGTGTGCGTCGATGACGACGGTCCCGGTATCCCCGATCACGAGCGGGAGCGCGTGTTCGATCGCTTCCACCGCCTTGATACGTCGCACACGCGCAAGCACGGCGGCACCGGGCTCGGCCTCGCGATAGCCAAGGCGATCATCGAAGCGCACGCGGGCAGCATCGCCACCGAGGTGGCCCCCATGGGCGGCGCGCGGCTGCGACTCACCCTCCCGGGCTTTCAGCCCTAAGGGGTGGTCCGCACCATCCGCCTGATGTACGGGCGCCGCCTCAGGGTCACAGTGACAACTGTGCTTGAACCCCTCAATCTCGGAGGCTCCGATGAACAGCGACATGAACATGCAGATCGCCCGGACGCGGCAGGACGACATCGCCCGGATGACGCGGGAGCGCGGCCCGCGCTTCTTCGCAGCGCTGACGCGGAGGCCGTCTCGGCGGCCTTCCCGTCCAGCGTCCCGCGGCGGTGGGATGATTCACGCGTGGCGACACGGGTCACCAGCTCCCGGTTCGTAGGCCGCGGCGGCCAGCTCGCCGAGCTGCAGGCGGCGCTCGCCGACGGCGCCGCCGGCCGGCCCTCGATGGCCTTCGTGGCCGGCGAGTCCGGCGTCGGCAAGACCCGGCTCGTCTGCGAGCTGCAGCGCCGCGCTGCCGCCGACGGCGTGCGCGTGCTCAGCGGGGAGTGCGTCGATCTCGGCGAGGGGGAGCTCGCCTACGCCCCGATCGTCGCCGCCCTGCGTCCCCTGGCCCGCGCGTCGGACCCCGTCCTGGACACCCTCCCGACCGCCGCCCGCGAGGCCCTCGACGGCCTGCTCCCCGGCCTCGCGGGCGATGTGGGGTCGCGCGAGTTCATCGACGAGGCCCAAGGTGCCCGCGCGCGCCTGTTCGAGGCGCTGCTGGAGCTCTTCGACCGCCTCGCGGCCGACGGCGGGCTCCTGCTGACGATCGAGGACCTGCACTGGGCCGATCGCTCCACGCGGGCGTTCCTGGCCTACCTGGCGGCCTCGCTGCACCACGAGCGCGTCCTGGTCGTCGCCACCTACCGCCCCGACGAGCTGCACCGCCGCCACCCGCTGCGCCCGCTGCTGGCCGAGCTCGAGCGCAGCCCGGGCGCGCGCCGCATCGAGGTCGGCCCGTTCAGCCGTGACGAGCTCTCCGAGCAGCTCACCGACATCCTCGGCGCGGCACCGCAGGCCGACCTCGTCGACCGGCTGTGGTCGCGGTCGGAGGGCAACGCCCTGTACGCCGAGGAGCTCCTGGCCGCCGGGCTCGACGGCCGCGGCGCCCTGCCCCCCACGCTGCGCGAGGCGCTGATGGTCCGCATCGAGCGGCTGGCGGCGCCGACCCAGGAGGTTCTGGGCACGCTCGCCGTCGCGCAGCGGCTCGAGCACGCCGTGCTGGCCGAGGCCTCCCAGCTCGACCGCGACGTGCTGCGCGATTCCCTGCGCGACGCCGTCGCCTCCCAGATCGTCAAGGTCGACAGCGAGGGCCGCTACGTCTTCCGCCACGCGCTGCTCGGCGAGGTGATCGCCGACGATCTGCTGCCCGGCGAGCGTGCCGACCTGCACCTCTCGCTGGCGCGCGCGCTGGAGTCCCACACCGCTCCGGGCGCGCACGCCGCGGCGGGCATCGCCCACCACTACTCCGCCGCCGGCGACCAGCCCGCCGCGCTCGTCGCCAGCGTGCGCGCCGGCGAGGCGGCCGAGGCGGTGCATGCCTACGGCGAGGCCGCTGCGCTGTACGAGCGGGCGCTGGAGCTGTGGGACCGCGTGTCGGACGCCGAAGCCCTGGCGGGCCTCGACCGGGTCGCGCTGCTGCGCTCGGCGGCCTGGTGTCACCACACCGACCACAACCCCGAGCGCGCCGAGACGCTGCTGCGGGCGGCGGTCGACGCGGTCGACGAGAAGGCCGACCCGCGGCGCAAGGCGGCCGTGCTCGAGCGCCTGTCCCGCCAGCTGTGGCGGCTCGGGAGCCCGGAGGAGGCGGCGACCACGCGCGAGCGCGCGCTGGCCCTGCTGCCCGACGACGAGCCGCTGGAGGAGCGCGCGACGATCCTCGCCTCCCGCGCGCGGGAGCTGATGCTCTCCGCGCGCTACCGCGAGGCCGTGGACACCGCCCGCGAGGCGCTCGAGCAGGCGCGCGCGGCCGGTGCCGTGCACCCGGAGATCCGGGCGCTCGACGCGCTCGGCGTCTCGCTGGCCTGGCTCGGTGACGACGCGGGCCTGCCCGCGCTGCGCAAGAGCATCGACCTGGCCCTGCAGGCCGACTTGCCGATCACGGCCGTCACGACCTACGTCAACCTCGCCGACGTGCTGCTGTGGTCCGGCCGCGGTGCGGAGGCGCTCGCGGTGGCCGACGAGGGCGCGCTCATCGCCACCCAGAGGGGTCACTCCTACCGCTGGCTGAAGCTCATGCGCGGGGAGATCGCCTTCCGCGCCGGCGACTGGGCCAAGGCGGAGGCGTCGCTGCCGACCGACGGGCGCCGGTCGATGTACAACACCTTCCTCAACGAGGCGCACCGCTGGGTGGAGCTGGCGCTCGGCCGCGGCGAGCACGACCGCGCCCGGGCGCTGCTCGACGAGGCTGAGCCGCTCGTCGCCTGCTCGCGCGAGCCGCAGTTCATCGGGCCGCAGGCGGCGTTGCGGGCCGAGCTCGAGCGCCGTCACGGGGACCTCGACACCGCCCGCAAGGCCATCGACGAGGGGCTGGACCGGATCGAGTTCTGCTCGGAGGACCGCGCCCGCATCTCGCTCGTCTCCGCTGCGGGCCTGCGCGTCGAGGCCGAAACCGCGCTGCGCGCGCGCGACCTCGGCGACCACGACGCCGAGCAGGCGGCGGTCTCGACTGCCGAGATGCTGCTGATGCGCGTCGAGGCCACCGCGGGCGAGCACCGGCCGATCGAGAACGCCAACCTGGCCACCGCGCGAGCCGAGGCGGCGCGCGCCGCGGGCGGCGACGACTCGGCGCTGTGGGCGGCCGCCGCCGAGGCGTGGACGGCGCTCGCCCAGCCCTACGACGCCGCCCAGGCGCGCTGGCGCGAGGCCGAGGCGCGCCTCGGCCAAGCTGACCGCGAAGGCGCGACGAAGACCGCGCGCGACGCGCTGGAGGCCGCCCGCGCGATCGGGGCCACCTGGCTTCAATCCGAGATCGAGGGCTTCGCCGCCCGCGCCCGGCTGCGCGGCGAGGAGGAGCCGCCGGCGGCGGAGGGCGACGATGACCCCTTCGGCCTGACCCCGCGCGAGCGCCAGGTGCTCGAGCTGGTCGCGGGCGGGCGCACCAACCGCGAGATCGGCCAGACGCTCTACATGGCCGAGAAGACCGCCAGCGTGCACGTCTCCCGCATCCTGGCCAAGCTCGAGGTCCGGACGCGCACCGAGGCGGCGGCCGTCGCGCACCGCCTCGGCCTGACCTGAGCCGCTACTCCGCGGGCTGGTGCTCGCGTTCCGGCGGCCCTTGGGCCAGCTCGGACTTGAGCCGCCTCAGCGACGGGATGGCGGCGGGATCCGCCCCGTCGAGGGTCGCCACATACAGCGAGACCAGGTCGCCGAGGTGGACGAGCGACATCAGGCGCTCCAGCCGCGTCTCGCCGCGGGCCGTGACGCGGTGCGCGCCGCCGATGATCTCCGCGGTGAGCTCGAAGCGGCGCAGCACCCGCTTATGCGTGTCCACGGGGTCCTCGAGGAAGACGGCGGAGAACCTGTCGTCGTCCGGGTCCCAGCCCTGGATCTCGTTGTGGTCGAGCTCGGGCAGCGTGCTCCAGAAGGCCGGGCGGCCGGCGTTCTCGTTGAGCTGGCACTTCCAGCGGTAGGCGACGGGCTCGGTCAGCCCGGCGCCGCTGATCACCGGCACATACGAGCTGATGGCCGCCGCGAGCGCCTTGGCCTCGGAGTCCTCCGACGCGTCCGGCCCCCACTCGGCGGCGAGCCCCTCGAGCAGGGTCGCGGCGGCCTCGACCTCGTCGCGCACGGACGGCGCGATCCCGGCCAGGGCGGCGACCTCGAGCGCCGCGACCGTGGAGTAGGCGACGGCCGCGCGCGGCTGGAAGCCACCGGGGAGCGGGATCACCGGGACGTTGTCGGCACGTGCGCGCTCCACGAGCTCACCGCCGGTGCTGGCTACGAGGCGGTGCGCGCCGGCGGCCTTCGCGGCCTCCCAGCAGGACAGGATCTCCTCCGTGACGCCCGAGTAGCTCGACAGCAGCACGGTCCAGTCCTCGTCGACCCAGACCGGCAGCGTATAGTCGCGCACCGGGACGATCGGCCGCGTGGCACGGTCCCCGAGGGCGGCCTGCGCGAGCAGCGCGCCGACACCCGAGCCGCCCATGCCGGCGATGACCAGCCCGGCGGACTCCCGCGGCCGCAGGCCGGCGGAGTCGACCCGCCACTGCGCGTCGCGCAGGTGGACGGGAAGGTCGAGGATCTCGGCGGCCTGGCCGGTCGGGTCGACCGCGGCGACCGCGGCGGCGTCGAGGGGGGCCATCAGAACAGCAGCCCCCCGTCGGGGAGCGTGACGCCGGGAAAGACGCGGGCGCCGTGACTGATGACGTTGCGGGCGCCGATCGTCACGCCCTCGCCGATCATGGCCAGGTCCTCGACGCGCGTGCCGTCCCCGATGCGCGCGCCGGGCCCCACGATGCAGTCGCGCAGCACGCAGTCCTCGCCGATCATGGCGCCGCGCAGGACCACCGCGCGTTCGACGACGGATCCGCGCCCGACGCTCACCCCTGGCTCGAGCATGGCGCGGGAGCCTATCCGGGCGTCCTTCCCGATACGGCATCCGGCCTCGACGATCGCCGGAGCGACGACGTGGCCAGCACTCTGCACGTCGTCGGCGACGGCCCGCTGTTCCGTGCCGAGGCGCTCCTGGACGCGGGTGGCGACGACGCCGTCGAGGATGTCGAAGGTCCCCCGCAGATAGCGTTCGGGGGTGCCGATGTCGATCCAGTAGTCGTCGGACGCGCGCGCGTGCAGGCCGTTGCCGACCAGGCGCGGGAACACGTCGCGCTCGATCGAGGCCCGCCGGCCGGGCTCGAGCAGGGCGAGCACCGACCGCTCGAGCACGTAGGCCCCGGCGGAAATCGTGTTGACGCCGATCACGGTGTCCGCCGACGGCTTCTCGAGGAAGTCCGTCACGCGCGTCTCGGCGTCGGTGCGCACGAGCCCGTAGTTGGAGGGGTCCTCGACTCCCACCAGCGCGAGGGTGCAGACCGCGCCGGTGCGCTCGTGCTGCGCGAGCTGCGCCGTCAGGTCGATGTCGGCGAGCACGTCGCCGTTGAGCATCAAAAAGCGCTCGTCGAGCAGGTCCTCGGCGAACTTCAGCGCCCCGCCGGTGCCGAGCGGCTTCGGCTCCTCGACGTAGCGGATGCGCATCCCGTAGCGCTCGCCGTCTCCGAGCACGTCGCGGACCCCCGAGGCCTGAAAGCCGCAGGACATGACGACGTCGTCGATGCCGTGCGCGCACAGCCACTCGAGCATGAAGACGATGAACGGCCGGTCCACGAGCGGGACGACCGGCTTCGCGACGGAGCTGGTCAGGGGCCGCAGACGGGTGCCCTCACCGCCGGCGAGGATCAGCGCCTGCACGGCCTAGGGCCCGCCGACGGAGGGGGACGGCCGGCCGATCCCCTCGTAGAGCAGGCCGGCCGCGCGCACCTTCTCGGGTGAGAGGAAGTTGCGCCCATCCACGACGAGGTTGCCGCGCATGACCCCGGCCAGCGCGCCGAGGTCAAGCGCGGAGAACTCCGCCCACTCGGTGACGAGCACGACGGCGTCGGCGCCCGCAGCCGCCTCGAGAGCCGACGGCGCGAACGTCACGCCCTGGATGAGCTTGCGCGCCTCCTCCTCGGCGACCGGGTCGTAGACCGAGATCGCCGAGCCGTCGGCGAGCAGCCGCGCGCTGAGCACGAGCGAGCTCGCCTCGCGCATGTCGTCGGTGTTGGGCTTGAAGGCGAGGCCCAGCAGCGCGATCTTGCGGCCGGTCAGCGGGCCGAGGTGCTTCTGCAGCTTCTGCACGACGCGCCGCTTCTGCAGCTCGTTGACCTCGATGACCGCGTTGAGCAGCTGGAAGTGGTAGCCGGTGTTGCCGGCGAGCTGCTTGAGGGCGGTGACATCCTTGGGAAAGCAGTTCGCGGATATGAGGCCGCCCGACAAGACCACCGTGTGGCTGCCGGGAACCTCGAGCGAGTAGACCGGCCCGGCGTAGCGGGAGCGCTCGGCGGAGACGACGCGGACCCACGGCGTGCCCCCGTTGAAGCGGCGATAGCCGGTCGGCTTGATGCGCTTGCGCTGGCGAGCGATCGAGGCCAGGACCCCCGGCCGGTCGCGCTCGGGCACGAGGAACAGTGCCCGCTCGACCTGCTCGGCGCCGCTGACGCGCAGCCAGTGCGTCTCCTTGGTGGACTTCGTGCACATCCCGCGGCGCCAGGCGCACACGATGCCGACGTCGCCGAGCAGCCGGGCGACGCCGTCGGCGAGCTCGTCGCTGACCGTCCCCCACTCGAGGATCACGCTCGGGCCGCCGTTGACCAGCGACCACGATCCGTCGCCCTCAAAGACGCCTGAGAGCAGCGCGCGCTTGCGCTCGTGGGTCATGTGCCATGCGAGGTCCGGGATGCGCTGGGTGTAGGAGTTGCGGCCGAGGCCGAGGTGCTGCGTCCACCAGGCGACGAGCAGGCGCGAGGAGACGGTCACGCGGCGGGCCGTCGGCGTCGATTGGACCGAGACCCGCACGCCATGACGCTGCCAGTACGCGACGACGTCGGCGACGAGGTGCTCCTCGCCCCCCGGAAGGAAGGACCAGCTGATGCGCTGGCGATCGCCGTCCTGAGTCACACACCCCTCGGCCAGATACAACCCCACGACCCGCCAGAAGTGCTGGTCGAAGGCCAGCAGCTCCGGGTTCCACGTGCCGTTGGAGACCGTCGTGTAGCGCGCGCCTGCGAGCGGCACGTCTGCCGCGCAGGCCTCGGCGAGGCGCATGGTGCCGGCGCGCTTGACGTCGAAGAAGCGCCGCGATGACCAGCCCCCCGGCCGCTGTGCGAGCTGAAGGTTCTCCGGGCGGACGAGGATCTTCTCGGGGTCGACCATGCGGTCCTCGATGACGCCCATCATCGACATGACGGCCGGGTCCTCGCCGGGAGCGCTCCCGAGCGCGAGCGGCAGCCAGCAGTCACCGTCGAGGTCGCCCGCCGGCATGCGCGTGATCATCAGGTCGTCCTGGCCGTCGCCGACCAGGAAGGGGTGGTCGACGGTGGTGCGCACGCGCCGGCCCAGCTTCGTGTGGACGTCGACCATCTCGCCCTCGTAGTGCCGGCGGGTCAGCACCGACACGGGCAGGAACTCGGGCTCGGGCTCGCCCGGCACCCAGGACCAGGCCTCGAGCGACTCGGGCTCGATCGCCTGCTCGTGCTCCGTGCCGCCGCACAGCGACCACAGCTGCTCCAGGGCGACGAGCCGAGCCTGGCCGCGGAGGCGCACCAAAAGCGTCTCACGCGGGGAGAAGCAGGATCCCCCGAAGCCGATGCCCGCCTGCAGGAACTTCGGCCCGATGCGGGCGTCGAGCCCCATGCCCTTGGCGACCTCGGTGACGTCGGCGCCGACCTCGTCGCAGACGTTGGCGATCTCGTTGATGAAGGAGATCTTCGTCGCCAGGAACGCGTTGGAGGCGAGCTTGATCATCTCCGCCGAGCGGATGTCGGTGCGCACCAGCGGCGCGCCGAGCGGCGCGTAGAGGTCGACGACGGCCTGGCCCGCCCAGTCCCCCTCGTCGCCCACGACCACCCGATCGGGGTTGAGGAAGTCCTCGACCGCGGAGCCCTCCTTGAGGAACTCCGGGCAGGCGACGTAGCGCAGGCCGCCTTTGCCGCTGTCCTTGAAGCGCCGCTGGATATGGGCCCCGGTCCCGCACGGGACGGTGGACTTCATGACCAGCGCGTGCGCGTCGGACGCGGGCAGCGCGTCGACGACCGAGAAGACCGCGGAGAGATCCGCGTCGCCCGAGTAGGTGGGCGGGGTGCCGACGGCGACGAACAGCAGGCGCGCGTGCTCGAGGGCGTCGGCGATGTCCGTCGAGAAGTGCAGGCGCTCCTTGTGCTTGAGCACGAGCGCCTCCAGGCCGGGCTCCCAGATCGGGATGACGTCCTGCTTGAGGCGGCGGATCTTCTCGGCGTCGATGTCGATGCACCACACGTCGAAGCCGAGCTCGGCGAAGCCGGCCGCCGTCACGAGGCCCACGTAGCCCGTGCCGATCACCCCGATGGGCTCCGTGAGGGCGCTCATGGAAGCAGGGCAGGCTAGTGGCCGAGGTGCGTGAGCGAGCGAGCGATGGCCACGAGGCGCGTCTTGCTCACGGTACGGGCCAAGGTGTTGTGCACGTAGTAGACGCCGTTGCCGGTCCGCCATGCCACCAGGCGCACCTTCTTGCCGTCGTAGTAGATCAACAGCGTGCGGCCGTCGACGTCGATCGTGTCGTGCGGGCCTTCGAGCAGCGGCGACGTCTTCCAGGTCATGCCCTGGATGCCGTAGTAGTCGCCCGCCACGCCGAGGTTGACCACCATGCGGTAGGCCTGATAGGAGCGCCCGTTGGCCTTGATGCGGTAGATGCGGGGCTGGGCGGACGTGTAGCGCCCCTGGCTGGCCCCGAGCTTGGGGTAGTAGAAGGGGAAGCGCAGCCGCCTGGCGGCGGAGATCGCCTGGTCCTCCCCGGCCGTCGACACGTCGGTCAGCCCGGTGGGGACGGACGACGACTTCGACTTCGCCTTCTTGTGCTTCTTCTTGGACGGCGGCTTGGGCGGCTTCGTCGTCGGCGCCGGCTTGGGGTTCATGAACTGGTCGACCGTGTGGGCGATCGCACCCGGCGAGGCGGTGAGGTAGTCGCCCTCGTCCTGGAGGCGCCCGGCGCCGAAGGGCACCTCCTGGACGGGCTTGTCGGCCACGCCCAGGCCGAGCTTGAGCAGCGAGAGGATCTGGCCTTTGCTCTGGCTCAGCGCCTTGTCCGTGCGGGTATAGCGACCGGCGATCTTCGCCAGCGTGATCCGCTTGGACACGTCGAGGCGCCGGCGCACGCCGGGCTGGCGCAGCAGCTGGCGGATGAAGTCCTGCTGGCGCGCACCGCGGACGAGGTCGTTGTCGGTGTGGCGAAAGCGCACGTAGTCCAGCGCGTCATGGCCGCACAGCCGCTGATAGCCGGGCTCGATGTTGATCGTGGCGTAGCCGCCCGGGCCGCCGACATCGTTGTAGTAGCGGTGGTCGATGTCCACGAACGCGCAGCCGAGGTAGTCGACCATGCGGCGGAAGCCGGTGAACGACACCTGGATGACGTGGTTGACCTTGAACGGCCGGCCCGGCGTCGAGAGCAGCTGCTTGACCGTCTGCAGGGCTTTCTGGGAGCCACCGTTGGAGAAGGCGGCGTTGATCTTGTCCTGCAGCTGGTAGCCCGGGATGGTGACCTTGAGATCGCGCGGGATCGACATCAGCGTGATCGCGCTCTTGTGCGCGTCAAGCCGCGCGAGGATGATCGTGTCCGAGCGGGGGCGGAAGCCCGGGGTGGCGTCGGCGCCGAGGCGCGCATCCGTGCCGAGGATCATCAGGGTCTGCGGCTTGCCGGCCTCGGCGGGGGTGACCTCGGGGATGTCGATGGGGGCATCGCCGCTGGCAGCGTTGAACGCGGTCTGCACGTCGTCGAGCTGCAGCAGGCCCGCGGCGGTCACGGCGCTGCCGGTCAACAGCACGATCACGACCGCGGCGATCGCCGCGCGCACGGACATCGAGCGCCCGGGGCTCGGGGGCGCCTCGTCGTCGATCACGCCAGGCCGCCTTCCACGGCGCGCAGGCCCGGATCGCGGTCGGCGAGCAGGCGCGGGACGGCCTGCATGAAGTCCACGAGCGCCTGGCGGTAGCGGGCGAGGGAGCCGATCGAGACCCACTCCTCGGGGCCGTGGTGGCCGGCCCCGGCGGGGCCGAACTCCACGGCGGGCACGCCCGCCTGCAAGAAGGAGACCGCGTCTGAGGCGCCGTCGCGCCCGACGCTCACCGCCCCGCTCTGGCCGGCTCGGCGCACGGCGTCGCACAGGGCGGTCACGAACGGGTTCGAGCTGGACACGTGGGCGGGCGGGCGGATGAAGGTCTTGACCACCTCGACCCCCGGGATGGCCCGGATCTGCTCGAGGATGGCGCCGGGCTCCTGGCCCGGCAGATAGCGGATGTCCACGGCCATGATGGCCTCGTCGGGGACCTTGTTGACGGCGTCGCCGGCGTAGAGGCGGCCGAGGTTGATCGAGGGGCGGTCGAACATCTCCGTGGACTCCGCCGCGAACGGCATGGTCTCGATTCGCCGCAGCACGTCGATCGCCTTCAAGATCGCGTTGTCGCCGAGCCACGGCGTGGAGCCATGGGCGGCGCGGCCGCGCACGACCAGGCGGACCATCAGCACGCCCTTGGCCTGGACGCCGACGTGCAGGTCGGTCGGCTCCCCCGTGATGGCGAAGGCCCCCGTCAGGCCGCGGGTCACGAGATCGTCCGTGGCGTGCCGATCGAAGTCCTCGGATTCCTCGTCGGGGACGCACACGAAGCGCACGCGCGCCCCGCGGAGGTCCTTGAGGTCCCGCAGCGCGCACATGATGGCCGCGAGTCCGCCCTTCATGTCGTAGGCGCCGCGGCCGATCAGCCGGTCGCCTTCGACGCGCGGGGCGAACTGCTCCTCAAACCCCGGCACAACGTCGATGTGGCCGTGGATGATCACGGTCGGCACCGCCGGATCCGGGTCACCGACGTCGGCGAGCAGGACCGGCAGGCCGTTGAACTCCTCCGAGCGCACGTCGAGCTCCACCGAGTCCAGCCAGCCCTTGACAAAGCCCGCCGCCGCGCGGATTCCGTCGGGCGTCGAGGTGTTGTAGGTGATGAGGCGCTCGGCCAGTCCCCGCTCGTGCATGCGAGCGGGAAAGGCTAGCGAGCGGCCGCGACGGAGATGCTCGCGAACGCGGCCGTCAGGGGCCCGAGTCGCCCTTGAGGATCTTCACGAACGCCTCGGCGCGGCGCTTGTCGCGCTTGGCGACCTGCTCCTGGTGCGAGCCCTCCTCGGCGTCGGAGAGCTCCTGCTCGGCGCGCTTGAGCTTCTCGTCCCACTCCGAGGCGTCGAGGTCCTCCGCCTTGCCCGCCTCGTCGACCAGGATCAGCACGCGCGAGTCGCTCTGCACCTGGAGGTAGCCCTCGCCCTGGACCAGGGTGACGTAGTCGCTCTCGCTCGCGTACAGGCGCAGCTCCGTCGGATCGAGCATCGCCAGCATGGGCTGGTGCTTGGCCAGGATGCCGATCGAGCCGATCGTGGTCCGCGTCGAGATCTGGACGACCTCGTCGTTGAAGACCTCGCCCTCGGGCGTGAGGACCTCGACGGGGAACTTGGTGTGCTCGGCCACTACTCGTCGCCGCCCTTGTCCGCATCGTCGTCGGAGGAGCTCTCCGCGTCGGAGCCTTCGTCGTCGTCGGCGTCGGACGTGCCGCCGGAGGCCTTGTAGCCCTCGAGCACGTCGTCGATCGAGCCCTTGAGCAGGAACGCGCTCTCGGGGATGTCGTCGTGCTTGCCGTCGAGCACCTCGCGGAACGAGCGCACGGTCTCGCCGATCGGCACGTAGGCCCCGTCGACGCCCGTGAACTGCGTGGCCACGAAGAACGGCTGCGACAGGAAGCGCTCGATCTTGCGGGCGCGCTGGACGGTGATCTTGTCTTCGTCGGAGAGCTCGTCGATGCCGAGGATCGCGATAATGTCCTGCAGCTCGCGGTAGCGCTGCAGCACCTCCTTGACCTCGTTGGCGACGTCGAAGTGCTCGTCGCCGAGGATGTCGCGCTTGAGGATCGTCGACGTCGAGTCCAGCGGGTCCACGGCCGGGTAGATGCCCTTTTCCGAGATGGAGCGCGAGAGCACGGTGGTGGCGTTGAGGTGGGCGAAGGTCGAGGCCGGGGCCGGGTCGGTGAGGTCGTCCGCCGGCACGTAGATCGCCTGCACGGACGTCACCGAGCCCTTGCGGGTCGACGTGATCCGCTCCTGCAGCTGGCCCATCTCGGATTCGAGCGTCGGCTGGTAGCCCACCTGGGAGGGCATGCGGCCGAGCAGCGCGGAGACCTCGGAGCCCGCCTGGACGAAGCGGAAGATGTTGTCGATGAAGAGGAGCACGTCCTGCCCCTCCTCGTCGCGGAAGTACTCCGCCATCGTCAGGCCCGCGAGCGCGACGCGCATGCGCGCGCCGGGCGGCTCGTTCATCTGGCCGAACACGAGCATCGTCTTGTCGATGACGCCCGAGTCGGTCATCTCGAGCCAGAGGTCGTTGCCCTCGCGGGAGCGCTCGCCCACGCCGCAGAAGGCCGACAGGCCGCCGTGCTCCTGGGCGAGGTTGTTGATCAGCTCCTGGATGATCACGGTCTTGCCGACGCCGGCGCCGCCGAACAGGCCGACCTTGCCGCCCTGGGCGTACGGCGCGAGCAGGTCGATGACCTTGATGCCGGTCTCGAACATCTCGGTCGTCGGGGTGAGCTGCTCGACGGTCGGGGCGTCGCGGTGGATGGGCCAGCGCTCGACGTCCTCGTCGAGCTGGTCGCCCTCGTCGATCGTCTCGCCCAGCAGGTTGAAGATGCGACCCAGCGTCACGTTGCCGACGGGCACGGTGATCGGGCCGCCGGTGTCGATGACCTCCATGCCGCGCGACAGGCCGTCGGTCGTGTCCATCGCGACCGCGCGCACGCGGTCGTCGCCGAGGTGCTGCTGCACCTCGCACACGAGGCGGCTCGAGATGCCGCCCGAGATCTTCTCGTCGTCCTCCGAGGCCTCGCGCTCGATGTAGATCGCCGAGTTGATCTCGGGGAGC
>JBBQBV010000048.1:0-23709 GCA_038318085.1 Solirubrobacterales bacterium
GGCTCTCCGGGCATGATCGTAGGTGAAGTCACGCGAACTGGTGTTCGTGTGGAAGGGTGAGTGTGACTGGTCCGCAGGTGAGGTGAACGAGCGCGAGCGCGGCGTTGGCAGAGTGAAACCCGTAGGCGCGGCGGATGATGAGCTTGACCTTGTTGTTGAGCGCTTCGGCGCGGGCGTTGCTGAGGTTCAGGCGTCGGGCGGCGAGGATGCCGTCGCGGTGTTTGCGGATCGTGCGTCCGAGCCGCACGAACGGTTTCAGCCGGCTGCGCGACAGGCGGGCCAGGAGCCGGTCGATCAGCTTGGCGACGGCGTGCTCGGTGAGGGCGGGGGCGAAGATCGCGCGGACCATCTCCTTCATCGCCCAGGCGCGCGGGATCTTCCCGCCGGCGGCGTGCAGCGCGGCGAGCGTGTCGGCCTGGCGCTCGGTGAGGTCGGCGGGGTTCTTCAGCAGCGACCAGCGCGCGTCCTTGAACGCCTTGGCGGCGTGTCGCTCGCCGGTGTGGCGCAGCTCGTTCCAGTGCTCGCGGCGGACCTCGTCCAGTGCCTTGGTCGCGAGCTGAACGACGTGGTAGTTGTCGATGCAGATGACTGCTTGCGGGGCGTGCTGGCGGACCGACTTGGCGTACCCCTCGCCCATGTCCATCGAGACCGCGACGAGCTTCGACGCTCGCTCGCCGACGATCCGCTCGTCAGGCTCGCCGGTGGTCTCGATTGCTTGGAACGCTATGGTTTCGGTGTCCTTGCCGGGCGTCACGGGATCGACCGGCTGGTTGGGGTCGAGCTCGGCGAAGAACCGGTCGGCGGCGGCCTGCCCTTTGCCCTCGCAGCCCCACACCACGCAGCGACGGCGGTGATCGCCGACCAGCGTGAGGTAGCGATGACCTTTTCGCCATGCGACCTCGTCGATCGAGACCTCGAACAGATCGCTGAGCCGGTCGCCGTCGATCAGTTCATCGCCGACGCGCTCGATGATCCGACCGATCGTGTGCCAGTCGATCCGCGTCAGCCGGCAGGTTGCCGTCTTGTCGGTCTTGGTCGCCAGCCACGCGACGAGGTTCTCGAAATCGCGCGTGAAGCGAGCGCCGTCGCAAGCGAACGGGACGCCCTCGACCAGCGCGCCGTGCTCAGGGCAGCGCAGCCGCCTGAGGCGCGCGTGAACCTCCAAGCGCCAGACCCCGAGATCGAGATGGCGCCAGACCGAGTCGTGATGCTGCTTGCTCTCGCGATGGCGCGTGGAGTACGAGCACTTCGGGCAACGAAGACGACGACGACGCAACGCGACCGTGACGAGGATTCGATCGCGCTCGAAGAAGACCGAGCGCACCCACGCCCCCGGCAGGCAAAGCAGACGAGAGAATGCAGCAGTGATGCGCACGGGCAACGACCTCCGGCTCGCAGGACTCAAGAACCGCGAACCTACGGTCCGAACCCGTGTGCATCACCCGAACCCCTCTCCGCGCCCCGCAGCCAGCGACCAAACCCTGCTCAGACCACGAAACGCCGACCACCCAGCAAGCCAGACTCACCTACGATCATCCCCGGAGCCCCAGATTTTCATCCGCCGCCCGTAGCGATGGCCGATCCCCGACTTCCTCACGTATGGGTCTCATTCGATCTTGACGGGACTTTTGATCCAGATCTCGTTAGTACTGAGCTCGGTATCGAGCCAACGTCGCGCGGACGCAAGGGGGATCCGATACGCGCGGACCCTCCGCGCGGCCGAAGAACGCACGACCGCTGGCGGGTGACCATCGGACCCCGCGACACGTTACAGATCGACGCAATGCTGAGCGAACTCCGAGCCGGCCAGGGCGAAGCCCGCGAAGCTCACAACGGGCGCCAGCCTATACGGACAGGACAGAGTACCTGTCCCGTCGAAGACGGTCCGCGGAACCGCGCCGGGCGTCTATCGTTTGCGGGTGCGATGACCGCCAAGGAGCAACTGCGCGAACGGATCGAGATGCTCACCGAACACGAGGCCGAACGCAGCCTGCGCCTGCTCGACGACCTCCGCGATCCGCTGACCGTGATGCTCGACGACGCGCCGCTGGATGACGAACCCGTCACCCCGGAGGAAGAAGCCGCGGTCGCCGAGGCCGACGCCGATATCGCGGCGGGCCGCACCGTCTCGCTCGACGACGTGCTGCGCGAGTTCGAGTGACCGACGACGACGGCTGGCGCGTCGAGTTCGCGCGCGCCGCCCAACGCGACCTGCGGCGCCTGGACCCGCCAATCCGAGCCGCGTCCTGGCCGCCATCAAGGGGCTGATCGCCGCCCCGCCTCGCGGCGATTTCAAACGTCTCACCGGCACCGACGACGAATGGCGGTTGCGGGTCGGCGACTGGCGAGTCCGTCTCACTCGCGACCACGACCAGCAACTCATCACCATCAAACGCGTCTTGCCGCGCGGCCGCGCTTACCGCGACTGACCCGGCTGCCACACTCCCAGCAGAGGACCGGCCGTCCGCTGATCTGCCTCCTGCTCGCCACCCTCAGCGTCTTGGCGATACCAGCCCGCCGGCGAGCGCCGCCGGCGCTCAGAACCGCGTCCGGGCTCTTCACACAGCCGCCCACGTCCGTTCGCCGGTCGTCTCAACAGTAGGCCTGCGCGGCGTCTCGAGGTCAGGGGGACCAACGTTCGACATCGCGGTCCCGGGCAAGCTCCGTCAACACCCACCTGCGATGAAGTCGTCATGATTGGTGGAGACATTCTGCTCGCCGGCGTGGACGACTGGGTGCATTTCGGGGAGGTGTCGTGGTTCGTCGCCCGGCGGGAGCGGAGTGCCTCAAGGAGCGATCGAATTGAGGAGGCCTTGGCCGTCATTCGGTCCCTCCCAGAGCGCGGAATGATCCAGGTCGGGGACGTAGGTCGCGCGGGTTTCTCCTCGCCGACACCATCACACCCAACCCCAACCCCCCCCGGCCTCCCAAGCCATCCCCCTGACATAGGACCGACGGAACCTTGCCGGGCGTCTATCGTTTCTCGGCTGCGATGACCGCCAAGGAGCAGCTGCGCAACGCGATCGACGCCTTACCGAGGCCGAGGCCGCCGACACGCTCGGCTACCTCGCCCGCCGCTAGCGCCGGGACGCGCTCACCGAGTTCCTCGACCAGGCGCCGCTTGACGACGAGCCGGTCACCGAAGAGGACGAGCGTGCCGTCCGGCTCGCGCGCGACGAGATCGCGCGCGGCGAAACCATTTCGCTCGAGCAGATCAAGCGCGAGCTTCAGTGACCGACGACGGTGGCTGGCGCGTCGAGTTTGGCCCACGCGCGCGTCCTGCCGCGCGGCCGCGCCTACCAGGACTGACCCGCCAGCGGTGAGGCAATCCCAGCCCGCGAGGAGGCCGATGACGAGCGCCCCGACCACAGCTCGCAAGCTACCGTCATGGCCCCGTGCGCTACCCCGCCGTCGACCCTCGCCAATCGTTTCCCGACCTCGAGGAGCAGGTGCTCGAGCGTTGGCGCGAGCGCGACATCTTTCGTGAATCCACGCGCCGGCGGGAGGGCGCGGAGCCGTACGTCTTCTACGAGGGGCCGCCGACGGCCAATGGCCGGCCGGGGGCGCACCACGTGCTCGCCCGCGTGTTCAAGGACATCTTCCCGCGCTTTCAGACGATGACCGGGCACCAGGTGCTGCGCAAGGGCGGCTGGGACTGCCACGGGCTGGCTGTCGAGATCGCCGTCGAGCGCAAGCTCGGCTTCAACTCCAAGGACGACATCGAGCGCTACGGCGTCGCCGCGTTCAACGCCGAGTGCCGGGCGTCGGTGACCGAGTTCCTCTCCGTCTGGAAGGCGCTCACCGAGCGGATCGGCTTCTGGGTCGACATCGAGGACGCCTACCAGACGATGGACGCGACCTACGTCGAGTCCGTTTGGTGGGCCCTGGCGCAGCTGTGGGAGAAGGACCTGCTCTACGAGGGTCACAAGGTCGTGCCCTACTGCGTGCGCTGCGGTACGGCGCTGTCGAGCCACGAGGTCGCGCAGGGCTACGCAGACGTCGAGGATCCGAGCGTCTACGTGAAGTTCGGGGTGACCACGCCGGTCGGGCCGGTGCAGGAGCGCGATCAGCTGCTGATCTGGACGACGACGCCGTGGACCCTGGTCTCCAACGCCGCGGTGGCCGTCGACCCGACGCTCACCTACGCGCGCGCGTCGCTGTCGGATGAGGTGTTCGTCCTCGCCGAGGCGCTCGTGGAGAGCGTGCTCTCGCAGGACGCCCAGATCCTCGACCGCTTCCCGGGCTCCGACATCCTCGGCACCGGCTACGAGCCGCCCTTCGGATTCATCGCGGCGGCGGAGTACGGCGACAAGGGTCACACAGTGCTGCCGGGCGACTTCGTGACCGCCGACGACGGCACGGGCATCGTGCACACCGCCATCGCCTTCGGCGAGGACGACTATCGCCTCGGCGCCGAGCAGGGCCTCGCGGTCGTCAACCCGGTCCGGCTCGACGGCACCTACGACGAGCGCATCGGCGCCTACGCGGGGCGCTGGGTCAAAGACGCCGACGCTGACCTGATCGCCGATCTGCGCGCGCGCGGGCGCCTGTTTCGCGAGGAGTCCTACCGGCACAGCTATCCGCACTGCTGGCGCTGCGGGACGCCGCTGCTCTACTACGCCAAGCCGAGCTGGTACATCCGCACGAGCTCGCTGCGCGACGAGCTGCTCGCCGCCAACGAGACCGTCACCTGGCACCCGCCGCACATCAAGCACGGGCGCTTCGGCAAGTGGCTCGAGTCAAACGTCGACTGGGCGATCTCCCGCGAGCGCTACTGGGGGACGCCGCTGCCCGTGTGGCGCTGCGAGAACGGGCACGCCGAGGTGCTCGGCTCGATGGCCGCCGTCGCCGAGCGCTCGGGCCGGCCGCTGGAGGATCCGCACCGCCCGTACGTGGACGAGCACACGTGGCCGTGCGGCCGGTGCGACGGCACGGTGCGCCGCGTCCCCGAGGTCATCGACGTCTGGTTTGACTCGGGCGCCATGCCGTTTGCCCAGTGGCACGCGCCGTTTGAGAACGAGGAGGTCTTCGAGCGCGACTTCCCGGCCGACTTCATCTGCGAGGCGCTCGACCAGACGCGCGGCTGGTTTTACTCGCTGCTCGCCGTCAACACTCTGCTCTTCGGCCGCGCGCCCTACAGGGACGTCGTCTGTCTCGGCCTGATCCTCGACGAGCAGGGTGAGAAGATGTCGAAGTCCAAGGGGAACGTCGTCGTGCCCTGGGACGTGCTCGAACAGCACGGCGCGGATGCCCTGCGCTGGTACTTCTTCACGTCGAAGCAGCCGTGGGACGGCTACCAGTTCTCCGTCGAGGCGGTCGGCGAGTCGCTGCGCCAGTTTTTGCTGCAGCTGTGGAACACCTATGGCTTCTACACGCTCTACGCCAACGCGGCGGGCGAGGGCTACGCGCGCACTGCTCCCGCGACAGCGCTCGACCACTGGGCCCTCTCGCGCCTGAACGCGACGACCCGCGCGGTGACCGAGGCGCTGGAGCGCTACGACGCGACCGCCGGCGGCCGCGCCATCGCCGCCTTCGTCGACGAGCTGTCGAACTTCTACGTGCGGCGCTCGCGCCGGCGCTTCTGGGATGGCGACCCGGCCGCCTTCGCGACGCTGCACACGTGCCTGACCACGGTCGCGAAGCTGCTCGCGCCCTTCACGCCGTTCGTGGCCGACGAGCTCTACGAGCGCCTCGACGGCCGCGAGCCGAGCGTGCATCTGTGCGACTTCCCGCTCGCCGGCGACCCCGACGAGCGGCTCGAGTCGGAGGTCGCCACGGTGCGGTCGACGATCGAGATGGGGCGCCGTGCCCGGGCGCAGGCCAAGATGAAGGTCCGCCAGCCGCTGGCCGCCGCGGTGATCGTGGCCGACGGCGCCGAGCGCGAGGCGATCGAGGCCTTCGCCGACGAGCTGCGCGACGAGCTCAACGTCAAGGAGCTGCGCTTCGTCGCGCAGGCCGACGAGCTCGGCTCCTACGAGATCAAGGCCAACTATCGCTCGCTGGGCCCGCGCTTCGGCCCCCACATGCCGCTCGCCGCGGCGGCCATCGCCGCGCTGGACCCTGGGCCGGTGGCGGAGGCCTTGCGCGAGGGCCGGACGGTCGGCGTCAGCGTCGACGGCCACGACCACCAGCTCACCGCCGACGACCTGCAGCTGGTGATGCGCCCGCTCGAGGGCTATCAAGTCGAGCGCGCCGGGTCCCACGCCGTCGCGCTGGACCTCGCGCTGTCCGACGAGCTGCGGCGCGAGGGCACCGCGCGCGAGATCGTCCACGCGATCCAGGGCGCCCGGCGCTCCGCGGGCCTCGACGTCTCCGACCGCATCCGCCTCTCACTCGACGGCGACGAGCACCTGCTCACCGCCGCGCGCGAGCACGAGGGCTACATCACGGCCGAGACGCTGACCGCCGAGCTGCGCTTCGGCGCGCTGGACGGCAGCGCCACGGACGCCCAGGTCGACGGGCGCCCACTGCGCATCGAGCTCCAGCGCGCGGTCCGGGCCTAGGCGGAGGCCGCGAGCGCCGGCTCGAGCTCGGCCTCGAGGCGCTTCTTGGGCATCGCGCCGATGACCTTCGCGGCGACGGCGCCGTGCTTGAAGAGGATCAGCGTCGGGATCGAGAGGACCTCGAACTGCGCGGCCGTCTGCTGGTTGTCGTCGACGTTGAGCTTGACGATCTGCAGGTCGTCGCGCTCGCCGGCGATCTCCTGCAGGATCGGTCCCACCATGCGACACGGCCCGCACCACGGCGCCCAGAAGTCGACGAGCACCGGCTTGTCGGCCTCGAGGACCTCAGCCTGGAAGTTCGCGTCGGTGACTTCGGTGATGTCGGCCATGCAGTGAGCTCCTTGTCAGCGTCAGAGGACTGGTATCGCTTCAGAAAGTATAGCGACTACCCCACGACGAGCAGCAGCAGCCGCGGGGTGACCCAGACCTCCACCGCCGCGGCGACCAGCAGCAGGGGCACGGAGATCGAAACCGTGGCGAACGTCGCGGCCAGGAGGTTCTCCCACTGCTTGCTGCGGCTGGCCATCGTCCAGGCGGCGAGCGGAAGGAAGAGCGCGATCAGCTCGGGGATGGCGTGCAGGGACAGCACCCCGAGCAGCTCGGCGGACGAGATGTGCCACTGGGCCGACAGCGACGCGGTGTCCCCACCCAGGATGTAGGCCTGGGTGCTCAGCGAGAAAAGCGTGGCGCAGACCACGAAGCCGATCGCGAGCGGCCGGGCGAGCTCGTGGACCTTGCGAGACCAGCCGCTGTAGCACTCGGCGATCTGCGGCAGCGAGGAGCCCGCGATGAAGCCCGCGACGCACGCGAGCGCATGCAGCAGCAGCACCAGCGAGTTGCGAAACAGGACGAAGCCGTAGTCCCCGAGGTCGGGGGCGTGGGTGACGCCCGCGAACTGCAGGCCGCCCGGAGCGGCCGTGCTGAGCTCGGCGATGACCCAGGTCGCGAAGAGCAGGACGACGGCGACGACGAAGCTGCCCAGAACCCACGGTCGCAGGACGTCGCCCGGGTGCCGCTGCCACTGACGCAGGGCGTCCTTGGTGTCGCCCCAGCCCTGGACCAGTGCCATCTCCTCGCGCTTCACCCCACTGACATCGGCAGCGTCAGCGCCGAGCGTGAGGGCCGCTGGCCAGGCGCAGAGCGGGAACGAGCCACGCGGCCTCGAGCGCGATCCGCGCCGTCATCTTCGACTGCCCCGCGACGCGCTCGTGGAAGGTGATCGGCAGCTCGGCGACGCGCAGCCCACGCAGCAGCGCGCGGTAGGTGAGCTCGACCTGGAACACGTAGCCGTGCCCGCGCAGGGTGGTGTAGTCGACCGTCTCCAGCGCGCTCGCGCGCAGGCACTTGAACCCGCCGGTGAGGTCGCGCACCGGGACGCGCAGGACCGCGCGCGCATACAGACATCCGCCGCGCGAGATCGCGCGCCGCAGCCGCGGCCAGTTCTCCACGCCGCCGCCGGGGACGTAGCGCGAGCCCAGCGCGACGTCGGCGCCGGCGCGTACCGCGGTGAGCAGCCGCGGCAGGTCGGCCGGGTCGTGGGAGCCGTCGGCGTCCATCTCGAAGACCTCGCTGGCGCCGGCAGCGAGCGCGTGGGCGAACCCGGCCACGTAGGCCGCGCCCAGCCCGGCCTTCCCGGCGCGCGGCAGGACGTCGACGCCCTCCAGGCGCGCCGCGAGCTCCCCGGTCCCGTCGGGCGAGCCGTCGTCGACGACCAGGATCCGCGCCTCGGGCAGCGCGGCCTGCACGGCGGTGACGACCCGCTCGAGGTTCGCGGCCTCGTTGTAGGTCGGCAGGACGATCCAGGGGAGGCCGGGCACGGGCGGGTTACCGTAGTGGCGTGGCCCAGCTGACCAACGCCGCGATCGCCCAGGCGTTCGACGAGCTCGGAGACCTCTACGAGCTCGACGGGGCCGACCAGTACCGCGTGATCGCCTATCGCAACGCCGCAAGGTCGGTCCGCGACGCGTCCGTCTCCGTGGCCGCGCTCGCGCGCGAGGGCCGCGCCACCGAGCTCAGCGGCATCGGGCGGACGCTCGAGACCAAGCTGCGCGCGCTGGTCGAGGAGGGCGACATCCCGCAGTCGGCCAAGCTGCGCGAGAAGTTCCCGGTCGGCCTGATCGCCATCATGCACCTGCCGGGCTTCGGCCCCAAGCGCGCGCGCCGCCTGCACGACGAGCTGGGCATCGGCTCGCTCGAGGCACTGCGCACCGCGGCCGAGGCCGGGAGGATCCGCGGCCTGCGCGGCTTCGGCGCGAAGGTCGAGGACAACCTCAAGCAGATCCTCGCCGACGGGCAGGACGGCGATCCGGGCCCGCGCATCCTGCTTCCGCGCGCGCTCGGGCTGGCCGAGCAGATCGCGGGGGCGCTGCGGGCCGTCGACGGCGTCGACCAGGTCGAGATCGCGGGGTCGGCGCGCCGGCTGGCGGACTCCGTCAAGGACATCGACGTCATCGCGACCGGGGCGGACCCGGCCAAGCTCGTGCGCGCCCTCACCGAGCTGCCCCTGATCGAGTCCGCGGGCAAGCCGGGCGACAATGCCGTCAAGGCCGTCACCCACACCGGCATGAAGGTCGACCTCCAGGTCGTCGAGCCCGACCAGTTCGGCAACGTCCTGCAGCACCTGACGGGGTCCAAGGCCCACAACGTGCAGCTGCGCGAGGCGGCCGTCCGCAAGGGCTTCCACGTCTCCCAGTACGGGATCGTCGACGACTCGACCGGGCAGACCATCCGCTGCGCGACCGAGGAGGAGGTCTACGCCACGCTCGGCTACGCCTGGATCCCGCCCGAGCTGCGTGAGGGCCGCGGGGAGCTCGAGGCGGCGATGCTGTCGGACCCACCCGGCCAGGGCCTGCCCGACCTCATAGCGATTGAGGACCTCCAGGGCGACCTGCACTGCCACACGACCGCCTCTGACGGCCGCAACTCGGTCGAGCAGATGGCGCGGGCCGCGATGGCGCGCGGGTACGAGTACCTCGCGATCACCGACCACTCGGCCTCGCACGGCTTCGGCAACGACGTCTCGCCGGACGAGCTGAAGGCGCAGATCGAGGTGGTGCGCGCGCTCAACGAGACGCTCGAGGGCTTCGAGCTGCTGATCGGGACCGAGGCCAACATCCTGCCGGACGGCTCGATCGACTACGGGGACGACCTGCTGGCCCAGCTCGACTGGGTGGTGGCGTCCGTGCACACGTCCTTCGGCATGAAGGAGGCGGAGATGACCGCCCGCATGGTCGCCGCCACCGAGCACCCCCTCGTCGACGTGATCGGCCACGCCACGGGCCGCAAGATCGAGACCCGGGCCGCCTACGCGCTCGATGTCCACAAGCTGATCGAGTCCGCGGCGGCCACCGGCACGATGCTCGAGATCAACTCGGCGGGCGATCGCCGCGACCTCAACGACATCTACGCGCGGGCCGCCGCCGAGGCCGGCGTGCGGGTCCTGATCGACTCCGACGCCCACGGCACGAACACCCTGTCGATCGTCCGCTGGGGCGTCGCGACCGCGCGCCGGGCCTGGCTGACGGCCGACCAGATCGCCAACACCCGCTCGTGGGAGCAGTTCTCGCCCCTGCGCAAGCGCCTGCGCGCCTGACGCCGCTCCTCAAGCGGGCGCCGGGGAACGCCGATCAGATGTCCATGCGACAGTTGCACCCCGGCCAGGACGCCGTGCTCTCGTGGCCCTCCGGCGCGCTGGACTGCCGGGTCGTCGCCGCCGCGGGCGCCTTCGTGCTGCTGCACCCGGCCGGATCGTCCGGTCCCGCGGGACATGTCCTGCCCTGCGGAGCGTGCTCGCTCACCTTCCTCGACGGGATGATCCCGATGGGCTTCGACGGCATCGCCGAGGCCGCCGGCTACCCCGGCGAGCTGCGCTTCCGCGTGACGGACGCCGACCGCGAGCCCGACCGCCGCTCCGCCGTACGCATCCCGGTCTTCGCCGAGGTGCAGGTCACGACCGCGTGGCTGACGGCGACGGGCCAGCTGCTCGACATCTCCGCCGGCGGGCTGCGCTTCCGCGTGCCGGGCGACCACCTCGAGAGCGAGACCGCGGTGCACGTGCGCGTCGCGCTGCCTCACGAGGGACCGGTGATCGACGCGGAGGCCGTCGTGCGCGCCTCCGAGCCGGGGATCGCGTCGGTGCAGTTCACGCAGATGCACGGGGCGAGCACGCAGGAGGTCGGCGCCTGGACGGTGGCCAGGCTGCGGTCGACCCTCGCCGTCCGCGCTTAGGCCCGCGCAAGAATGATCGCGCGCCAATTCTTGCGCGAACCCTTAGCTGCTCTCGCCCCTGAGCAGTCGCGGCAGGATCTCGTCGCGCACGAGCGCGTCGGCGACGTCGCGGCGCCACGGGCGCAGCAGCTCCGCGGCCCGGGCCGCGTAGTCCGGCACCGGGTCGTCGAGGGCAATCCGCAGCGCGCCAGCGAGATGCTCGTCCACGGTCCGCGGGTCGAGCGCGCGCGCGAGCGCGAGCGCGACGTAGGGGCCCTGTGCGGGCGTCGTGGCGAGCACGCAGCCGTCCGCGAGGGCCTCGAGCTGGGCCAGGCCGTAGTCCTCGCGCCGAGGCGCGGTGACGAACACCTTCACGCGCCGCAACAGCGCCCGGTAGGCGTCGCGCGAAAGGACGCCCGCGTAGCGCACACCGGGCTCGTCACGCCCGGCCAGGCCGGCGACGACGAGCTCCTCGCCCGCCCGCCGGACGGCGCGCCAGGCGGCGAGCGTGCGATCCAGCCCCTTCTTCTCGGGGTTGGCGCCGTAGGTCATCACATCGAGCTCGCGCGTCTCGGCGGACGCGCCGGAGGGCTCCACGGGGACCGGCAGGATCACGGCCTCGGCGTGGCCGGCGGGCGCCTCGGCGAGCCCTCCGGCACTCCACGGCAACAGCAGCGGCGCGGCCGCGAAGCGGCGGCCCTCGACCGGGCGCTGCCAGAGCCCGTGCCGCCCCCGCCGGTTGCCGGCGGCGGGCGCGTCGAAGCGGATCGCGCCCGGGCGCGGCCCGAGCAGCGCGGCGGTGCTCGTCGAGTAGACCAGGGCCCGCGGCGCGTGCCGGGCGAGGCCGGCCAGCGCCGCCCGCCGCGCCGCGCGCGCCCACGCGAGCTCGAGCAGCGCGTAGGTGCGCCATTCGCGCGCGGGCGGCTCCGCGCGTGCCACCGCCACGGTGGCGCCGCCGCGCCGCAACGCGGCGACGAGCTCGTCGTCGGCCTCACGCAGCCCGGCGGTCGACCCGAGCGACACGACCAGGACGTCGGTCCTCACGACAGGGCCTTGAGGAACTTGCCGCCGAAGCCCGGGGTCCGGATCAGCTTGATCGGCGCCAGCGGCGAGGTCTTGTCGACGTAAAAGCGCGCGGCGTCGCGCTCCTCGATCGCCTCGACGGCGTTGCCCTGCCGGCGCCAGGCAAGCGCGACCAGCAGCGCGAAGCCCGCGGCGACGCTTGCGATCTGGGGGACGAAGACGCCGACGCCGCCGGCGACGAGCGTGACGACGAACAGCAGCCACAGCCGGTTGACCAGCGTCAGGGCGGGACGCAGCTCGGGCAGGCCCGTCTGGTGGCGCGCCTCGGCCATCGCCCGCGCGATGCCCTCCTTCGCGCGCGCCTCGAAGCGGATGCCGACGATGGTCGCCAGCAGCCACCAGGCGACGGAGACGAAGACGACCACCTCGTCGTATTCGCGTGCTGCCGCGAGCACCGTGATGGCTGCGAGGGCGGTCGCCGATCCCGCGCTCAACAGGACCGCGGCGCGCAGGAAGTCGGAGAACCGCACCGGCTCCGCCTCTAGGCGGCGAGCGCCTGCAGCAGCTCGCGTACGCCGGGCGTGCCCTCCACCATGTAGTCCGCCACCTGGGCGAGCTGCGGCGGCCCCTCCTCGGAGCGCACCCCCACCTTGATGACCTGCCCGATCCTGCCCGAGTCGGCCAGCTCGTCCAGGCCGCGGAAGGCGTCGATGTCGGTGAGGTCGTCGCCCACGTAGAGGGCGGCGACGAGCTCGGTCTCGTGGAGCAGGCGGACGATGCCAGCGCCCTTGTCGATGCGCACGGGGGGGCGGATCTCGAGCACCTTGCGGCCCCAGTGGGTGACGAAGCCGGCGTCCTCGGCGGCGCGGGCGACGTCCTCGATCGCCGCGTGGGCGCCCTCCTCGTCGGGGACCCCGCGCCAGTGCAGGGCGGCGATCGCCTCCTTGTCCTCCAGGCGCACGCGCAGGCGGCGCAGGGGCTCGTCGAAGGCCTCGCCGGCGAAGGCGCGCACGCGCGCGGTCCAGGACTGCAACTCGACGTCGAGCTCGGGGGCGATCGTGCCGGCGCGCAGGATCTCCGAGCCGTGTGACCCCAGGTAGTCGATCGAGCCGAGGGAGACGATCCGCCGCGCGTCGGAGGCGCGCCGCCCGGAGACGCAGGCGACGACCTTGTAGCGATTGGCGACCTCGATCAGCGGGCGGCGCGTGGTCTCGGGCATGTGGGCGTCGTCGGGCTGCTCGACGATGGGCGCGAGGACGCCGTCGACATCCAGCAGGACCGCGGAACGCGCGGGGTCCGCGATCAGTGGAGCGAGCAGCTCGGAGAGGGTGGTGGCTCCAGGCATCCCGCCTAGTATGCTCCCCGATGCGCCGGACCCTTCAGCTCGCCGCCATCGGCACGGCGGCGGGGCTGTTCTCGGGCCTGTTCGGGGTGGGTGGCGGGACGGTGGTGGTCCCGCTGCTGGTCCTGCGGATGGGCTACGGCGAGCGCGCGGCGACGGGCACGTCGCTGCTCGCCATCGGCCTGCTGGCCGTGGCCGGCGCGGCGATCCAGGCGGGCTACGGAAACCTGCACCTCGGCGACGGCCTGCTCGTGGGGATCCCCGCGCTCGCCGGCGTCGTCGGCGGAACGGCGCTGCAGCAGCGCGTGCCGCAGGAGCGCCTGTCGCTGCTCTTCGCCGTTGTGCTCGTCGCCGTCGCGATCACGCTGCTGGTCTGATGGATCCGGTCCTGGCCATCGTGATCGGGCTGGCCGCCGGCGTGGTCGCAGGCCTGCTCGGCGTTGGCGGGGGGATCCTTTTCGTGCCGGCGCTGACGCTCGTGCTCGGGCTCAGCCAGATCGACGCGCAGGCGACGTCGCTGCTGGCGATCGTCCCCGTCTCCGCGCTCGGGGCCTACCGCCAGCACGGCTACGGCAACGTGCGCGTGCGCGACGGCCTGGTGATCGGCGTCCTGTCGGTGGGCGGCGTCGCGGCGGGTGTCGCGCTGGCCAACGCCCTGCCGCAGCACGTGCTCAAGCTGGCCTTCGCCGGCCTGCTGCTGTTCGTCGCCGCCCGGCTGGCGCGGCGCAGCCTCAGGCCGGCTCGGCCGTGACCTCGGTGGTGCAGAACGCGCACCGGCGGGCGGTGCGCGGGATGTCGCTCTCACACTCCGGGCAGGTCCGCGTCGGCGAGTCCACCGGGGAGCCCGGCATCCGGCGCGCCTGGAGGATGTTCATCGGCTGGACGACGAAGAAGTAGACGACGGCCGCGATGCTCAGGAACGTGATCAGCGCGTTGAGCACGTTGCCGTAGCCGAAGACGGCGTGGTTGATCGTGAGCGTGAGCTCGCCGAAGCTCGGCTTGCCGATGATCGCCGCGATCAGCGGCGTGACGATGTTCTCGACGAACGCGGTGACCACCGCGCCAAAGGCCGCGCCGATGACTACGGCCACCGCCAGGTCGACCACGTTGCCGCGCAGGATGAAGTCCCGGAATCCCCTGATCACTGGTGCCCCCTTGAGTCGGTTGGTGGGCGCGAGCCTAACCGCCGCGGATAGTCTCCCGGGCTCCATGGCAGACGACGCAACGCTGAACGTCCTCGTCGAGATTCCCAAGGGCTCGCGCAACAAGTACGAATGGGACGAGGAGCTCCAGGCGATCAAGCTCGACCGCTACCTGTTCTCCTCGGTCGTCTATCCGACGGACTACGGCTTCATCCCGCAGACCTGGGCGCTCGACAACGACCCGCTGGACGCGATGGTGTGCGTCACCGATCCGACCTTTCCGGGGTGCGTGATCGAAGTCAAGGTGATCGCCCTGTTTCGGATGAGCGACGATCAGGGCGAGGACGACAAGGTGCTCTGCGTCCCGCTCCAGGACCCCAACTGGGGCACGATCGAGCAGCTCGAGGATCTGCCGAAGCGCTTCCTGAACGAGATCGAGCACTTCTTCGCGATCTACAAGCAGCCGGAGGGCAAGGAGGTCAGCGTCGGAGGCTGGTTCGGGCGGGGCGAGGCCCTCGAGGAGATCGAGGCCTCGCGCGGGCGCTGGCGCGAGCGCGAGCAGTCCAAGCGCACGTAGTGGTCGCCCGGCCGTCCTTCGTCGTCGGGCTCGGCGGCACGATGCGATCCGACTCGGCCTCCGAGCGCGCGCTGCAGACGGCTCTGGACGCCGCGCAGGCCGGCGGCGCGACGACCGAGCTGTTCGCGGCGAGCGACCTCGACTTCCCGCTGTACGCGCCGGGCGTCACGGCCCCCGACGAGCGCGTCGCGCGCTTCTTGGACGCGATCCGCCGCTCCGACGGGCTCGTGATCGCCTCGCCCGGCTACCACGGCGGCGTCTCCGGGCTGATCAAGAACGCGATCGACTGGGTCGAGGAGCTGCGCGGCGACCAGCGCCCCTATTTCGACGGGCGCCCGGTCGGGCTGATCGTCGTGGCCGACGGCTGGCAGGCCACGGTCACCACGCTGATCTCCTTGCGCTCGATCGTGCACGCCCTGCGCGGCTGGCCGACGCCGCTGGGGGTCGCGATCAACGTGGCCGACGCAACCGGCGCCGATCCGCGCGACCAGCTTGAGCTGCTGGCGTCGCAGGTGCTCGGCGGCACGCATCGGGCGTAGCACCGAGGAGGTGGCGCGCGCATGCTTTGGCGTTGTCAACTGGACGACGGTGGCCGAGCCCAGCGCCGGCCCGCCCGCCCCTCGCGCAGCTCGCGCCGCTGCACAGCGTGAGCGCCAGCAGCCGCTGGTGCAGCCGTGCTCGCCGGCGGGGTCCGAGCTGCGCGTACCGGTTGCGCAGCTGCGCGGGATCACGGCGGTTGTCGTAGTACTCGCGCTCGCCGTCGACGTACTCGACGTAGGTGGCGGTCCGCGTGCGCATCGCCTCGTAGCTCGGCGGGTCGCCGCTGGCCTTGCTCTGCAGATCGGGATCCAGGCGGGAGCGGTCGGGATGATGGTGCTCGATCAGCGCGGCCCGGCGCCAGTCGCGCGGCGTGCGGCCGCGCAGCAGCGGCAGCAGGCTGCGCCCGTCGACGTGCCGTTGCGGCCGGACGCCGGCGAGCTGCTCGAAGGTGGGCGCGAGATCGGTGTTCTGCGCGAGCTCCCGGATCCGCGCCCCGCGGGCCACGCCCGGCCCGGTGACGATCAGCGGCACGCGGATGTCGGAGTCAAAGGCGGTCATCTTGCCCGGGAGGAGCCGGTGCTGACCCATGTGGTAGCCGTTGTCGGAGCTGAACACGAAGTACGTGTGCGCCGCGAGACCGGTCGCCTGCAGCCGGCGCTGGAGGGCGGCCACCAGCTCGTCCACCGCGATGACGGATCGCGCCCGGTCGCGGTAGCGGCGGTCGATCCCGGCGATGACCGCGGCACTCCGGCGTCTTCGGTGCGCCAGCCAGCCGGGCGGGTCGGCGTTGCGCCGGTTGAAGGCGGGCCCGCGCGGCGCCCGGGCACCCGGAAACAGGGCGCGGTCGCGCGGCGCCGGGACCGCCGGTCGGTGGGGTGCGAAGGTCGCGACCTCGAGCATGAACGGCCGGTCCTCGTGCGCGGCTCGGTCGACGAAGGACGTACCCAGGCGCGAGAGCACGTCGGTGACGTAGGCCTGGGGCGACCGCCCGTAGAAGACCCGGCTGCCGTTGCGGTTGAGGTTGTAGTCAAAGCCCCGGTAGGCGTAGGACCCGGCGCCCCAGTCCGCCCACCCGCGCGGCACCCCCGGCCGGTTCGCGTGGTAGCCGTTGAGGTACTTGCCGAACAGGCCCGTGCGGTAGCCGCGGTCGCGCATCGCCGCGGCGAAGGTCTTGCGCTCGTTGTCGTGGTGGATGAAGCCGCGGAAGCCGCCGTCGGGGGCGACGTTGGTGAACACGCCGGTGTTGTGCGGCAGCAGCCCGGTCAGGATCGAGGCGCGCGACGGGCAGCAGAGCGAGTCGCTGACCACGTAGCGCGAGAAGCTCGTTCCCTGCTCGGCCAGCCGCCGCACGTGCGGCATGTAGCGCAGCAGGTCGGTCGAGAGGTCGTCGGTGAGGACGAAGACGATGTTGGGGCCACCGGGGCTCCGCAGGGGCGGCAGCAACGCCGGGGACTCGGGCGGCGCCGGGGTGCCGGCCGGCAGCCGGGACGGCCGGTGGGTGTGCGGGCTCCCGCCGCAGCCGGCGTAGAAGACAGCACTGACGGCCAGCACGGCCAGTACGGGCGCGAGCCCGAGGGAACTCCCCTTCATCGTTGATGCTCCTGGCCGCGGGCCGTCGACTGCGTCCTCGGCGGCAACCCTACGGCGGCGGCCTAAGCGCAGCTAACGCGGCAAGGGATCCCCCAGTCCGTGGCTCACGAGCTGCCGCAGCGCCCGCTAGCGGTACACGACACTTACCAGGCGGGCGGGGCCCGGTCAGACTGCGGCGTTCATCGTGGCGACCGACACCTCATATCGGCGCGTGCAGTGGGTCCACGACTCGACCACCGGCGCCGGCAGCCTCCTCGGCAGGGATGAAGACGTGGCCGGGCTCACCGGGCTGCTCGAGCGCGCGCGGCTGATCACGCTCTGCGGCGCGCCCGGTACCGGGAAGAGCCGCCTGGCCTTCGAGCTCGCAGCCCAGCTCGCGGAGCGCTACCCGGACGGAGTCGCGCTGGTGGAGCTCGCCTCGCTGGGCGACGGGGCGCTTGTCCCGTCGGCGGTGGCATCGGCGCTGTCGCTCCACGAGGTGCCCGGCCAGAGCCTCACCGACATCCTCCTCGGACGCCTGAGGCGGCGCCGCTGCCTGCTCGTGCTCGACAACTGCGAGCACCTCGTCGACGCCTGTGCCGAGCTCGTGGGCGCTCTGGGCGACCACTGCCCGGATCTGCGGATGCTCGCGACGAGCCGCGAGCCGCTGCACGCCGGCTGCGAAACCGTCTGGGACGTGCGACCCCTGCCGGTTCCGGAGCCGGAGGCACACAGGCCTGAAGTCCTGATCGAATACGCGGCGGTGCGGCTGTTCGTGGAGCGAGCTGCTGCCGCGCGGCCCGGATTCGGCTTCAACGCCTACGTCGGCCCGGCGGTGGCGGAGATCTGCCGGCGCCTGGATGGCCTTCCGCTCGCGATCGAACTCGCCGCGTCGCGCGTCGAGTCGCTCACCCCGCCCGAGATCGCCCGGCGCCTCGGCGACCGCTGTCACCTCCTCGGCAGCGCGAGTGGCAGCGGCCCAGCGCACCATGAGACCCTGGAGGCGGCGCTGGACTGGAGCCATGAACTGCTCTGCGCGCCGGAGCGCTCGCTGTTGCGGCGGCTCTCCGTCTTCTCGGGGAGCTTCGATCTCGACACCGCCGCGGCCGTCTGCTGCGGCGGCGAGGTGCAGGGAGAGCAGGTCCCCGAGCTCCTCGATCGCCTGGCCGTCAAGTCACTCGTCGCTGCCGGAGCTGGCGACGGGCGTCACCGCCTGCTCCAGACGATCCGTGCCTACGCCGGTGCGCGCCTCGACGCGGCCGGCGAGGCGGCCTCGCTGCGAGAGGCCCACGCCCGCTTCTACCTGCGGCTCGCGGAGGAGGCCGAACCGGAGCTGACGGGGGCCGACCAGGTGAACTGGCTTGACCGCCTGGAGGTCGACCACGCCGAGCTCCGCGCGGCGCTCGAATGGGCGCTCGGCCAGGGGAGGGGCGAGTGGGCGCTTCGCCTGGCCGGCGCCCTGGTCCTCTTCTGGCGGGTGCGCGGCCACTTCAGCGAGGGCCGAGAGCTGCTGGGCGGTGCGCTGGCGGCGAGCGACGGCGGGTCGGCCGAGCTCGAGGCCCGGGCGCTGTGGGGCTCGGGCTTCATGACGCTGATGTCTGGAGACGTCCACGCCGCGAAGGCGATCCTCGCCGACAGCCTCTCCGCCTACCGGGTGTTGGGGGATCCGCGAGGCGCTGCCCGCGCGCTGCTGCTGCTCGGCGACGCCCGGCTGCTGCTCGAGGATCCGATGGCGCTGGCTGCGCTGGAGGAGAGCGCGACCCTGGCGCGCGAGGCTCAGGACGCCTGGTGCCTGGCCCACGCCCTCGGTGTCGCGGCGCGCGTGCATGCCTCCCGAGAGCAGCACGGCATCGCTCGTGCGCTGTTCGAGGAATCCATCGGGGTGGCGCGCGCGGCCGGCGACATCCAGGGCCTCCGCTACGGGCTGCTCGGGCTCGGCGAGCTGTTGGGCAGCCTCGGCGACTTCCGGGGGGCCGAGCCCCTGCTCGAGGAGGCGGTGAGCGTTCTCGAGCGGCTCGGCGAGGTGTACTTCAAGGCCACCGCGCTGACCTCGCTCGGCCAGCTGGCCTTCGGACGGGGAGAGTTCGACCGGGCTCGGGAGACGCTCGACGCGGCACTCGCCCTCGCCCGCCTGGTCGGCCGGCCGGACGACCAGATGGTTCCGCTCATCGCTCTGGCACGAGTGGCGCTCACAGAGGCGGACACCGCTCGCGCTCGCGCCTTTGCACAGGAGGCGGCGGGGTTGGCGCGCGCGAGTGGCCGCGTTCACGCCCGCAGACAGGCGATGGAGATCAGCGGCGAGGTGGCGGCCTACGCGGGCGAACTGTCCGCCGCGCGGCGCTTCTACGACGAAGCACTCGACCTGGCGCGCTCTGAAGGGAATGCCCTCGGCACTGCGCAGGCGCTGTCGAGTCTCGGCCAGCTCGCGCTGGTGGAGCGCAACGTACGGCAGGCGGCGACGCTGCATGGCGAGGCCCTCAGGCTGCTCCACGGACTCGGCGATGCTCGCGGCGTCGCAGACACGCTCCAGTCGCTCGCGGGCCTGGCCGCCGAGGCCGGCCGCTGCGAGGAGGCGGCCTGCGTCCTCGGCGCCGCAGCGGCGCTCTATGAGCGCAACGGCTACGCAGAATCCCCTTGGCAGGCCCAGCGCTGGGAGTCGGACCTCACTCTCCTTCGCCAGTCGCTTCGGGCCGAGGACTTCGAGGCGGCCTGGGCTCTGGGACGCCACCTGCCGCTCGAGGAGGCGGTCGAGCTGGCGTCCACGCCCTCCGTCCGGGCTCGGCAGGCGACGACCGGATGGGGCAGCCTGACCGAGGCGGAATGGCAGGTGGCTGCGCTGGTGGCCGAGCACATGACCAACGCGGAGATCGCCGAGCAGCTCTTCCTCGCCGCCGGGACGGTGAAGAACCGCCTGTCGCAGATCTTCTCCAAGCTCGGGATGCGCCGGCGGCGGGAGCTGGCGCAGGAGTTCCGTCGCCGCGGTCAGGGCCACCAAGCCTTCAGGTAGTGCCGAAACGGCACATTGCGGTCTGGTCGGACGCTCCTTAGAGTCGCTCGATCGCGGTGGATGAGCCATCGGGGGCCTGGGTCCAGGCGGAGGGAGGAAGTCTCATGGTTCGCACCCGAGTCTGCAGATGGCGACTGTCCGCGCTTCTCGCTGCCGTGGCCGTGGCGGTCACAGCCGCCCCGGCGCAGGCGGCGCCCGGCGATCCCGACCCGAGCTTCGGGGCGGGCGGCCTCGTCAACAGCCCAGCCGGAGCGGCGAGGGATCTGGTGATCCAGCCGGACGGCAAGCTCGTCGCCGGGGGCGACAGCGACCCCAACCTGTTCTCGGCGTTCAGGCTCGCCAGGTACGACGCAACCGGCGCTCTCGACGGCGGCTTCGGCGACGGCGGCGTCGCGACGACGCCCCATCTGGCGTTCGGTCCGGCCGCGCTTTTGGAGCGCGGCAACGCCCTGGCCATCCAGCCCGCCGACGGCAAGCTCGTGCAGGCCGGCGAGGCATTCCGGCAAGACCCCGTGACCGGGTCAACTCTCGCGAGCCCCGACTACGCCCTGGCCCGCTACACCGCCTCCGGCACGCTGGATGCCACCTTTGGGAGCGGCGGCGCGGTCGTGACCGACTTCGCCTCGAGCGACGACGGGGCTCGGGCGGTTGCCGTCCAGGCCGACGGGAAGATCGTGGCGGCCGGCTACTCCGTCGTGAGCACGAGCCCCGCGACCCAGCTGAACTTCTCGCTTGCCCGCTACAACGGCGACGGGACCCTCGACGCCAGCTTCGGCACCGGGGGGCGGGTCACGACAGCGGTGCCGGGCAACAGCCGCTCCACCGTCCAGGCGATCGCGATCGACGCTGGCGGGCGGATCGCCGTGGTGGGAGACACGTCTCAGAACACCCTCGCGCTGGCCCGCTATCTGCCGGACGGCAGGCCGGACAGCAGCTTCGGCACCGGGGGCATCGTGACCACGGCGCTTCCCGGCGTGAGCCTCGCTGCCCACGCGCTGGTCATCCAGGGCGGAAGCCTGGTGGTCGCCGGCGAGTACCGCGATGACGCCACCGGCGGAGCCTTCCTGCTGGCGCGGTACACCACCGCAGGCGCGCTGGATCCCGCCTTCGGAAACGGCGGCATCGTCGTCACGCACCTCGTTGGGGGCAACGACGTCGCCAACGATGTCGCCGCGGCTCCCGGCGGGCAGCTCGTCGCGGCCGGGGCGGCCGGTGGGTACTTCTCCAACGACTTCGGGCTGGCGCGCTACAACGCCGACGGATCGCTGGATCCGGCGTTCGGCGACGGCGGCATCGTCGTCGATGACCTCGGCGGAGGTGCGGCCGCCTCGGCTGTGCAGGTCGAGTCCGATGGCAAGCCGGTGGCGGCCGGCTTCCTCTCCGACAGGGACGGCAACGACCTCTTCGCGCTGACCCGCTACAAGGCCGCGGCCGCGGCCGGTGACGTGGCCGACGTCGGCGTGAGCATCGCTGCGGATCCGGAGCCGGTGGCCGTCGGCGGTCATCTGACCTACACCGTCAGCGTTGCGAACAACGGTCCGCAGGACGCGAAGGGCGTCAGCCTGACCGACACGTTGCCGGCGACCGGCTTCGATTTCGATGCGGTGCGCACCGATCAGGGCTTTTGCGATCAGGACAGCGGCGTCGTGCGTTGCAAGCTCAGGTCGTTGCTGCCAGGCCGCGCGGCCACAGTGGTCATCGAGGGGACGCCGAGCCTCGCCGAGACGCTCGTCAATGCGGCGGCAGCAAAGACCGCGACGTCCGACCCTGTCGGCGCCGACGACACCGCGACGTCGAGCAGCACTGTCGTTCCGGGGGTCGGCACGTGGCTGCAGGCGGCGCCCTTCAGCGACGGCGCCGCGCGGGCGCGGCAGACGGCTGCGGTACTTGCGAGTGGGCAGGTGCTGGCCGTCGGCGGTTTGACCGACAACTTCCAACCGCTGCAGTCAGGTCAGCTCTACGCCGGGGGGCAATGGGCACCCACACGCCCCATGGCCGCCGCTCGCCGCGCGCACACCGAGACGCTGCTTGTGGGTGACGCCGCGCAGTGCGGGGCCAACTGCGGCAAGGTGCTCGTCACCGGGGGCATCGGTGCGGACGGCGGCCTGCTGAGCTCCGCCGAGCTCTATGACCCGGTCACCGGCGCGTGGACGCCGACCGACGACATGGTCGGCGCGCGCTCCGACCACAACGCCGTGCTGCTGTCAAACGGCAAGGTGCTGGTGACCGGCGGTGTCGGAGACGACTTCGACGAGAACGCCCTCACGACTGCCGAGCTCTACGACCCGGCCACCGGCCACTGGAGCGGCGTGGCCCCGATGACGGTCGGGCGGCAGTTGCACACCGCGACCCTGCTGCCCTCGGGCAAGGTGCTCGTCGTGGGCGGCTACAGGGGGACCGCGTTCGACTTCGCACCGTCGGGCGCGCTGGCGACGCCAGAGCTCTACGACCCCGCGACGAACAGCTGGAGCACCGCCGGCGGCGACAACATCGTGCGCATCGGGCAGACGGCGACGCTGCTCAAGGACGGCACGGTGCTGATCGCCGGCGGCAAGCCCTCCACCTGCAGCTGCCCGGCCAGCGAATCCGACATCTACGACCCGGTCGCGGGGACCTGGACGCTGGCGCACCTGCTCGCCCGCGCCCGCACGGAGCACACCGCCACCCTGCTTGCCGACGGCTCCGTGCTCGTGGCGGGCGGCTTCAACAGCAATGGCGACCCGCGACGGTCGGCGGAGCGCTATGACCCGGCGACGCGCGACTGGAGCCCGGCCGGCGCCATGGGCACCGCGCGAGGCGGGCACGTGGCCTCGCTGCTTCCCGACGGCTCGGTGCTCGTCGCCGGTGGTTCGACCGTGACATTCGCTCCGCGGCCGCTGGCCTCGGCCGAGCGCTACGTCCCGCCCGGGCCTGCGCCGGCGGCGTCCGCCGCTGCCGGGGGTGGCGGCCCGGGTCCGGCGCACGGTGCCGCGCGCGACATCGTGCGCCCGGTGATCCGGGGGCTGCGGGTGCTTCCGGCGCGCTTTGCGCGCGGGCCGCGGCTGCCGCGGCTGGCCCGTGCGGCGAAGGCGGGTGCGACGATCCGCTTCTCGCTGTCTGAGCCCGCGACGGTCAGGCTGACGTTCGCCCGGCGGCGCCCTGGGCGGCGGGTGGGGCACCACTGTCGCGCCGCGACGCGGCGCCTGCGGGGCCGGCCGCGTTGCGTGCGTCTGGTCATTGCGCATCCGGTTGTGCGCATCAAGGGTGTACGGGCTGGTGCGAACCGGGTGCGTTTCCAGGGCCGCCTGTCACGCCGTCGGGCGCTGCGCCCGGGGAGCTTCCGTCTGACGGTGACCGCGACCGACGCGGCCGGCAACCGCTCGCGGGCGCGACGGACGCGCCTCGTCGTGTTGCGCCGGCCACGCTGAGCCGGGAGCCAGACCCCTACCGGATGTGCAGGTTGATCCCCAGGAGCACGAGTGGCCAGAGCGCCACGGCGAGCACCGCCGACAGGATGGGCTTGAGCTTGTCGGCGTGGGCGAAGTAGTGATGCGACGAGGCGACCACCACGCCGATGACCAGGTAGATGAGACCGCCGAGTCCGATTCTCATGGTGGCATTCTCCCCGATAGCCCTTGGATGCTGGTCAGCCTACATCCTCACTCACGGCCGAGCGCCGGAGTCGAGGTCTGCTACGGTGCGTCGTAGATCTCTGGGATCGCGCCGGGCGATCGTCATGCCTTCGCGCAAGCGGCCGAATCCAGCTCCTCCCCGCTCCACGAGTCGGAATCCGAGGTTCGAGGTGATGGACGAGATCTGGG
>JBBQBV010000049.1:0-23464 GCA_038318085.1 Solirubrobacterales bacterium
ATGACCCACGGAACTTCCGGACACATCCACTAGCCTGCACCTCCGCCATGCCGAAGATGAAGTCGCACAGCGGCGCCTCCAAGCGCTTCAAGAAGACCGGGACGGGCAAGCTCAAGGCCCGCCACGCGTACTCGAGCCACATCCTCGGGAAGAAGTCGCCCAAGCGCAAGCGCACCTTCGGGCTGGACATGGACGTCGCTCGCGCTGACGAGAAGACCGTGCGCAAGCTGCTGAGGGGATCGGGCAAGTGACCCGCGTCAAGCGGTCAGTCCACGCGCGCAAGAAGCGCCGCGCGACCCTCGAGCGCACGAAGGGCTTCCGCGGGGAGGCGAACTCCAACTACAAGCGCGCGAAGGAAGCCCTGATGAAGGCGGAGTCCTACGCCTACCGGGACCGCCGCAACAAAAAGCGCGACTTCCGGCGGCTGTGGATCACCCGCATCAACGCGGCCGCGCGGCAGAACGACCTGTCCTACTCGCAGTTCATGCACGGCCTCAAGCTGGCGGGCATCGAGCTCGACCGCAAGGTGCTCGCGGACATCGCGGTCCGCGACGCCGAGACCTTCCGCCGATTTGCCGACAGCGCCCGTGAGGCGGTAGCGGCGGCGGCCTAGCACGGCCTGACTGACACCGACCACCGGGCGCCCCTCCGACAGGACGGGCGCCTTTTTTATGCCCATCACCAGCCCCAACAACGAACTGCTCAAGGAGGTCCGCAAGCTCGCGGGCCGCAAGTGGCGTGACAAGCTCACGCGCTTCGTCGCCGAGGGCGAGGACCTCGTGGACGCCGCCGAGGCCGCGGGCTGGGTTGCCGTGGCCAGGCTCGTGGCCGCCGGCAGCGGCCTGCAGGGGGAGGAGGTCGCGCCCCACCTGATGGCCGAGCTCTCCCAGCTCGGCTCGGGCACGCGCGTGATCGGAATCTTCGACCAGCGCTACGCCGCCGACCTCGGCCGCCGCTGCGTCGCGCTGTGGGGCGTCAAGGACCCCGGCAACGTCGGCACCGTCCTGCGCGCCGCGCACGCCTTCGGCGCGACGTCGGTCGCGCTCGGGCCGGGCAGCGCGGACCCGTTCGGCCCCAAGGCCGCGCGGGCGTCGATGGGCGCGATCTTCTCCATCGGGGTGCGGCGGGTGCGCTCGGTCGACGAGCTGCCCTGCCCGCGGGTGGCGCTCGTGGCCGGCGCCGGCAAGGAGCTGCGCGAGGTCGCCGAGGCCGCCACCCTGATCGTCGGCGCCGAGCGCGAGGGCTTGCCGGACGCCGTCCTCGCCGCCTGCGACGAGGTCGCCCACATCCCGATCGCGGGCGACTCGCTGAACGCCGCGATGGCCGCCACGGTGGCGCTGTATGAGACGGATAGGATCGCGCGGGGTGCTTGACCGGATCACCCACCTGCGCGCCGACGGCGAGGCCGCGATCGCCGCCGCCGAGACGACGGAGGAGCTCGAAACCCTCCGGGTCGGGCTGCTCGGCCGCAAGGCCGAGCTGCCCAACCTGCTGCGCGGTGTGGCCCGGCTCGAGCCCGCCGAGCGCGCTCAGGCCGGCCGCGCCGCCAACGACGCGCGCCAGGCCCTGGAGGCGCTCGTCGAGGCGCGCCGGCAGGCGCTCGCGGCGGGTGAGCTCGACGCCCGGCTGGCCGCGGACGCGATCGACGTCACCCTGCCGGGCGCGCCGCCGGCGCCCGTCGGCCGGCTTCACCTGCTCACCGCCACCCGGCGCGAGATCGAGGACGTCTTCATGGGCCTGGGGTTCCGGGTCGCCGAGGGGCCCGAGGTCGACCTCGTCCACTACAACTTCGACGCGCTCAACCACGACCTCACGCATCCCGCGCGGCTCGAGACCGACACCTACTACGATGTCGCGGGCAACGTGCTGCGCACCCACACCTCGCCGATGCAGGTGCGCGCGATGGAGCTCGAGCCGCCGCCCCTGTACATCGTCGTGCCGGGGCGCACATACCGCCGCGACCAGATCGACGCGACGCACTCGCCCCAGTTTCATCAGGTCGAGGGCCTCGCGGTCGACGCAGACGTCACGCTCGCAGACCTCAAGGGCACGCTTCTGGCCTTCGCCCGCGCGATCTTCGGCGCCGATCGCGACGTGCGCCTGCGGCCGCACTTCTTCCCATTCACCGAGCCGAGCGTCGAGGTCGACGTCTCCTGCTTTCAGTGCTCGGGCAGCGGCTTTCTGCGCGACGGCGCCCGCTGCAACCTGTGCAAGGGGGAGGGCTGGATCGAGATCCTCGGCGCCGGCGAGATCGACCCGAACGTCTTCGAGTACGTGCGCGAGCACGGCTATGACCCCGAGCGCGTCCAGGGCTTCGCCTTCGGCATGGGCATCGAGCGCATCGCGATGCTCAAGCACGGCGTCACCGACCTGCGGCTGTTCTACGAGAACGACCTGCGGCTGCTGGAGCAGTTCGGATGAGGCTCCCCCTGCTGTGGCTGCACGACTACACGGTTCCCGATCTGGACCCAAAGGGGCTCGACCAGCGGCTGACCATGACGGGGACGAAGGTCGAGGCCATCCACGAGCACGGCGTCGGCGCGCTCGAGCGCTTCGTCGTGGCCAAGGTCCTCAGCGCCGAGCCGCATCCCGACGCCGACCGGCTGGTCGTCTGCCGCGTCGACCTCGGCGACGGCGGCGAGCCGAGCCAGATCGTCTGCGGGGCACCCAACGTCGCCGCCGGCCAGACCGTCGCGGTGGCGCAGCCCGGCTCGGTCATGCCGGACGGCACCAGGCTCAAGGCCGCCAGGCTGCGCGGCGTCGTCTCCCACGGGATGATCCTGGCCCAGGACGAGGTCGCGCTCGGCACCGACCACGCCGGGATCATGGTGCTCGACGACGGCCTCGCCGCCGGCACCCCGCTGGCCGACGTGCTGCCGATCGCCACCCACGTCTTCGAGCTCGAGATCACGCCCAACCGGCCGGACTGCCTGAGCGTGTACGGGCTCGCGCGGGAGGTCCACGCCGCCACGGGCGCGGCGCTCGCTCCGCCGCCGTGGGGCCACGACCCGGGCTCCGCGGGGCCGGTCGCGGGGTTCTCCGTCGAGGTCCGCGACCCCGACCTGTGCCCGCGCTTCACCCTGCGCGCGTTCGAGCACGTCACGATCGGGCCTTCGCCCGCCTGGCTGAAAGCGCGCCTGGCGGCCGCCGGCCAGCGGCCGATCTCCAACGTCGTCGACATCACCAACTACGTGATGCTGCTCAGCGGGCAGCCGCTGCACGCCTTCGACGCCGACCGCGTCGAGGGCGGGAGCCTCGTCGTCCGGCGCGCGCGCGACGGCGAGCGGCTCGAGACGCTCGACGGCGTGACTCGCACGCTCGACGGCGACATGCTGGTCATCGACGACGCCGCCGGGCCGACGTCGATCGCCGGCGTGATGGGCGGCGGGCGCTCGGAGGTCTCCGACGCCACCACGCGGGTGCTGATCGAGGCCGCCACCTGGGACGGGCCGAACATCCAGCGCACGTCGACGCGGCTCGCGCTGCGCTCGGAGGCCAGCGGCCGCTTTGAGAAGGGCCTGTCGGCCGAGTCCACCATGGAGGCCCAGGCCGTCGCCACCCAACTCATGCTCGAGCTCACCGGGGCCACGCTGGTCGACGGCACGATCGACGTTGACGCCCGCTCTCGCGCGGACCGCGAGGCGCCCGAGCTGCACCTGCGCGATTCGCGCGTCACCCGCCTGCTCGGCCGCGCCATCCCGCGCCCGGGCCAGGTCGCCACGCTCGAGGCGCTCGGGTTCGCCGTGCGCGAGGACGGCGACGGCCTCGACGTGGTGGTTCCGCACTTCCGCCGCTCCGACGTCACCCGCGAGGTGGACCTCGTCGAGGAGGTCGCGCGCATGGACGGGCTCGACAAGCTGCCCGCGACGCTGCCCTCGCGCCGGGGCGCGGTCGGCGTGCTCGCACCGGAGCAGCGCCTGCGCCGCCGCGCCGAGGACGCGCTCGTCGGAGCCGGGCTGTACGAGGTTGTGGGCTGGAGCCTGCAGTCCGAGCCCGCCCAGGCGCGCCTGGGCACGGCGGTCGAGCCCGTGCGGCTGCGCAACCCGATGACCGCGGAGCAGGCGGTCATGCGCACGCACATGCTCTCCTCCCTGCTCGACGTTGCCGCGCTCAACGCGCGCCGAGGCGCGCCCGAGGCGCGGCTGTTCGAGGTCGGCAGCGTCTACCTGCCCTGGCACTCCGACCGCCCCCGGCCGCCGGGCCGCTGGGACCCCCCGCCCGGTTCCCGGGGCCGCGCGGCGTGGGACGAGCAGGCGCTGCCCGACGAGCGCGTCCACGTCGGCGCGCTGTTGACCGGCGCCGCCCGCCCGGCTTCGTGGCGGGAGCCGGAGCCGCCGCGGGCCGACTACTTCGCGATCAAGGGCGTGCTCGAGGCGCTCGGCCGCGCGCTGCGGGTCGACCTCCGGTTCGAGCCCGCCGCCGAGCCGTTCCTGCATCCCGGGCGCGCGGCGCGCGTGCTTGTCCAGGGCCAGCCCGCGGGCTGGGTCGGCGAGGTGCATCCGTCCGTCGCCGCCGGCAGCGCGGCCTTCGAGGTCGACCTCGGCGCGTTGACGACGTACGCCGACACGGTCCCGGCCTACCGCGACCTGACCTCGTTCCCGGAGCTGCGCCAGGACCTGGCCGTGACCGTGGCGCAGGACGTCCCGGCCGCCGCGGTGCTCGCCGTCGTGCGACGGGCCGGCGGCAAGCTGCTCGTGCACTCCGAGGTCTTCGACGTCTACCGCGGCGCCCAGGTGGGCGAGGGGAAGGTGTCGCTCGCCCTGCGGCTCGCCTTCCGCGCGAGCGACCGCACGCTCACCGACGAGGCCGTCGCGTCGGCCCAAGCCAAGATCGTCGAGCGCCTCCGCGAGGAGCTCGGAGGCGAGCTGCGTGCCTGACGTCGGGGTCATCGGCGCCTCGGGCTACGCGGGCGCGCTCGCAGCGCAGCTGATCGACCGCCACCCGAGCTTCGAGCTGGCCTACGTGACCGCGCGCGCCGAGGCGGGCATGCGCCTGAGCGACCTGCATCCGCGCACGCGCGTGGACCGCGTGCTCGAGGCCTTCGACGCCGATCGCCCGGTCGACGCCGCGATCGTCGGCTACCCGCACGGCGCAGCGGCGCCGACCGTCGCCGCCCTCCGGGCGAGGGGTGTACGCATCATCGATCTGTCTGCCGACTTCCGGCTGCGCGACCGGCAGACCTACGCGGACTGGTACGGCGAGCACGGCGCGCCCGAGCTGTTCGGCCGCGCCGTCTACGGCCTGCCCGAGCTCTACCGCTCGCAGCTGCGCGGCGCCGACCTCGTGGCCGGCCCGGGCTGCTACCCGACCGCCGCGCTGCTCGCGCTCGTCCCGCTGGCGCGGGCCGGGCTGATCGGCGACGCCGTCGTCATTGACGCCAAGTCGGGCGTCTCGGGCGCGGGGCGCGGCGCCACGGACACCACGCACTTCGTCTCGGCCAACGAGGACCTCAAGCCCTACAAGGTCGCTGGGCACCGCCACCGGCCGGAGATCGAGCAGGAGCTCGCCGCCGCCGGCGCCGCGCGGCGGGTCGTCTTCGTCGCGCACCTCGCACCGCTGTCCAGCGGCGAGCTGGATTCGTGCTACGTCCAGGCCGCCCGGCCCACGAACACCGCGGAGCTGGGTGCCGTGTTCGCCGCCGCCTACGCCGACGAGCCGTTCGTCGACGTGCTCGACCGCCCGCCCGGGGTGCTCGAGGTGCGCGAGACCAACGACTGCCGCATCTCCGTCCACCACGACGAGCGGACGGGGCAGATCATCGTCTTCGCGGCGATCGACAACCTCTGGAAAGGCACGGCGTCCCAGGCCGTGCAGAGCCTGAACGTCATGTACGGCCGGCCCGAGACGGAGGGCCTGCGGTGACAAGCTTTTTTGACTCGCGCTGGATCGACCGGCCGCAGCAGGTCACAGAGCGGGGGGGCGCGGGGCTGCCCGCCGGCTTCCGCGCGGCGGGCGTGCGGGCCGGCATCAAGCCCAGCGACGGCCTCGACGTCGGCCTGCTCGTCTGCGACGCCGCCGAGGCGACGAGCGCGGCGCGCTTCACCGCCTCCGGCGTCCTCGCCGCGCCGGTCGTCGTCTGCCAGCAGCGCTGCCGGCTGGACGGCCTGCGCGCCGTCGCGGTCAACGCGGGCAACGCCAACGCCGCCACCGGCGGCCGCGGAATGGACGCCGCCGCCAAGATGCAGGGTGCCGGTGCGATGGTCTCCGGCGTGAGCGAGGACCGCGTCGCGGTCGCCTCGACGGGCGTGATCGGCGTGCAGCTCGACGCGGACCGGGTGGTGAAGGGCCTGCTGCAGGCGCGATCCCAGCTCAGCGACGACGCGACGACGTTCGCAGACGCGATCCGCACCACCGACGCCTTCCCCAAGCAGGCCTCGCTCGAGGTCGAGCTGGCGGGCGGCAGCGTGCGCCTCAGCGCCCAGTGCAAGGGCGCGGGGATGATCTCGCCGAACTTCGCGACGCTGTTGTGCTTCGTGCAAACCGACGCTGCGCTGAGCGCCGAGACCGCGAACCTGCTGCTCGGTGTGTGCGTCAAGCGCTCGTTTGACCGCATCTCCGTGGACGGACAGCTGTCGACGAACGACACAGCGATCCTGATGGCCAGCGGCGCATCCGGCGTGCGCATCGAGCCGGAGACGGCCGACGAGGCGCACTTCGGGGAGGCGCTCGACGCCCTACTGCGCCAGCTCGCGCTGCTGATCGTCCGCGACGGCGAGGGCGCCAAGCGCGTCGGCCGCGTGCTCGTCACCGGCGGCGACCAGGCCACGGTCGACCGCGCCGCCCGCGCCGTGGCCAACTCGCCGCTCGTCAAGGCCGCGCTGCACGGGGGGGACCCCAACTGGGGCCGCATCCTCCAGGCCGTCGGCGGCGCGCTGCCCGGGTCGGCGCCGCTGCTGATCGACGTCCACATCGAGGCCGTCCAGGTCTGCAGCCATGGCGCGGCGGTCCCCTTCGACGCCGCCGCGCTCGGCGCGGCCGTCAGCGGCGCGGAGGTCGAGTACGCCGTCGCCCTGCCCGGCGAGGGCGCGGAGGCCGAGGCCTTCTTCTCAGACCTCTCGCACGCCTACGTGACCATCAACGCCGACTACACCACCTAGGAACCCTCTGATGCGCGACATCGGCACCCTCCTCGAGGCGCTCCCCTACATCCGGGAGTTCCACGGCAAGACCGTGGTCATCAAGTACGGCGGGGCGGCGATGACCGACGCAGGGTTGCGCGAGGACTTCGCGCGCGACGTCGTGCTGCTCAAGTACGTCGGGCTGAACCCGGTCGTCGTCCACGGCGGCGGGCCCGAGATCACGCGCTTCATGGAGATGCTCGACCTGCCGGTCGAGTTCATCAGCGGCCTGCGCGTCTCCGACGACAAGACCGTCGAGGTCGCCAAGATGGTGCTCGTCGGCAAGGTCAACAAGGACATCGTCCTGCGCATCAACCGCCACGGCCAGCCCGCCGTCGGGCTGTGCGGCGACGACGGCCTGCTGTTCCGGGTGGAGACGATGACCGCCCCCGGCGGCGAGGACATCGGCTACGTCGGGCGCATCGAGCGCGTGCAGACGGGCGTTATCGAGCACATCGCGCAGGACTACATCCCGGTCATCGCCTCGGTCGGCGCCGACCGCGACGGCCGCTCGCACAACGTCAACGCCGACGAGGCGGCGGGCGCCGTCGCGCGCGCGCTCGGCGCCTACAAGGTGGTCTTCTTGACCGACGTGACCGGCTGGCTCGGCGATCCCGGCGACCCCGCAAGCCTGATCTCCGAGACGACCGCCGCCGAGGTCGAGGCCGCCCTGGACGGTATCGACGGCGGGATGCGCCCGAAGCTCGAGGCCTGCCTGACCGCCATCCACGGCGGCGTCTCCAGCGCACACATCGTCGACGGCCGCGCCCCGCACTCCCTGCTGCTCGAGCTCTTCACGGACGCGGGGCAGGGGACCAAGATCCGGCCGGCGCGATGATCACGGACTTCTGCGACACCGCGCTGGCGAACACCTACGCCCGCTACCCCGTCGAGTTCGTCAGCGGCCGCGGGTGCACGCTCGTCGACGCCGACGGCAACGAGTACCTCGACCTGCTGGCCGGCGTCGCCGTCTGCAACACGGGCCACTGCCACCCGCACGTCGTCGCGGCCGTGCGCGAGCAGGCGGGGCGGCTCATGCACGTCTCGAACCTCTACTGGACGTCGCCGAACGTGCGCCTGGCCGAGCGCCTCAGCGCCGCGTCGCTGGGGGGAAAGGTCTTCTTCACCAACTCGGGCGCCGAGGCCGTCGAGGCAGCGCTCAAGCTCGCGCGCAAGCGCCGGCGCGGCGGCGGCTTCCTCGTCGCCCACGGCGGCTTTCACGGCCGCACCTATGGCGCCCTGAGCGCGACCCCGCAGGAAGCCAAGCAGGCGCCGTTCGCCCCGCTGGTGCCGGGCTTTGAGGCACTGGCGCCCGAGGCCATCGCGGCCGGCGTGACCTCCGACACGGCGGCGGTCGTGCTCGAGGTCGTCCAGGGCGAGTCGGGCGTCCATCCGCTGCCGCCGGAGGTCCTGGCCGAGGTGCGCGCGGCGTGCGACGCCGCGGACGCGCTGCTGATCTTCGACGAGGTCCAGACCGGCATGGGCCGGACGGGCTCGTTGTGGGCCTACGAGCAGTCCGGCGTGGTGCCCGACGCCATCACCATCGCCAAGGGCCTCGGCGGCGGCTTTCCGATCGGCGCCCTGATCACGTCGCCGGCGTGCGCCGACGTACTCGCGCCGGGCGATCACGGCTCGACGTTCGCGGGCAACCCGCTCGCCAGCGCCGCCGCCAACGCCGCGCTCGACGTGCTCGACGACCCGGCGCTGCTGGCCGGCGTGCGCGAGCGCGGAGAGCGCCTGCGCGAGGGCCTGCGGGAGCTGCCCGGAGTTCGCGCAGTGCGCGGCTCGGGGCTGATGGTGGCCGCTGAGGTCGACGAGGCACCGGAGATCGCACGGCGGGCACTGGTCGAGCAGCGCCTGGTGGTCAACGCGACGGGACCCGCCACGCTGCGCTTCATCCCGCCGCTGGTGATCACGGCGGACGAGGTGGACGAGGCGCTCGCGCGCCTCGCCCGCCTGCTGTGAGCGGTGTGACTACGCCTTCGGGAGGTCGACCGTGATCTTGGCGATGCCGATGACGAGGCCCGGCTTGAGCGCCTTGATCTTGAACGTCTTGTTCAACAGGGCGGCGGCCGCGGACGTGAGCTTGACGGTCGCGCCCTCGAGCACGCCGGTGTTGTTTGACTTCTTGACTGAGAGGGGCTTCAGGGTGCGGCCGTCGAGGAAGAACAGCGGCGCGCTCGGCGCGGCGGTCTTGCCGTTGACGGCGACCTTGCCGGTCAGCACGGACTTGCCGGGGTCCACGACGAAGTTCTCCAGGGAGACCTTGGTCTTGCCGGCGGTCAGGCTCAGGCCCGAGCCGTCGTGGTTGATCTCGCCCTGGACGTAGGGGGAGACGGTGCCCGGCTTGTAGTACTTCACGTTGCCGCCCGTGATCGGGAAGACGGCGCTGCCGGTGCTGGAGATCCTCGCGGAGCCGACGGGGGCCGGGGCGACCTTCAGCGAGGTCAGGGCGCCGACGAAGCCCTTGTCGAGCTTGACGGCCGTGGTGGCGCCGGTCAGCGAGTCGATCTGCGCGAGCGGCTTGGCGTCGGAGGACGAGCCGGAGCCGCTCTTCTTGTCAGAACCGCCGCAGGCGGAGGCGCCGAGGGCGATGACGCCGGTGGCGGCGATGGCGAGGGGGGTCTTGAAGCGCATGCTGGTGTCTCTTTCAGATGTTGAGTGGTGAACCTGTGCAGGTATGCGCGCCACCTTCGCGATCGGATGACTATTGCATGCCCCCCGACCTTCGAACGCCTCGCTACCCCTCCTCGACCCGCTCGATGAGGAACGCGACCCGGATGTGGGCGCGCCACTCGTCGAGCTCGGCGCCGCGCAGTCCGATCGACACCACGTCGACGGCTTTGATGTTGCGCAGCGTGCGGCGGGCCTCGACGAGGGCGTCGCGGATGGCGTCGTCGGAGCTTTCGGTGGAGCTCCCGACCAGCTCGATGATCTTCACGATGGACACGGTCGGCGGGACGGTACCTTCTGCCGTCCATGACCGACCAGCCCGACGAGCCGCTCACCGAGGTCCACCAGTTCGTCGACCCCTCGACGAACGTCGCGCGCGTGGCCTCCTACCTCGCCCACAGGGACGAGGTCGGCCGCGTGCTGCTGCTGTACTCGGGCGGGCTGGACACGAGCGTGATGCTCAAGTGGATCCAGGACGAGTACGAGGCGGAGGTCGTCGCCCTGACCGTCAACCTCGGCCAGCCCGGCGAGGACTACGACGTGGTCAAGGGCAAGGCGCTGCGGCTTGGCGCGCTCGACTGCCACGTCGTCGACGCCCGCGAGGAGTTCGTCCGCGAGTACGTCTCGCCGGCCATCAAGGCCAACGCCGACTACGGCGACGGCTACCCGCTGTTCACCGCGCTCGGCCGCCCGCTGATCGCCAAGCTCGCGGTCGAGTACGCGCGCAGGACCGGTTGCGACACGATCGCCCACGGCTGCACGGGCAAGGGCAACGACCAGGTCCGCATCGAGGCGACCGTCGCCACGCTCGCACCCGAGCTGAAGGTGATCGCCCCGGTGCGCTCGTGGCAGATGGGCCGCGACGCCGAGATCGAGTACGCCCGTCGGCACGGCATCCCCGTCAAGGGCGGCACCGAGACGGCTCCGTACTCGATCGACGACAACCTCTGGGGCCGGTCGAGTGAGGGGAAATGGATCGAGGACCTCGCCCACGCGCCCGACGACGACGTCTTCCAGCTCGTCACGCGGCCCGAGCTCGCCCCCGACGAGCCGGAGATCCTCACGCTGACCTTCGAGGCGGGTATACCGGTCGCGCTCAACGGACAGCGGCTCGGGCTGGTGGACCTGCTCGAGCGGACGGCGCAGATCGCGATGCGCCACGGCGTGGGCATCGTCGACCACATCGAGGATCGCATCGTCGGCCTCAAGGTGCGCGACATCTACGAGGTGCCGGCCGCCGCGGTCGTCCTGAAGGCGCACAAGGAGCTCGAGCGCCTTGTCGGCACGATCCATCAGAACCAGTTCAAGCGGGGCCTGGACCAGAAGTGGGCCTACCTCGTCTACGCCGGCCTGTGGTGGGAGCCACTGCGAGAGGACATCGAGGCCTACCTCGACCACGTCAACCGCAACGTCACCGGGACGATCGGCCTGAAGCTCTTCAAAGGCCACGTCCGCGTCGTCACGCGCGAAAGCGAGAACGCGGTCTACGACGCTCAGCTGGCGACCTTCAGCGAGTCCGGCGGGCTGTTCTCCCAGCACGCCTCACCGGGGTTCATCGAGCTGTGGTCGCTGCAGAGCGCGCTCGCCCACCGGCTGCACAACCAGCCGAAGGACGGGTCCTGAGCGACGACGCCCGCGCGGACCAAGGCGGATCAAGGTGTTCTCCGTCGCGTGAGGGCGGGTAGAGGGAGCGCATGGTCTACAAGCTGATCGGCATGGCCGTCGTCAAGGGCGCGAAGGTCTTCCTGCGCCGCAAGTACGGCCCCACCTACACCCCCAAGCCCGTCCTCGCCGGAGCCGTGGTCGCCGCCGTGGTCGGCATCGCCGTGCTCGCCGCCAAGCGCGAGGACATCACCGGCTAGCCGCCGGACGAACGGGTCCCGGCGGTCGCGCGAGAAGTGGGCGCGGGCGGGACCTGTCCAGACGCTTTTCGGCGGAATTCGCAGGCTGCCGTGCGTTGCTCGCCCGGAGCTCCGGGGTGTGGGACGATGGGCGGCGTGAACGACCCCGGTGTCCTTCCCGCGGGGGTGACGGTCGACGCGGTCGACTGGCTGCCCTCCGGCGCCCACAGCGGGCTCGTGCGCGTGCGCGGCCACCGCGAGCCCGGCAGCACGAGCGATCTGCCCGATCTCGTGCTCGAGAGTGGACGCGAGGTGCGCCGCTTCGTCTCGCTGCCCGATCCGCGCGCGGATCGGGACCCGGCCGGCTGGCGCGGGGCCTACGTGCTCGACGCTCGACCGGCCGCCGAGGCCGACCAGCTGCGGCTCGAATGGCCCGGCGGCGGTCAGCTCGGGCTCGGGGCGCTGGCCGTGCCGGCCGGCCAGGTCGTCCACGAGGACGAGCCGCCGAGGCCGGTGGGCGAGGTCGTCGACCGGGCTGTTCTCGCCGAGCGTCGCGCGCGCAAGGCCAGTGCCTCCGAGCAGGCCCAGGCCCGGATCGCCCGCGAGGCCCTGCGCGCGGTCGAGGTGCTCGAGCTGCAGGCCACCGAGATCGAGGAGCGACTCGGCACGGTGACAGCCGAGCGCGACGCGCTGCGCGAGCGGGTCGATCGGGACCCCCAGCCGCCGGACCTCCGCGCCGAGGCGCTCGAGGAGGAGTTGCAGGGGCTGCGGGCCGATCTCACCCGCCGTGACGCCGAGCCCGTGCCGGAGTCGGCGCCGCCGCTCGCGACCGCGGACGTCGAGCGCCGCGCCGAGCGCCTGCGCCACGCCCTGGCGTCCACCATCGCCACCGTTGGCGAGCTGCGCCTGCGCCTGCACGAGTCCGACGTCGTGCGCCGGACCCGCGACGTCGCCGCGAGCGCCGAGTCCGTGCGGCTCGCCGTCGTCGAGCACGAGCGACGGGTGCTCAGCACGCTGTTGGCCGCCGCGCGTGCCGACCTGCGCACCGCCCGTTCGCAGCGCGACGCCTCCGCCGCCGAGCTCGAGGACCTGTGCCGGCGCTCCGCCGGGCAGACCGCGGACCTCCAGGCCTCGCACGAGCGGATCGCGGCGCTGGAGACCGAGGTCACGGCCACCGTTGCCGAGGCCGAGCGGGCTGCCGCCGAGGTCGTGGCCGCCGCCCGGGAGCAGGCCGAGGCGGTCGCCGCCGGCCGTGCGCACGAGCGCGAGCTCGAGGCGGCCGAGCGCGTCGCCCAGGCCGAGGCCGCCACGGGCGCCGTGCGTGACCGCCTGGGCCGGGCGGAGGCCGCGCTCGCCGCCGCCGAGACCGCCAGGGAGCTCGCCGAGGCGGCGGCCATCGCCGCGATCGCGCAGCGCCGGGCGGCGGAGGTCGCCCACGCCGTCGCTCGGCGCCCGCCCGTCCAACCCGACCCTGTGCGCGCCGTGGAGGCGGAGCTCGCGAGCGCCCGCGCCGAGCTCGAGGCCCCCCGCGCGGCCGCCTCCGCAGACGTCGGCGGGACACCCGGCCCCTCGACCGACCTGCTCGCCGCGGCGGCCGGGCAGGTGCGCGCGGCCGCCGACCAGGCGCCGGCGCGGGACGCCGAGCGGGTGGCGGCGGACATCTCGGCGGCGGCGGACGCCCTGCGCGCCCGGACGCCGCCCACGATCGTGTCCGCGCCGTCCGAGCCGCCCGCCGACATCGCCCGCGGCCGCTCCGGGCGCGCGTATCCGCCGCTGCGCGGCGCGCTGGTAAAGCTCGCCCACGACGACTCCGTCGCCGCGGGACGGCTGATCTTGGGGCTGCTGACCGCGCAGCACCTCGTCGTCGACGGGTCGCCGGACTACGACCTGACGATCGCCGAGGTCGGGACCTTCGCGGTCTCCACCGCCGGGGCATCCACGCTCGTGAGCCCGGTCGACCGCCCACGCGGGCGTCCCCACGCCGGCTTTCACCTGCGCACGGACGCCCTCACGCTAGCCGAGCTGTTCGCCGGCGTCGATCAGCGGCCTCGCCGGCGCCGTGGCCCGGTGCGCGCGTCGGGCAGCGTCCGGCGCGCCCGCCGCGTCGCGGCGAGCCTGGAGACGGCGATCTCGCTCGCCGATCTCGTGCGCGGCGGGGCGACGCTGGACCCCGCGCTCGCTCTGCGCGCCTTCGCCTACGCCGTCCCGCCCACCTGGACGCTCGGCCAGGACTGGGCGCTCGAGCTGCACGTCGGTCAGCGGCCGCTGACGATCCTGGCCCGTCACAGTGGCGGCCTGCAGACGCACGAGGGTCCCTGCGAGGGGAAGCCCGACGCGCGCGTTCGGATGTCCGCCGACGCCTTCCGCGACCTGCTCGCGGGCGCGACGCCGGACCTGGTCGCCGAGGGTGACGAGCAGGTCGTGCGCCGGCTGTTGACGCTCGCGGATCGCGCCCGCGGCGCCGCCCGAGACTGAAACTCCGCACAGAGCGGGCGGACGCCGCGCGCGACCTCGAACCATCCGACGCCGCATCTAGCCTTCGGCGCCGGATGAGTCCCCCCAGCTGTGCGCACCTCCACGTCCACTCCGAGTATTCGCTGCTCGACGGCGCGTGCAAGATCGATGCGCTGGCGGCTCGCGCCGCGGCGTTCGGTCAGCCCGCGCTGGCCCTCACCGACCACGGGGTGATGAACGGCGCGGTCGAGCTCGTCGCGGCCGCATCCAAGCACGGCGTCAAGCCGATCGTCGGCCTGGAGGCCTACTTCGTCGACGACCGGACGGTCCACGAGGGCCGGGTCGAGCGCAACCACCTGACCTTGCTCGCCGAGAGCGACGCGGGCTACCGCAACCTGGTCAAGCTCTCGAGCGGCGGCTTCCTCGAGGGCCTTCACCGCGGCAAGCCCGGTGTGGACATGCAGCTCCTGTCGCGCCACGCCGACGGCGTCATCTGCCTGACGGGGTGCCTGGCGTCGCGCTCGAGCCGGCGCATCGTCGACGGCCGCCTCGACGAGGCGCGCGCGCACCTCGACGAGCTCGTCCAGGTCTTCGGCCCGCAGGACGTCTACTTTGAGATCCAGAAGAATCAGATCCCCGAGCAGGATGTGGTCAACGACGCGATCGCGCGCTTCGCGCGCGAGATGGGCCGTTCACTCGTCGCCACGGCCGACGTCCACTACCTGCGCAAGGAGGACCACGAGCATCACGCCGCGCTGCTGTGCGTGCAGACGAAGTCCACGCTCGAGGCGCCGAAGATGTCCTTCGACACCAACGAGTTCTACCTGAAGAGCTCCGAGGAGATGGAGGAGTCCTTCACCGCCTTCCCGGGCGCTGTGCGGACCTCGCTGGAGATCGCCGAGCGCGTCAACGTCGAGATCGAGCTCGGCCGCCAGCTGATCCCGCGCTTCGCCTGCCCGGACGGATTGGGGGAGCCCGAGTACCTGCGCCGGCTCGTCGAGGCCGGCCTGCGCGAGCGCTACGGCGACCCGCCGCCGGCCGCGGCGGTCGACCGGATGAACTCCGAGCTCGGCGTGATCGAGCGCATGGGCTTCTGCGGCTACTTCTTGATCGTCCACGACTTCGTGGACCACGCCAAGAGCAACGGCATCGCCGTCGGCCCGGGTCGCGGCTCCGCCGCCGGCTCGATCGTCAGCTACGCGCTGCGCATCACCGATGTGGACCCGCTGCGCTACGACCTGCTCTTCGAGCGCTTCCTGAACCCCGAGCGCGTCTCGATGCCCGACATCGACATCGACTTCTCCGTGCGCGGCCGCGAGCGCGTGATGCGCTACGTGATCGCCAAGTACGGCGCGGACCGCGTCGCGCAGATCATCACCTTCGGCAAGATGTTCCCGCGCGCCGCGACGCGTGACGCGGCGCGCGTCCTGGGCTATGACTACGGCAAGGGCGACGCGCTGGCCAAGCTCATCCCCGACCCGATCATGGGCCGGGCGCCGAGCTTCGCGGAGTGCCTGAAACCGGGGACAGACCTCGCCGCCGAGGTGGGTCGCGACCCGGACGCCAAGCGGATCGTCGACGTCGCGCAGGGCCTTGAAGGCATCGTCCGCAACGCCTCGATCCACGCGGCCGCGGTGGTGATCTCCGACCGGCCGCTGACCGACATCGCGCCACTGCAGCTCGCCGACGGGGGCACCGACGCCAACGGCACCAAGATCTACCGGACGGTGACGCAGTACTCGATGAAGCCGATCGAGGCGCTCGGCCTGCTCAAGATGGACTTCCTCGGCCTGCGCAACCTCGACGTCATCGAGGACGCGCTGGACATCATCGAGCGCTCCACCGGCGCGCGGCCGGACATGGCCACGCTCCCGCTCGACGACGCCGAGACCTACGCGATGCTCGCGCGCGGCGACTCCGTCGGGGTCTTTCAGTTCGAGTCCGAGGGCATGCGCGAGGCGCTCAAGCGCGTCGCGCCGACCGAGTTCGACGACCTGATCGCGCTGAGCGCGCTCTACCGCCCGGGCGCCATGGACCAGATCCCCACCTACGCCCGCGGCAAGAAGCACCCGGAGTCGGTCACCTACCTCGACGAGCGCCTGCGCGCGATCACCGAGTCCACCAAGGGCGTGATCCTCTACCAGGAGCAGTCGATGCAGATCGCGAAGTCCCTGGCGGGCTTCTCGGGCGCCAAGGCGGACGACCTGCGCAAGGCGATCGGCAAGAAGAACCGCGAGGCGATGGCGCAGCTCAAGCCGGAGTTCTTCGAGGGCTGCCGCCGGACCGGTACGTCGCAGGGCACGATCGAGCAGCTGTGGGCCACCAACGAGCGCGCCGCCGACTACTCGTTCAACCGCTCCCACGCAGCCTGCTACGCGCTGATCAGCTACCGCACGGCGTGGCTGCGGGCCACCTACCCGGCCGAGTACATGGCCGCGCTGATCTCGTCGGTCATGGACACGAAGGACAAGGTCCCCTTCTTCGTCGCCCAGGCCGAGCAGATGGGCATCGAGATCCTGCCGCCCGACGTGAACCTCTCCGACCACGAGTTCATGGTCGTCGAGGGCAACATCCGCTTCGGGCTCGACGCCGTCAAGGGCGTCGGCTACGCCGCCGTGGAGGCGATCAAGAAGGCGCGCGAGAGCGAGAGCGGCCACTTCGTCTCGCTGTGGGACTTCTGCGAGCGCGTGGACGCGCGCACGGTCAACAAGAAGGCGATCGAGGCGCTGATCAAGTGCGGCGCCTTCGGCTCCACGGGCGCGACGCGCAAGGGCATGCTCGAGATCCTCGAGTCCGCCCAGGCCGCCGGCCAGAAGTCCCAGCTCGACGCGCAGATCGGCCAGTCCTCGATCTTCGATCTCGCGGGCTTCGGCGACGACGCCGGCAGGGGCTCCCAGCGTCCCTCGCACCCGCCGATCCCCACGGACGAGCACGACCGCCAGACGCTGCTGGCGATGGAGAAGGAGTCCGTCGGCCTGTTCATCTCCGAGCACCCGCTCAAGGCCGTGCGCGAGGCGCTGCGGGCCAAGGTCGACTGCGCCTGCTCCGACGTCGCGGAGCGCAATGACGGCGAGTGGGTGAAGATCGGGGGCATGGTCGCCGCGGCCAAGAAGATCCGCACGCGGGCGGGCTCGACGATGATGTTCGCGACCGTCGACGACCTCGAGGGCTCGGTCGAGCTGCGCGTCTTCGAGAAGACCCTCGCGGCGGCCGAGGGCGTGCTCGCGGAGGACAACATCGTGCTGATCCGCGGCAAGGTGGACCTGATGGAGGCCGGCAAGGTCTGCGTGCTGGTCACCGAGGCGACGCTGTTCGCCCCCTCCGAAGCCGAGATCGCGCACGCCAGGGCGGCGGCCGCCAAGCATGCGGAGCGCGTGGCGGTCCCGCTCAAGCTGCCGCTCGACGCCGCGCGCCTGCCCGCGACGGTCATCGACGACCTCAAGCGCCTGCTCGCCGAGCACCCGGGCGACACCGAGGTCGTGCTCGAGGTCTCGACCTCGCACGGCGCCCGCCGCCTGAAGCTCGGCGCGGGCTTCACCGTGACCCGCTCGACGCGGCTGCTGTCGGAGTTCGAGCACCTCGTCGCCGCTGCGGCGCTGCCCGAACCCGTCAGCGTCTGAACCGCCGCGTCAAAAAGCGGGCGCCGCGCCCGTTACATGGGTTGAAGCACGAGAGCAACGAAGCCTTGGCTCGCCGAGCACATCGTCACGGATGACGCAGCCGCAGCGGACGCGGGAACGACACCGAACGACTCGGGCTCGGGAGCCGCCCCCTGGCGAAGCGACTCTCACGGCGGCGTCACCGTCCCTGCGGTGGCGCCGCCTAACCCTTTCCTGAGGGCCCGCGCAAGAATGATCGCGCGGCCGGATGCTGCCCAGAACGCTTCGCCGGATCGCCACTCGAGGGATTTGCACGTGGCGGAGCCACGCGCTTCACCCTCGTGCGGCGCCCGGCTCGGTTCTGGACCGCCCCGACCGGGCGCTAAGTCTTGCGCGACCCCTTGCGCGCCGCGAGGCCCCGCTCGCGCAGCGCGCGCATGCGGCGGATGTCCTCGACCTCGGCCTGCTTGCCCTCGAAGCCCGGGCCCTCGAACAAGGCGGGCAGCCCGTCGAAGGCCGGCTCGGAGAGAAACGCCGCGCAGCCGTCCTCGCCGATCTCCCCGGTGCCCAGCGGAGCGTGGCGGTCGCGGTTCGATCCCAGTGCCGTGACGGAGTCGTTGACGTGCAGCGACCGCAGGCGCCCGGCGCCGATCTCCTCGTCGAACGCGGCGAGCGTCCCGCGGATCGCCTCGGCGCTGCGGACGTCGTAGCCCGAGGCGAGCAGGTGGCAGGAGTCCAGGCAGACGCCCAGCCGCTCGCGGGCGCCGGCGGCGTCGATCAGCGCGGCCAGCTCGGAGAACGAGCGCCCGAGCGTCCCGCCCGTGCCCGCCGTGTTCTCCAGGTGCAGCTGGCAGTGGTCGGACTCGGCCAGCGCCTGCCGGATCACCACGCCGGCCCGGGCGATCGCCTCCGCGACGTCGCCCTTGAGGGCCGAGCCCGCGTGCAGGACGACGCCGTCCGCGCCGATCGCGTCGCCGACGCGCAGCGAGTGCGTCAGCGAGATCCGTGACTTCTCGGCCAGCGCGGGATCGTCGGAGGCGCAGTTGAGCAGGTAGACGGCGTGGATGAGCACGCTCTGGATGCGCGTCTGAGAGCGCGCCGCGTCGAAGGCCGCGAAGTCCTCGTCGGCATACGCCGTGGGGCGCCACATCCGCGGGGACTGGTTGAAGATCTGGATGGCGTCGCACTCGCGCTCGAGCCCCCGGTCCACGGCCTTTGCGAGGCCCCCGGCGGGGGAGACGTGGGCACCGATCAGCATCGCGCGGCAGGGTAACGTCCCTGGCCGCATGCGCGTCCGTTTCGCCCCCTCGCCGACCGGCGCCCTGCACGTGGGCGGGGCCCGGACCGCGCTGTTCAACTGGCTGCTCGCGCGCGGAGCAGCCGGCGAGCTCGTGCTGCGCATCGAGGACACCGATCGGGCCCGCTCGACGCCGGAGAACGTCGGACAGATCTTCGAGGCGCTCGAGTGGCTCGGGATCGACTACGACGGCGAGCCGGTCTTTCAGTCCGCGCGCGCGGGCCGCCACGCGGAGGTCATCGAGGGGCTCATCTCCGCCGGGCACGCCTACCGCTCGACGGCTGGGCCCGACGAGGTCAGGGCCTGGCGGGAGGCCCACGGCAACCAGGGCTTCCGCGGCACCGACGAGGGCGCCGGCGCCGTCCGCCTGCGCGTCCCCGGCGCGGGCGTCACGATCGTCCGCGACGTCATCCGCGGAGAGAGCGAATTCCAGAACGCCCTGCAGGACGACCTCGTGATCGCCCGGGCCGACGGCACGCCCGTCTACCACGTGGCCGTGGTGGTCGATGACCTCGAAGCCGGCATCACGCACGTGGTCCGCGGCGCCGACCACTACTCCAACACGCCCAAGCAGCTGCTGATCCTCGAGGCGCTCGGCGAGCCGCCCCCGACCTACGCCCACGTCCCGCTGCTGCACGGCCCGGACGGCAAGAAGCTCTCCAAGCGCCACGGCGCCGCCTCGGTGCAGGAGCTGCGTGACGCCGGCTACCTGCCGGAGGCCGTGCGCAACTACATGTCGCTGCTCGGCTGGGGGATGGCCGACAACGAGGAGTCCTTCTTCACGACGGAGGATCTGCAGCGCGACTTCAGCCTCGAGCGCGTCTCGCGCTCGCCGGCCGTCTTCGACGAGCGCAAGCTGCGCTGGATGAACGGCCGCTACCTGCGCGAGCTGTCCGTCGAGGACCTGCAGGCGCGGCTCGAGCAGCGCCTCGGCCGCACGCTGCGCCGCGAGGTCGTCGCGATCACGCAGGAGAAGATCTCCACGCTGGACGAGTTCTGGCCCCTCACGCGCTTCTTTGAAGACGGGCCGACCGACGACCCGGCCGCGCGCGAGAAGATCCTCGGCGCCGAGGGGGCGACGGCCGCGCTCACCGCCGCCCGCGCGGCGCTCGCCGGCCTGAAGGCATGGACCGTGCCGGCCGTCGAGGACGCGCTGCGCGGAGTCGCCGAGCGCGAGCAGATCAAGCCCAAGCACCTCTTCCAGCCGATCCGGGTCGCGATCGCCGGAAGCACGGTGTCGCCGGGCATCTTCGAGTCGGTCGCCGTCCTCGGCCGGGAGGAGACCCTCGCACGCATCGACGGCGCTCTGCGCGTCTCCTGAAGGCCTGCATGTCGACTCGCTCAATCCTGGGTCTGCAGCTGCCGATAGACGGTCAAGAGGCGAGCCGGTGACCGGCGAGCCTCCCCAGCAGCCCCCTGCGAAACCGCCTTCCGGACTCTTGCCCGCCCCAGCCACAATCCGCCACGAGGCCACACCGGCCCACGTCGTCGGCCCGCCTCGTCCGGCCGGCCACGGCCAGCGCCTGACCGCCGCCTTCGACGCCCTCGAGCGCTTCCCGGCGCTGGCCGAGTCACGCAACCGCGTGCTCGCCCTGGTGTCCGCCGACCGCCCGTCCACGGGCGACGTCGTCGCCGCGATCGAGTCCGACGTCGCGCTGGTCATCGCCGTCCTGCGGCTCGCCAACCAGATCGAGGGCGCTCGCCACGGCCGCGTCGAGAACATCGTCGAGGCCGTCGAGATCCTGTCCCCCGAGGCCGTGTCGCGCCTCGCCTCCACCGCCGAGACCTTCGAGTTCTTCGAGCGCGGCAAGACCTGGGACGCGGCTCCCGAGCGCTTTCGCCTGCACGCGGTGGCCGTCCAGCGCGCCGCCGACCGGCTCGGCGCGCAGGCCGGCTACGCGCATCGCGACCGCCTGCTGGTCACCGCCCTGCTGCACGACGTCGGAAAGCTCGTGCTGATGCACGCCTACCCGGGCTACCCGCGCCAGGTTCACGGGCCGGCGCGCACGCCCGAGGAGCGCCTGCACTACGAGCGCCGGGAGCTCGGCGTCGACCACGCCCTCGTCGGCGGCGTGCTCGCCCGGCGCTGGAACCTGCCGAGCGTCGTCGCCTCCGCGATCGAGCGCCACCACTCCGTGGACGCCGACGGCGACGCCGCCTTCGTCCGCCTCGCCGACATGGTCGCCCACTACGCGCAGGGCTCGCCCGTCAGCCCGGCCGAGCTGCTGCGCGCGGCCCGGACCGTCGGCTTCGGCCCCGCCGAGCTGCGCACCGTCCTGTATGACCTGCCCTACCCGACCTCCGCGCGTCCGCGCGCGATCGAGCCGTGCCCGCTCTCCGGCCGCGAGGTCGAGGTGCTCAAGCGCCTCGCCCAGGGCATGGTCTACAAGCAGATCGCCCACGAGCTCTCGCTCTCGACGAGCACCGTGCGCACCCACCTGCACAACATCTACGGCAAGCTCGGCGCGGTCGACCGCGCCCAGGCCGTGCTCATCGCGACCGAGCGCGGCTGGCTGTAAGCAGGTAGACGGCGAGGGCCACGCCCACGCCGTCGATGCACCAGTCCAGCGGCGAGGCGTGCCGGCCGCTGACGAAGCTCTGGTGGAACTCGTCGCTCGCCGCGTAGGCGAGCGCGATGCCGATCGCGATCGCCGGGCTGCGGGTCTGAAGGGCGCGCCACCACAGCAGGCACAGCAGCCCGAACTCGGTCATGTGCGCCCCCTTGCGCAGGATCAGATCCCAGACCTTGCTTGCTTTTTTGAATTAGGTGTGTAATATTAAAACTAATCGATTGTCAAACACATCGAGAGTTTATACATCATTTTGAAATAAAAATTTGATAACCAACCGGTCAACCTTAAAGAGAAGGACATAGTTTTATGAGTAAGGACAAAGCTTTATCTGGATTAAATAAAAGCGAGGAACAACCTCGTTACGTTTCAAGTAGAGTAAGAAAAGGGCTTATGAGAGTCGCTATAGTTACGGCGGGGATGCTGCCCGCTTCTACCGGGGCCGGAGCCCAGTACTACCAACTTCCTCCTACAGGTGGCGAAGCTTCTACGGCAGCTTGTGACCCGCCTAGTCGCGACGCCTTCGCTTGTATTAATTACCTTAGCGACCAAGCAAAACAAGCGACCGGCAATGATGAAGCCAATTATTACTATTTTGATGATCCCATACTGATAGCCCATAACATGCAAAAGCAATGTCCGATGGATACCCCCACCAGCTTCAACGTGTCTGAAAAGGGCCGTCGCATACGAGTCACACTTAATCTTGTGGACGGACGGGATGAGCGATCATTTGCTGCTAGACGAGCCACCACCACTGATCCCGATACCATCATGGCCGCCGGCGCTGTGATAGACTGCACGCTTGTAAACAAGGAGGAACTCAAAGTAATGCCAATGCTGCGAAAGTCAAAAAAGGCCAAGTTTCAGCCTTTTGGTCGCGCGGCAATAACGAAATCTAAGGACGGGATGGAAATTACCGGCTATGCATCCTCACGCTCACATCCTTCTCCCTATATTCCAGAACAGTACACAGCTAAGGGTACAGTACAGACAAAATACCGTGTGACGTCGCGCCAACGAAAACAAGGCTTGTTCGGTGTTAAGATCATGCAGAAATACGGTACCCTCGAGCCGACGTACGGCCAGGAGAAAGGTTTCTGGAACCGGGTGTACGTGGTTAAGAGACTCAAGAAGAAGACTAACCCTAACGCGGTCACTGTCCAATCCACTAGCAAAAATGTGCACTAACCTCTATTTAACTAGCTAAAATGGAATCACTTTAGCACGAGTTTAAATAACTCTTGTGCTTATAAGGACTGTTAGATACACTTAAATAAGTAACAGCTAACAATAAGGCGTCCGAACGAACAATGTCCAAGGTTAAAAAAAATAGACAAACGCCTCTCAGTGTCCTTATGAACGTAGCGGCTATTTTACTGCTGGCCACTGTTGGCGTGTTGACGCTGACTAGCCTTATCCGGCTGAGCATGGACTGTACGACGGTGGTTAAAAAATCGCAGGCCTGGATAAATGACCATCGATATGCCCAAGCCTACAACCAGCTGGCACCGTACCGCAAAAAATGCGGCCAGGACATAGCGGAGAACGAAACGACTAGTAGCAAAATAGACAAGCTTAACTTCCATAGCCGGCTGGCGGTAGCGGCCAATATGTCGGGCAAGAAAACTCTCGCCAAAGCTGAGGCGAATAAAGGTCTAGCGATTATGGACAAAGAGCTTCCTGGCGCCCAGGGTCAGTCCGTTCCACCACCTTATTTGATGCTCCCAGCCCGCTGGAGAGATGCGGCTGGGCGGACAGGAAGAAGATCAGCGCCATCAGCGCCAGGGGCGGCGCGAAGCGGGAGATGACGGTCGGCACGTCACATAGGATGGCTGACCGCGATGCTCTCGATCACCGCGAAGTCCCCGTATGCCGTCCGCGCGCTCGCCGAGCTCGCCGCGATGGGCTC